>CAZGDK010000215.1:0-2616 GCA_964525155.1 uncultured Smithella sp. | reverse complement strand
TCCGCCGTTCAGGAAAAAACAAAAACCTATACGACTCAATTCGCCGGGGCGACATCCCGCTATATTTACTGCCGTGTAAATATGGAAAACAATCTGTGGCAAACGACGGATCAAACCTATACGTTCAAATGGCAGTTTTTCAATCCCGACGGAAGCATGCGCGGCGAGGTGGTGCGTCCGTTTACCGTCCGCAAAGACTGGTGGACCGCCTGGATTACCCAGAGCTGGGGCTGGAAGACCCCCGGCCAATGGCCCGCCGGGACCTATCGCGTCATTGTTTTAGTGGACGATCGCCCGTTCGGAGAAGGAACATTTGTCATCCGGTGAAGACATGACCGGTTTATTCCAGACGGATTTCAACGGTTTCACAAAGCAGCTTTCCGCCTATTTTCTCAATGGCGTTAGTATGATTAGTGATTGTCTCCGGTTCCTCCACCCTGGAAATCCGATGCAAATTCAGCGATTCACTGGCAGGACGCCGGGTGCTCTTCGAGATTTATCCTCTCGATTTCTCGGAATTCCTGACCCTAAATTCCCGACATATTAGTAAGAATTTATTTTCCATTCATCATCACAGTTTTTTATAAATTCCAGTTGGAAGGAATACTTTTTCCCATTTCTAATGCATAGGATCTCGTATATCGCAGAACGATTACCCCGGACATCAACCATATTAATTTCACTGAGTTCACGTGACATCTCTGACAATGTTTTCTTGGGAAAAGACGAAAACAATTTTCTATAATTGTCCTTGGTATTCTTATAAAAATAACTGACGGCTGTATCAATGTCGCCTTTATCTAACGCTTCTCTCATGTTATTCCAAATTGATCGACCGCCTGCAACCACAATTTATCACCTGTCTCCCTTGATACCATGAATCACTTGTCGTATGGTTCTTTCTTGGCCAACGCGGCGAATGTTATGCTTTCCGCGCCATGCTTATTCCTGATCCTGTCCATGATCTTGTCAATTTGTTTGCTTTTATCTTTTTCCGGAGGTTCTTCCGTTTGATCAAAAAGCAACAACTGGTCGGTTGAGCTGTCTTCCCGGAAACCAGAGAGACTGATCCCGATGAGCCTTACCGGAAGCCGGTTGTTCCAGCATTGCTCAAGCAGAATGCAACCGGCCTGGTAGATCTCCCGGGTCGTGCAGGTCGCCGGCACCGTCGCCTGTTTCGTGACTGTCCGGAAATCGGAATATTTCAGGGTGATGTGGACCGTGCGGCCCTTTTTATCATGCTTTCTTGCCGTCATGCCCACGTCGTCGGCAAGCTCCATGAGGACCCGTTTTGCTTTCTCGATGTCGGATATGTCCTCCGGCAGTGTCGTTGACCGCCCGATGGACTTCATGTCTTCGTCTCTGCGGGCGCAAACGGGAAAATCGTCTTTTCCATTTGCGTGCTGATGGATGTCAATCCCGGCCTTCCCGAATGTTTTGACAATGAGGTTTACGTCGAACTTCGCGAGGTCGCCGATCGTCTTTATGCCCATGGCGTTGAGCTTGCCAGCGGTTTTTGCGCCGACGCCATACATTTCCTTTACGGGGAGCGGCCAGAGTTTAACCGGGACGTCTTCCTCCCACAGTTCCGTGATGCCGAGGGGCTTTTTCATTTCCGCCGCCATTTTGGAGAGGAACTTGTTCGGGGCTATACCGATGGAACACGGAAGGCCGAGCTGGTTTCTAATTTCATCCATCATGCGCCTGGCGGCCGAAATGGGATCGCCAAAAAGTCCCTCGGTCCCTGTCATGTCCAGCCAGGCCTCGTCAATGCTGTTTTGTTCCAGGACAGGCGTGTAATTTGACAGCAGGGCCATGACTTCCTCCGATTTCTGATGGTAGAAGGGGTGGTCCGGCCCAACCAGGATCAGCTTGGGACAGAGTTTCAGGGCCTCGTGGATAACCATAGTGGTTTTGACGCCGTACGCCCTTGCCTCGTAGTTCGCAGCCAGAATGATGCCCGAACGCTTCTTCGGATCTCCGGCGACAGCGGCGGGAACAGCGATAAGGGACCTGTTTCTGGTCATCTCGCAACTGATATAAAAGGCGTTCATGTCGACCAATAATATGACTTTTTTCATGGCGTCATTCTTTCGGCAGTAGCTAAAGCATGTTGCTTCCCGATTACCCGGATGTCTTCCCCTGCTTTTTCAGGACAGGATCATCGGCCAGAAATATATTGGCGGTTTCGGTTTGGTCGTCAAAGACAAGCACTGCCGAACCGTCCTTGAGCCTGGATTTGACCTGCCTGAATTTTGTTTCCAGGTCAGACTCAACCGCGCCGTAATCAGTCCCGCTTCGAGAAATAAATTCCTCGATAACACCTTTGAGGGCTCCTGCGCTGAGTTTATTGACCGGAATCATGTGGATGGCCATTCAGATCTGTTCCTTTAAAAATGATGTTGATTGGGACTGCATCCGGTATCATTGGTTTTCGTCGTAATAAGCAAGCGTCGAATCCATGAGCTTCAGGAATAAATCCGGATCACGTATTTTTAGATTGCGATTTCGGAACTGAATGTTCTTACCATGTTCTTACCATGTTCTTGCTTAGTTTTTATATTAGATATTGATATTATTAATAAAATGGCGGAAGTGCATGGGAATCGAACCCAC
>CAZGDK010000214.1:0-2620 GCA_964525155.1 uncultured Smithella sp. | reverse complement strand
TTCACCCACAATAGCGGGAAGATAATATCACTCGTGCAGCAGGGCACCCAGACGGCCAGAAACAAAAAGACGGCGATCAGAATGGCTGTAACCACATCCACGGACGCCCCCAGCGCCATTGTCACATGAAAAATTGACGCCCAGGTGCTGATGAGCACATGCCCGGCATGCGATATTTTTGTATGCGAAATAACATACCCCAGACCGATTCCGGCAAAAGCCAGCGGATTGACCAGCCACCACTTTTCGATAAACCCCAGATGCACGCCGCGATGGGGGAGATCCAGAAGCCATTCCCCGACAAAGGGCATCAGCGAATCGCTTAACGTGGCAATGCCGACTGATCCGACATAACCAATAATCAGCGTGCGCACGAACCCGCCTTCGGAGTGATTCCGGTACATGGCGGTGGTGACCAGCGCGCTCAAAAGCACATGCAGGGGATGAAAAAACCAGAAAAGCGCATTGGAAATTTCCCGCGACACATGAAACTGCACAATCGCCGCCATCACGATCATGCCCGTGATCGTGCCGAACGCTGTAAACGGCGCATGTTTTTTGAGTTCATAGGCAATCAGAACCGGCTTCATCTAACGCCTTTCCTTTTCGGGCGCGTCGCGGCGCATGGCCACGTATGTTCCGACGGAGAAGCCTGAACGGCGGCTGATAACCGGGCATTTCGTACGAAACAAAAAGAAGATATTGCACGGTTCATCCGAGAGGGCCTCGTAGTTTCCCTGCCCTTTGGCGATAATCATGTCCGCTTCGTCAAAATGCCTTCGGAATTCGGCGGTGCAGTCCGACAAGATGGTTCCCGGCGCATCCGAACCGTTGTCGATAATTCCGGCAATCTCGTCCAATCCCGCCGCGAGGGCGTCTTCGCGGGTCGCATCGTTAATCACCGGTTTGCCGCGAACGGCCAGCGTAACGCTTGCGCCGGTCAACTGTTCGATAAGCAGGCGGTCGAAAAATATTTCTCCCGCATTGTCAGCCAGATACAGAATATTCCGGGCTTCGGATACTTTTTTTTTGAATTCGGAAAGATCGCCGAATACCGGCTGAATCGGCGCGCTTTGCAGCTCGGAGTAAATATCGCCCATTCCGATGTTGTTTTTGGCGCCCAAGTCAATGATGTTGCCGGTAATGGCATAACGCACGGCCATGGTCAGAGGATCGAACGATTCGGCAATGCGCCTTCGGATAGACGGCATCAGCCGAGCAGCAAGACCGTTTTGACGGTCCTTGGCATCGCGGTACGGGTCGTCCGACGGCAGAAGACCGCGCAGGCGGCGGTGAATCAACTGGACGGCAGCGGGCGGAGACGCATCCAGATCGATATCGCGCATCCATTCCAGAACGGCGCGCATCAGCCGCTTGCGTTCTTCGTCGTCGGAAACCGACATTTCAACCGCTTGCGCCGCCTGACGCACAAAACAGGGAATACATTCCAAAGAAGATTTCATGATGACCGGTATCCTCTCTTACCGCGCTTGTGAGCGGTTTTTTCGTCCACCTCATCCTGCCAGCCGCTTCTTTTCACGTCATGCAAATCGAACTTTTCCGTGTAGGGTTTGATATCCAGAAGCGGCGTCCCGTCGAGAATATCGGCGCCGTCGAAATATAAAACATTGCCTTCCATTTTCAAAAGCTCGACAACGCTTAAACCGATGGAATTGGGGCGAAACGGCGCTCTCGTCGAAAAAATCCCGCGGTCGACATCCTGTAAAAACGGTTTGACCGTCAATTTCACCTCGCGGCAGCGGTGAAAAGAATAAATCAGATAGATATGAGAAAAACCGTCCAGATCTTTCAGGCCTTCGGCAAACTCGGAACACACCTCAACGTACCCCTTGCAGCCTTTGGCGTAAACCGGCTGAATCGGTGTTTCCTGAGGCACCTTGTGTTCGCTGTGGATGACACCGATCGACCTGTAGAGGATTTCACACGATTCGCTCATACCCAGTGGCCTTCCACGTCCGCGTCCGCCGCCTCGGGAAGCTTGCCGGATTTGTATAAATCGAGAGCTTCTCCTGTCGTCGCGGCGTCGCAGTTGAAGATTTTTATGCCCGCCGCCTGCAAAACGCGAAACGCCTTGGGACCGCAATGGCCCGTCACCAGCGCTTTGACGCCCAGTCGCGCGATATTCTGCGCGGACTGGATGCCCGCCCCCTGCGCCGCGTTCAAATTCTGCACGTTATCGACAACCTCAAAAGTCTTGGCGTCCAGGTCATAGATTAAAAATAGAGGCGCACGGCCGAAACGGCTGTCCAGGGGTGCGTTTAAGTCTTTGCCTGATGTCGTGATTGCTATTTTCATGTCATACTCTCTTTCTTCTTTTCTATTCCCGAATCATCGCCGTCTTGCACTTCGGGCACTGAATCTGCGTGCAGGGAACGCCTCGTTCATGCGGCTGCGCATGGCCGCAATTGGGACACCGGCAGGTGCCCACCGCGCCGCCGGCAATCGGTCCGCCCTTACGGCCACGGCCGCCGCCCATTCCCTGCCCGCCGCCATTTCCTCTTCCGCTGCGATTTGCACCATTCATAAGTATTTCCTCCCTTGAATTTTTGTTTTCAGAAAACAAAAACCGCCGCCGCCAGCACCGTCGTGTAATCCCCGG
>CAZGDK010000213.1:0-2702 GCA_964525155.1 uncultured Smithella sp. | reverse complement strand
TCCCGGTCAACGTCGTCGACCTCTCCGAGGAGGAGGAGGCGATGATCCTCGCGACATTCGACCCGATCTCCGCAATGGCTGAGGCGGACAAGCAGATGCTCGCCGGGCTCATGGAAAGCATCGCGACCGAGAACGAACCGGTCTCGGCCCTGCTCAACTCTATCGCAGCCGAACAATCGGACTATTCCGGTATGATTCTCGGAGCAGGGGAGTCAGTCGACAAGGACGATCGCGCTGGTAGCAGCCCGTGGGATCGGGTCGAGCCGAGTGACAAGGTGCGATGCATCATCGGAGACGTGGAGTTTGGATGCCCTCGCCCCGTGGCTGCGCGATGGGTTGCAATGATCAAGTCATTGCCGTATTCATCAACGAGGGAGGCAGCGGAAGCATGGATGGAACAGTCTACGCCGTGATCGATGCCAACGCCCGCAAGCCGGGCAGGCACTATTTCGGATTATCTGCCCGGTACGTCGAGTGGGAACTGCTCCGCCAGGGAGCGACATTGACCGATAATGCACCCGACGCAGACGTGGTCCTGACAACTGTCGTAAGCCCGCAGGAATATACCTGCGTCCCCTCGGCTCTAAAGGCTAACGGAATCGCCCCGCTCGCTGCAAACAGGCTGCGTCAGACGGTCGTACTCGGCGGGTATGGCATGTATTCCCCGCGCATATTCGATCCGTATATCGATTACGGTTGCGTCGGCGAGGGGCGTAGGTTCATCGAGGCCCTCGTGCGAGACGGCGTCGTTGGCCTCCAATCGCTCCCCAACTGTTATATCCCCGGCAGTTGCCGAGAGGTGACGCCGGATTACGAGTTCCCATACGATTGCCCCCCGACAATGGGGGAGGACGGGATCGTGCATGTGTACGCGTCGCGCGGTTGCCGCAAGGCGTGCCTCTTCTGCCAGACGGGATGGTGCCAACCTTACTCTGAGCACGATCCAAGTGACGTCTCGCAGACCTATGCCGGGCTGGTGCGGGCAGGTCAACGGGTCAACGTCGTCACCAACGACGCGCCCGCACTCGCGGCATTCGGGGGGATCCCAAAGACGGAAGCATTTAGCGCCAGTTACAGCCAGCTTCGCGAGATCATGCGCGACGGCGTCGGCCCACTCGTCGGTCGCGTCAAGTCGGTGCGGATCGGGGTCGAGTCCCCGTCAGCCAGGCTCCGCAAGTGCATCGGGAAACCGATCCCGACTGACAAGTTATACGCCCTTACCTGCGACCTTCTCAACGCAGGTATCGGAGTACGGTGGTTTCTGATCGCGGGACTTCCCGGGGAGACTGATGCCGACTGGGGCGAGCTCTACGACGTGGTCCGGAGAGCTCGCCACGATATCAAGAAGGGCGCGCTGCAACTGAGCTTTACGGCGTTTGTCCCGGACCCAGCGGCGCCGCTCTGCATCGCTCCCCTCACCGACGACTATTACGACCGGTATCAAACATTCTGGAAGTGGTTCTTTGAGGGCGACGGGTACACTCGCAAGATCCAGTTGTTCAAGTGCTCGGCCCCCCCGGGCAGACTCAAGAAAGCAATGGCATCGATGGCGGCAACCGAGCATGAACTCCGGCGCGGGTGGCTCGATCACGATCCCCCGAACTGGTGCATCCGGTATCATCACCGCGACAAGATCCGGCAGACCTACTTGGCATATGCCCAATCGGCAGGGGCGTGACAAACAACAAATTATTTATACCTTAACTACAAATAGTAGTTAGAGGTAAGACACATGGAGACAACTACTGCCTGGATCGGATCGATCATCCCCCTGCACGAGCCCCGCGACGCTGCCAAGCTCGCCGCGTTGACCGAGAGCATGGTTGAGCACGGGTGGACCGGCCGCCCAATCCTCGCCATCGACAATGGGAATGGATACATCGCCCTGACAGGGAGCCACCGGATCGCGGCCGCCCGTGCAGCCGGCCTTGACGAGATCCCGGTCTACGCGATCGACGGTACCTGCCACATCCTCGCCACAAATGGGGGCTGCACGATCTGTGGTAAGGTCTGCTGGATCGCTGCGGCCGTGGAGGCCCGGGACGACGACGATCGCGAGGCGGCGATTGAGATGTCCGGGGACAAGGATGCGATCGCGCTAATGACAGAGGAGATGGAGTAGATGCGGCACACTTGGACCCAAGGCGCGGTCACGATCACTGCGACGACACACACGACGATACAGACCGACATTGACGGGGGTGCCGCACGGTCCCGGATCGAGTTTGACAGTGTATATGTTGGGCCAGATCGACTGGCCGATCCACGGTATGATCCCAAGCGCGGGATGCTGAACGGATACCGTAATGGCAACCGGTTCGACATTATCATCCCGGATGACACCAGATACAAAATATTCGGTAGGGGGTAAAATGGTCATCTGCCCCAGGTGCGGCTACGAGTGGCAGACCAAGTCAACGGCAGACATGATCTGCTGCCCCGGGTGTCAGCGGAAGTTCCGCCGGCCCCCGACAACCGTCACCATCCTCGCCCGGAACACCCCCCTATCGACCCGGTGCGCTGTATGTGACCGGGCGTTTATTTTCCTGAACTGCTGCAAGGTCGATGATTCGCCGGCGTTCATCTGCGACGAGTGCCTCGCGCGGTTGACAACCTGACCTCCTCTTTTTCGACTATGCCGGACGGACCTTCTGGCATAAGACATCCATGCCGTAGATTTAGTCCGCCATAGTCGGGCGAAA
>CAZGDK010000212.1:0-2874 GCA_964525155.1 uncultured Smithella sp. | reverse complement strand
CCGTTTTCCACCCATAGATCGGCGACGGCTTGAATTAATTCATCATCGCTCATGGATCAACTAAACTGAGCGCACGGTCCCAATATCTTCCGTTTTCAATGTCAATTCTGTTTTTCATATCATGAGTTCCCCCTTTCCGAGGAGCCGAGCAGGGACACTGATCGCCCGGTACATCTCCGCAATTTTAAGCGCCAGGGTCGCCACCTGGATGGCTTCGTTGACGACATCAGAGGCCGGGCCATTTCTGTATACCGCCTCATTGATGGCTTTCGAAACCTCGCCGAATTCCTCCGACAGGTATGCCAGCCATTCAAACGGATGCCGGTCCTGGATGCCCCACTTCCCGATCTGCCGGGCCGACTCCAGCCGGACCAAGTCAAGTAGTATTGGGTCGGTCAATTCAAGATCCTTCATTATTTATCCTTTTTATTTGGTGCGGTCCCGGTGTGTGTTTAGTCATCTCGCCTCCCCTTGTGCAACCCTTATCATAACGACTCATCGGTAGTGGTTTTGACATCAACTTCCGCTTCGGAGCCGTTAAATTCCGGTGGACTATCCGAGAGAAACGGAAGGCCACCAAGCCAGGAGCTTAACTGCTCATCATCGCTCATACCCAAATCCATCTCCATTAGTTCATCTGGACAAAAAGTTGCGGCCACAATAGTATCCCCGTAGAATCTCTGTAGTTCGAGCCAAAGCAGTTTCCCTGGCACTCCCCATAATCCGACTACACGGTAGTGATATCCATTAAACGCAAGTACAGTCGGGTATTCATCTCCATTTGGAACAATTTTTATATGGCCAGTTTCCGGGCAAGACCGGTCATATTTCCACCCATTCATCTCCTTTACAATTTGCGGACAATTCCCAGTCGTATGAAACCCACCACAATAAAAGCAGTGAAGCTCATATTTCTTCGGTCCAAGCCAACGTTTTTCTTTCATTTTGCGCCTCCGATGTAATGATTTCCAATTGGTACTCCACACTGTTCCTTTACACATTCGTTTTGATCAGACATCACTCTTCTCCTTGGATTAGGGTTGAAGCTCTGTTTAGAAGTTTTTGAAGCGCCAAATCAATTCTCCGCATCCTCTTAGCATTACACGGTTGACACCAATATGGAGACCATGCTGTCCCGGCCATCCCGGAACAGCCATCTTCGATACATTTTTTCCCAGTATGATACTTTCGAGAATTTAAATCATTTTTGGGGTCGTCATAGGGTTCCATTATGCCGGACCTCCCGTCATCTGGTGACATTCGCCACACTCAAGTGGAATCTGCGGACTGGTAGTCTCGACGGGGATTTCCACAACACCCCGCCATGCGTGGCCACATGCGTGGCATATGCACGGCCCTTGCCACCAGTGCGTTTCGGACGAAAACCCGCCCGCTGTTCTGATCGTCTGGCGAAGCTCGTGGTACAGGTCCATGTCATCCTGGTTAAAATCGCACGCGGCCATGCACTCTTCCATCCACAGCATTAGCTTTTGGGCGACCTTGAGGAGCGGCGGAGCGGCGCATATCAACATGGCATTTTCAATCTTGTAATCGCGTGGTTCGAGATTGCATATAGCGCGTTCTCGGTGTGGACTTACGATAACACCGTAGTCGTCCGTCCAGGGCTGTTCTGTGGCGTCATAGACCAGCATTGTGGGATCTGCCCGTATGCACGTGTGCTTGACCCTCGGAGCCGTCCCCTTCTCGTTCCAAATCATCCAAAAGGTTTCCATTTCATTTCTCCTGCGTTAGTAGATTCCATGCCGTCGCCACGCACTTCGGCACTTGGCCATTCCCCAGAGCCTTTAACCTGTTGACTCGATCCTTCACGCCCGTTGCAACCCTTGGGACAGTCCCGACATCCGCAGGATCAACGGACCAATTGAGCCATTGCAGTTCGGTGATTGGTGCTGGCGAGGTCCAACCGATCGGCCATCCCATCAGCCATTCGACCCAATCGGGATTGAGGCTTTCGGCAAACTGGACAAAATCCTCTTCCGAAATCGCTGGCGCGATCCGTATTTTATATTTGTCAACGGCCGTCTGCAAATCAAGCCCCCCATTTCCATGCACCCCGCTGCCGTTGGCGTTTTGGGACTTTGGAGTCGGCCACATTACTTGAGCTGAAAGATGCAATCCGCCTTTACTGTCCCTCGCATTTGGACCACCGTGATCCGCTTCCGTCGCCGATGGAGTCCGCCACATCTTGACCGCTGTCGCTAATCCGGTTCCGGCATTCTTTGAGGCTCCCGGGTAATTCCATTGGCTTCCGTAGGCCATTGTGGGCCACAATCCAGACCCTTTTCCTCCTGTGCGGCGCGCCAACATCGTCTGCCCCAAGGATGAGGGGTCTTGAAACTTCATACCCAAGTCGGCGCAAGTCTTTGACAACCACTGGCAGATACTTGCGGATTCCCGGCACATTTTCAAACAGTACAAATCGGGGTTTGACAATTCCAACGACGGTTGCTGTGGCCGGCCACATATTCCTTTTGTCTTCGGCTCCCTTCTGTTTTCCGGCGACACTGAACGGCTGGCAGGGGAATCCCCCTGTGACAACATCCGTAATCCCTCGGTAAAGCTCCGCACATCCCGAATCAATGAATGTTCTGATATCGCCGAATATAGGGGCGTTTGGCAGGAGTCCATCCTTGATTCGGGCTGCGATGACCCGTTGGCAGTAATCGTCCCACTCAACGTATCCGATTGGGTTCCATCCGAGGAGTTTTGTTCCAAGTAACCCGCCTCCTGCACCGCTAAAGAGTGAGAGTTCATTCATCGCACCTCTACCGTCCTTCTCACAAGACTATCCCGCCAATCGCCCTGTTAATCGTTAAGTACCGCATAGCCAAATGGGACAATTCCAGCAGAAAT
>CAZGDK010000211.1:0-2882 GCA_964525155.1 uncultured Smithella sp. | reverse complement strand
GAATGTCCTTGTACATGAGCGAATCGGGCGACGAATAGGCGCCCTTCATTTCATTAAAGACGATGCCGGAAACCGTCAGATCGCTTTGGATATCGCCCGGCGTTGCAAATTCCAGATGATGGCCTTCCTGCGAAAATGTTTCCCGGAGCATGCGCGGGTGCAGCACCAGATCCGTATAAACGCGGGCCAGATTAAAAAAATCCGCCTGAATCTGGCTGGCCACCGGATAAACGGTCTTGTCCGGATAGGTAAAGGCGTTGATGAAGGTTTGCATGGTGGAGCGGATCAGTTCCTTGAAGGCGTCCTTGAGCGGATATTTTTCCGAACCCGCCAGCACCGAATGCTCCAGAATATGCGGAAGCCCCGTGGAATCCGCAGGCGGCGTCCGAAAGCCCACGGCGTAGAGGTTTTCGCGCTCGAAGGCGTGCAGATGCAGCGCTTTCGCTCCGGTCTTTATGTGTTCCATCTCATACGCGGTGAGGCGCAGGGCCGCAATCGGCTCCACGCGCAATACTTTAAATCCGGAAACAACGTCTCCGGCTTTCATGGTCGGCTGCGGAAAACTGGCTTGCGTCATCGCCTGCTCCTTTGATGTGACATGATATGGTGTTTTTTATTCCGGACAATCCTGAATCGTCACGCGGCGGTTTTGCGCCTGACCTTCCGGCGTCGCGTTGTCGGCAATCGGCCAGGCGGGCCCCACGCCCCGGACCACCAGGCGCAAGGCGTCGATCCTGTATTCTTCAACCAGAAATTTTTTCACATTTTCGGCCCGACGTTTCGAAAGCTCGATGTTGTAGGCGCGCGCGCCCACGTTGTCCGAATGGCCGGTTAGCGTCAGCGGCTTTCCGGGATACTTCACCAGATATTCCATGATCGCCTGCACCTGGGGTTCGGGCAGGGCGTCCACCTCGATGGAATCCATTCCAAATTCCACGGTGATATTCAGGCAGCCAGGCTTGCCGAAATCCGTGCCGCCGGTTTTGTCCAACTGCGCTTTCGGCGGCGCTTTGAGTTTGGGCGCGGAAATCACGGACGTCCGGGCGATAATTTTTTCTTTCGCCGCTTCGGTAATCGCCACGTCCTGCGTCTCACTGCTGAAATAAATATCGCCGATCACGCTTTCGGCGGGGGTTTTCGTCCGCTGGGAGTTAATATGCAGCTGGAGGCCGGTAGTGACCCCCAGGGGCTCGCCGCCGTTGATGTCGCCAAACAGCTTTTTGTAATCCTCATAAATATTGCGCCGCTCCGTGTGCCACTGGCCGGTTTTGTCCGTTTTATTGCGCAAAACGATATAGCGCAGCTTGTCGCCGCCGATCTGCGAACTGCGTCCGCTCCAGCCCTTGGGCGCTTCGTTGTCCCAGACGTAGCCGATCACCGGCGTATTGAGCACCGCGGGAAAGCCCGTTTCCTTAAAAGCAACATACACCTGGAGCGCCTGATCATCCGTCGCCTGCTTGCGAACGTCTCCGCCGACGGGCATTTTGTCCACTTTCCAGCGCCAGGAGATAATTGGATAGTCCCGGACGTTGACTCGGGCGGACGTGCGCACGCCGAAGGAGGAATTTCCCTGCGAGATCAGCCGCAGATAATAACGCGCGCCGTCCTTCTCCATGCGCAGCATGGGCGCGCCGGCCTTGGTCTCCAGCGCCCAGCCGGCGGGCGCGCCGCCCTGCAGAGCGGCGGACTGGAATTTGGTCACGGGAATAACCGCCGCATCAGGACATCGAACAAAGACCACACCGGAAATCGCAAAGGCAAACAGGCAACACAACATCCATAAAAACTTTTTACCCATTATTCCCCGCCATCAGCTCCGCGCGTATGTTCATGATCTCGGTTCGCGTAAAAACCGACTGCACCTTTTCCACATGGGCGAGGATGTTTTCGCGGCCGCCCTCCTCGCGGTCAATAAGCGTGATGACGCGATCGATCACCAGGCCACCTTTGCGCGCCTGCTCGATGGCGGTGATGGTGGAGCCGCCCGTCGTGATGACGTCGTCAATGATCACCACCCGTTCTCCCGCAACGACATTGCCTTCGATGGCGCTTTTGGTGCCGTGGTCCTTCACGTCCTTGCGGACCGTGAAGGATTTGATGGGCTTGCCTTTCTGAAATGAAATGACGGCAAGCGAGTTGGCAATCGGATCGGCCCCCAGCGTGAGCCCCCCCGCGGCCGTGACGTCAGCGTCCGAAATCATGTCAAAGAGTATTTCGCCGATCAGATTCATGCCTTCCGGGTCCAGCGTCGTGGGCTTGCAGTTGAAGTAATAGTTGCTCTGGCGTCCCGACGCCAGCGTGAAGGGTGGATTATCGCTGTATTTAAAGGAACGCTTCAGAATGATTTCCGCCAGACGTTCCCGGGCAATGCTTTTATCCATGGACATAACTGTTTCCTCCCGTTGTCATCATTTATTAATCATCTCGCCTACCACCTTGACCGCTTCCACGCCGTCTTTGGCGAAATGCGCCCCGATGGACCTGGCGTATTCCCGTGTCACCACCGCGCCGCCCACCAGAAAATCGGTCTGGACGCCTTCGGCGCGGGCCAGCGTTATCACCTCTTTCATATGGACCATCGTGGTGGTCATCAGAGCCGAAAGCCCAATCACATCGGGCTTTTCCCTGCGGGCCGCCTCAATGATCACCGCATCGGCGACGTCTTTGCCGAGGTCAATAACACAATAGCCGTAATTTTTCAAAAGAAGCGCAACGATATTTTTGCCGATGTCGTGGATGTCGCCGCGCACGGTGGCCAGAAGCACCTTCCCCTTCTGAGCCGCCTCGGTTTTCTTCAAGAAGGGATCCAGGTGCGAAAGCGCCTTTTTCATCGCTTCCGCCGCCGCCATGAGCTGCGGCAGAAAATAAATTTTCTTCTCATA
>CAZGDK010000210.1:0-2935 GCA_964525155.1 uncultured Smithella sp. | reverse complement strand
ATACCTGATGTAAGAATGTTTTATACTAATGATATTAGGTTTGTAAAACAATTTAATAGAATTGAAGGTGAATTTAAATGAGAGTAAGCACTAATTGGTTAAGGGATTATGTTGATATAGATGTGCCTTCTGAACAAGTAGCAAATGATATGCTTTCTGTTGGTAATGAATATAGTAGTATTAATAGAATTAGTGATTCTGATAATTTAGTAGTGGGATTGGTATTAGAAAAAGATAAACATCCTAAATCCGATCATTTGAGTGTATTAAAGGTAGATTTAAAAGATAATGTTTATACTATTGTTTGTGGAGCACCTAACGTAGATATAAATCAAAAGGTTATTGTTGCAAGAATGGGTGCTAAATTACCTAATATGAGTATTGAAAAAACTGAAATAAGAGGAATAGAATCATGTGGTATGGTGTGTTCTTTAGCAGAATTAGGAATTGAGTCTAAATATTTAAAAGAGGAAGATAAAAAAGGAATACACGTATTAGGTGATGATGCAGTTGTTGGTGATGATGCATTAAAATATTTAAATTATGATGATGTAGTTATTGAATATGATTTAACTGCTAATAGAAGTGATTTATTGAGTATGATAGGAATGGCTTATGAAGTAGGTGCTATTTATAAGAAGAAAGTAGAATATCCTAAAATAAATATTAAAGAGGTTAAAGAAAAGACTAAGGATTTAGTTAATATTAAATCTAATACTGATAATTGTAGTGCTTATTTAAGTAGAATTGTTAAAGATGTAGTTATTAAAGAAAGTCCATTATTTATAAAAGCTAGATTAATGGCTGCTGGTATAAGACCTATTAATAATGTTGTAGATATTAGTAATTATGTAATGATTGAATATGGACAACCTCTTCATTTTTTTGATTATGATAAAATTGATAAAAATATAGTTATTAGAATGGCTAATGAGAATGAAGAAATCACTACATTAGATGGAATTAAGAGAGTAATGAATAGTAATGATATATTGATTACTACCGATAAAGAACCTATAGCTATTGCTGGTGTAATGGGGGGATTATCTAGTGAAGTAGAAGATAGTACTAAAAATATTCTTATTGAAAGTGCATCTTTTAATAAGTTAAATATTAGAAATACTTCTAAGAGAATACTTAGAAGTGAGTCAAGTGCTAGATTTGAAAAAGGAATTGACCCTGCAGTTATAGATAAAGCTCTTGATAGAGCAGCATATTTATTACAAGAGTATGCAAGTGGTAAGGTATTAAGAGGTATTGCAGGATTTAATAATTTAAATAGTGATGATAAGACTATATATGTTGAATTAGATAATATTAATAAATTATTAGGTATGAAATTAAATGAAAAAGATGTTAAAGAAGTATTCTCAAAATTAAAATTTGATTATGATGAATCTAAGAGTAAATTTAAAGTATTAGTACCTTCTAGAAGATTGGATATTAGTATTAAAGAAGATTTAATAGAAGAAGTTGGAAGAATTCATGGATATGATAATATGATTGGTACTTTGCCAATTACTACAACTAAGAAAGGTGAGTATAGTTCTAAATATTTATATATTAAGAAAATTAGTAATAAATTAAGATCTCTAGGTTTATCAGAAGTAATTACTTATTCATTAACTAATAAAGATAATATTAAAAAATTTACTAACGATGAATTTGAACAAATAGAGTTAAGTTCTTATTTAAGTGAAGATAGAAAAGTATTAAGATATAGTCTTATACCATCTTTATTAGAAATTATAGATTATAATGTATCAAGAAAAAATAAAGATATTATGATTTATGAAGTAGGAAAAAGTTTTTATAAAGAAGATACATATAAAGAAGTTTCTAAGTTATGTATAGGTATTACTGGTAATTATATTAATAATAATTGGAAACATGATGAAGTTAAGTGTGATTTTTATCTATTAAAGGGAATGTTAGATAATTTGTTTAATTATTTAAATTTAAAATATGCTTTAGATAATGATTGTGATTTTCCAAAACAATTTCATCCTGGAAAAACTTCTAAGATATTATTAGATAATGAATTTATTGGTTATATTGGATGTGTTAATCCATCTATTAACAAGAATGAAGTATATGTATTAGAAATAGATTTAGACAAAATGTATTCTAAGAAAACACATAGTATTAAATATAAAGATATACCTAAATATCCAAGTGTAGTTAAAGATATGGCTTTCTTATTTGATAAAAGTATTAAATCAACAGATGTTATTAAATTAATAAATGAAATTGGTGGAGAAGTAGTAAAAGATGTTGATGTATTTGATTTATATGTTGGTGATAGAATTGAAGAATCTAAGAAATCAATTGCATTCTCTATAACATTTAATGATATTAATAAAACTTTAAAAGATGATGAAGTATTAATAATATTTAATAACATAATAAAAGAAGTAGAATGTAAATTTAATGCTCAATTGAGAAATAAATAGTATAAATTTTTATAAATATATGTTATTATTATAATATTGAAGGAGGAATATATATGGTTTGGTTATGGGTTACATTAGCAGTTATAGTTTTATTAGGATTGTTTGTAGCAACTACTTATAATAGTTTAGTTCAATTAAGAAATAAGGTAAGAGATCAATGGGCTCAAGTAGATGTACAATTAAAAAAGAGATTTGATTTAGTACCTAATTTAGTAGAAACTGTTAAAGGTTATGCTAAACATGAAAAAGAAACTTTTGAAAAAGTAATTGAAGCAAGATCAAAATTTAGTTCTGCAAGAACTCCAGAAACTGAAATGGAAGCTTCAGGAGAATTAAGTAAAGCATTAAGTAGAATAATGATGTTAGCTGAATCTTATCCAGAATTAAAAGCAAATCAAAATTTCTTGAAATTACAAGAAGAATTAGCAGATGTAGAAGAAAAGATTGCTTATGCTAGACAATTCTACAATGATCGTGTGTTA
>CAZGDK010000209.1:0-2967 GCA_964525155.1 uncultured Smithella sp. | reverse complement strand
GCTTGTGTTAACAATGTAAAGAACGAGTCTGAAGGATATTCCTGCGCGAATCTTATAAGCAAAGGGATAAAAGAAGGAATAAAGAAAAGGGAAGAAGAAATAAAATATACTGCTTCAGAGTATGCAAAAGACATAATAAAGGCATGGGGTCATCCCATGAAACCGAAGGGGTTTATAACTCCTAATACATGCCCCATTTGCGGCGCTCAATTGATACATATCGATGGCTGTGTATCATGCACGTGCGGTTTCTCAAGATGTAAATGATTATCTCTCTATAACTCTATTTTTATGCATGAGTGTATTTGATCAACCGAAGGCTACGGATGAGGCTCGCAAAGAAATCAGTGAATCAAGATCCGGAATGAGTCGGTATATTCCTGCAATTAAGTCAGCATGGAATGAGAGATGCCCGTTCCAGTCTCTAAAGTTCAAAATGGACAAGTGATTACATGAAATCTATTTTTTGCGCGCTTTTATTATTGATTATTTTACCATGCGCTGCATGCGCTGCGTTGTCATCATTGAATGCAACATTAATCAGTAGTGGAGGGCTAATTGTAAATTCGGAGAGATCGTGGCAGGAAAGCGATTATTCGTATGGATTTATCACAGGTGGTAATCAGTATAACGAAGGGACATCAGATTTAGTTTATCTTACCGGACCTGGAAACAGCCGTATAGATTCAAGGGAATCTACAAATCACACGCTGGATAACGTTTTTGATTCATCTGTAGTTGCATCCACTTCAGGAGGATATGCATATGCGCATGGAGCATACATGGGAGACCAGCAACCGGCCGTTCCTGACCTTGAATGTTCCGGCGGAAATATTATACCTCATGAGGATTTAAGCGCTGATGACACAGATACATTCAAAACATACGTAAAAGGCACTAATCCTTCGTATCAGACTGTAGAAGTCTCAAAATACGGAGTGGGGCAAGGTTCATACATTGAATCTGATATAATTGTTGAGAATGCAAATGTTACATCATCTACTCGTGGTGAGGTTGGATTAGGTAATATCATGGAAGATATATCCACGCGCGCTATGGCAGGATTTAACAAGAGTGAAACATCATTAAACTATGACAAATCAGAACGCAATCATATGGGTGTATTCGGAAACGAAACTGGATCAGGTCAGATTGGTATAGATTTCAAATGGCGTGACCATTCACATCCATATGGAATAGGCATTGATGAGGGTGAGATTTACACAGTAAATATCACGAATTCTACCTAATCTATATCTATTTTTACAGCGTATGCTGTTATTGTATGGCATATGCAAACGTTAGTGTTACCGGCATCTGGAATGGATACGCCGGTAAACACGCCCCTGGCCAGGGACTAAAACTTCAAACAGTGCGCGAAACACAGGAATCCTTTTTCTTCGGAGTTATTGAACATACCACAGGAGACTATGGATACCAGGTTCTAGTTGATGGAAAAATATCGACTCTGAATCAGGTTTCAGGAACAGGCGCAAATTCTGACGATGTTAACCGCGCATCAGAGCAGGCTTTTGCGTTTTGGCTTCCGATGGCAGCGCGGAGGAAAGCCGGGAAACATGAGATTCTCATCAAGATCGGGCATTTTGAGGACGAACAGTTCATTCCAACGTCAGATTACACGTTTGAAATAGAAATTCTGACTCCGGAGACAGAATGAGCACGGATATTGTAGAGTTCCTTCAGCCAATCATCCCGGCAGCGGTTACAGGTCTGTCATGGGCATGGGTAAAATACAGGACTAAAATCTTTGATCCGGCAAAAGAAACTCCTGATAAGTTTGATTGGATAAACGCAGGAGAAACAGCGCTTATTGCTGTCGGTGTAAGCGTTGTTTATACTTTGATGGGGAATCCGCTCGATATTGAAGGTATTACTGCACAGATGACCATTTATGGTGGTGCAACCGCAATACTAGATCCAGTGATTAAGGGTGGTGTGCGATGGATTCAGGAGCGGATACGTGGCTAAAAAACACGAGAAGAAATTAAACCTTGTAGAGGCTAAAATACCTCTACAAATCATTAGAATAGGCAATGAGCCGTTTTATATCTGCGATCCAGACGCAGTTATAGACGGTAAGAAATGTTACACCCATGGGCCTAATTTTAAACGGCATTGCAATGATAGCACAATGATCGGCGCTGGAAACGCTGTCCTTCGTGTTTGTGGACGTTACATTCCACCAAAGTAATCTTTTTATACTTATCAGTCATAATATGTTATAGTAAGTTTTGAGGTGATAAATGATGACAACTAACCCATTGAAACATATCTATGACAACCAATTGAAAATTAAAGAACTTGAGAAAGAGATCAAATCACTTGAAGCAGAGAATCAGAAATGCATGGAGAAGGCACTCCTGAAAAAAGAGACAGATTCAGGTAAGTATCATATGGTTACGAAGATTTCTACCCGTCGCGTGCCGATTGCAGGAAAGGTTATTGAGAAACTTGGGAATGATAAAGCGCTTGAAATTGCATCATTCACAGTGAAAGACCTTCAGAAATTGTTCGGTGACGATGATGTTACCGAAATGTGCAAAGTCACTGAATCTGTTAAGAGAATTGTAGAGGTTGAAGAATAAAATGGTATTTCAAAACGGACACAAACTCATTTTTATCCTACACCCATCCGGCATGTGGGATAAATCACAGTTGGAAACAGTATACTCTGCTATTATCACAGGGCATTGCCAGGAAGACAGAGTAGAAAAGGATCATGCGCGTATATCCGGGTTACCCGAAGGCAGGTATCATATCGTTGCCAGACAGCGTATAGGTCCACAAAGCGAATACGAGAGAGTGAGACTCAAAGATGGGCTGCATTATCCATCGTATGTTTCAGAATTCGTGGTATGGAATACAGAGTATGCGCGAGAAATAAACAAATCGATAGGGGATGATTGTGAAGAGGTTACTGAATGTCCTCTTCCTTGATGGTCTTCC
>CAZGDK010000208.1:0-2971 GCA_964525155.1 uncultured Smithella sp. | reverse complement strand
TAGTCGATGGCTTCAACCTCCGAATGGACCAGCTCCGGTTTTGAGGGTGCTCCAGGGAATGCACGGACCACAAATAACAGTAGTGGTTTCAGTGCCCTGCCTGGTGGTTACCGGAGTCAATATAATGAGTTTGCTGGTTTGACTGATTATGCCTACTTCTGGTCGTCAACCGAGGCTAATGGCTCTTACGGCTTGCTGCGTAGCATCTTTTACGGTGGATCAATGGTGGATCGGATGAACGGTGCATTCAAGGGAGGCTTCTCCGTTCGCTGCCTCAGAGATGAGTAAAATAGGCTGATTTTCACCGTGGAGACGAACGGAATCGAACCGTCCATCTCTTGACTGCCAGTCAAACGCTCTAGCCAACTGAGCTACGCCCCCAAAATCGGACTGCTAAAATAGATGTTTTTTTGTTTCATCCCGATGACACCGGGTAGAATTTTTTCATAACCGTGTCAAACTAGCTGGTTGTCAGCACAACAAACCATCTAATCCCAACGTAAAACTATGTAGTTGAAGGTCATAGGGCTACAACTCAGGGTACAGAATAATCCCTGAAAAAGTGATGCCGGAATACCTTTGATATTGTTTGGAGAATTCATACTTTTATCACCTCAAAAATTTATTCTGATGGTACCAAAGAAAACAGATCGGGCAAACCTTGAGACGAAGAAAGGACTCTTCATCGAGATCGGGCTGGTCATTGCATTAGCCCTAACGCTGGCCGCCTTCGAATACACTAAAGAGGATTTGAGAACGGCAAATATTCAAGCTATCCGTGATGTACAAGGTGAAGAGGAGATTATCCCGATCACCCGTCAGGAGCTCCAAAAACCACCGGATCCTCCAAAGCCAAAAACCGTCATCATTGACCTGAATATCGTGGAAGATGATATTGAGCTGACCGATGAGCTTGACTTTGATTTTTTCGACGCTAACCAAGATGACGCTATCCAAATCGCTGACGTCATTGGAAATAAGGAAAAGGAACAAGAGGAGGAAGATGTGGAGGTTTTCTATATCGTGGAGACCATGCCGCAGTTCCAGGGAGAAGGGATCGAAGCTTTCCGTGCATACATCCAAAAGAACGTGACATACCCACAACTCGCCCTGGAAAACGGGATCAGTGGTATCGTCTATGTCAGCTTCGTAATCAACCGCCGTGGAGAACTTACCAATATCAGTATTCTCCGTTCCGTTGACCCATCACTGGATGAAGAAGTAATCCGGGCCCTGAAAGCTGCCCCTAAATGGGAACCAGGTAAACAACGCGGAAAACCGGTTAACGTATCTTTCTCTATCCCAATTCGATTCATTCTCAATTAAGTAGTTCATTCATAAAGGGAAAGGCTGCTCCTAAAGGCAGCCTTTTTTAATATCTGATTTACAGGGTAATAGATCTATGACAGCTGGATTGATCGACAAAGAACTTTCACGGGGCGAACGGGCACTCCTGATTGGAGTGGTCCGGAAAAACCAAGACATCAGAACAGTTACCGATTACCTCGATGAACTGGAGTTCCTCGCTAATACCGCCGGAGCTACCATCCTCACCCGCTTCATCCAACGAATGGAGGATCCAAACCCGGCAACCCTCATCGGTAAAGGGAAGATGGAGGAAATCATGACCTATATCGAAGATCATGCGATCGATCTGATCATCTTCGACGACGACCTGACCCCAACCCAGCTCCGAAATATCGAGGGATTCTTCAAAATTAAAGTGCTCGACCGTACCAACCTTATCCTCGATATCTTCGCTAGCCGTGCCCAGACAGCCTATGCAAAAGTCCAGGTGGAGCTGGCTCAATACCTCTATATCCTGCCCCGCCTGGCGGGAATGTGGACACACCTTGAACGGCAACGAGGAGGAATCGGAATGCGCGGTCCCGGTGAACGCGAAATCGAAACCGACCGCCGTATCATCCGCGAACGAATCGCCCGCCTTCGCGAAGAACTCAAGAAAATCGACCTCCAAATGGCAACCCAGCGGAAAAACCGCGGGAAACTGGTCAGAGTCGCCCTGGTAGGTTACACCAACGTGGGAAAATCTACCCTGATGAACCTCGTTAGTAAATCCGAAGTCTTCGCCGAAAATAAACTCTTCGCAACCCTCGATACCACCACCCGTAAAGTGGTCATCGAAAACCTTCCATTCCTGCTCAGCGATACCGTGGGTTTTATCCGCAAACTGCCACACCACCTCGTCGAATCTTTCAAAAGTACTCTTGACGAAGTGAGAGAATCCGATATCCTCCTCCATGTAGTCGATATTTCTCACCCAGGATTCGAAGAACAAATCAGTGTGGTCGAACAAACTTTGGTCGAGCTGGGTTCTGGAGATAAACCCACTATTCTTATATTCAATAAGATAGATTCTTTTACCTACGAAGAAAAAGATCCCGACGACCTCACTCCGATCCGCCGCGAAAATTTTAGCCTGGAGGATTTGATGAACTCCTGGATGGCAAAAAACAATAATCCTTGTATTTTTATCTCCGCAAAACAAAAAACCAATCTGGAGCAGTTAAAACAGTTACTTTATGACAAAGTCAGGGAGATTCATGCCGCACGATACCCATATGACACTTTCCTCTATTAAACCTATTCTTCGTACAGTCGCCTTTATCCTCCTGGCAGCACTTCTCGCCCCACCAGCCTGTGTGCGTTACCAAAGCAGCGGCGGCCAGGCAGAACCCGACGATCCTTACTTCGCTAATTTCCCAATTTATGCTGAACTAACGCCCGAAAGAGCCGAAATCGCCGATGATCTCAGCACCTATTTCGAGCGAATGAATCGCGCCGGATTCAATGGCACCGTCCTCTTCGCCGAAAATGGCGAAATCGTCTTCGCTAAAGCTTACGGTTACTGCAACCTCCAACAAAAAGATTCCCTGTCGCTGGAATCATCCTTCCAGCTCGCCTCCGTGTCAAAGCCAATAACAGCTTTGGCTGTCCTGATCCTGGAAGA
>CAZGDK010000207.1:0-3080 GCA_964525155.1 uncultured Smithella sp. | reverse complement strand
GAAGGCAAGCTGGTGGCTTGGGGCGAAGAAAAGAAGGACGATGCTCACGGGCATCACGCGTAGAATGTTAAAAAATAGTTAAGCAAATACTCATTGTAGGGAACTGTTCGACACTCCGGCGCATGCTGGCGAACCGTTCCCTACATTTTTTATTAAGGAATAAAGGTAAAAGGAAACGATGTCGGACAATTCAAAAACCTCCATGGACATGACGCTCATTATAGAACGTGCGATCGAACAAAACCCGCATGCGGCTGAATTGTTAAAAGCATTCGGCCCTGTGATCGTCCGGCAGAGGCAGCTGGCCGAGGCCGCGTCGCTTAAGCCTCTTGACTATTCGCCCGTGGATAAAACAAAATTGAAAGCCGGCGTCCCCGTGATCCGGCAGATGAATTTATTAGGCGAAAATGAAAATTTAAAGGAAATAACCCTGTCTTTGGCCCAGGCTGTTAAAGAAGGCATGCCGGCGCTTACCGAAGGGCTTGATCGCCTCAGTGATTTAATTCGGCAAGGCAAGATCAATCCCGTTGATTATTTTGACGCATCGGCCGCGGGAGAAAATAAAGCAGCTGAGCGATGGGGAAACGATTTGAAGGTATCGCCCTCAAACGCTTCATTTTTAATGAATCTGGTCAGCCGCGTCGTTCTTGAACAGCGGGCACGGGAGTTGACTGCGGCGCTGGGGGCTTTTGAGTGGGAGAAAGGGTATTGTCCGATCTGCGGCGATTTTCCCTCCATCGCGCTCATTGAGGAGCAAGGAGGCAAACGGTTTTTGCATTGCAGCTCCTGTGGTTATGACTGGCGCTTTACCCGAGTCATGTGTCCTTATTGTGAAAAAGAAGCCCAGCAGGGAATGGATTACTTCTACGTCGAGAATAAAACGCAGGAATCGGCTTTTGTCTGCGATCAATGCAAAAAATATCTGGTGACGCTCTATCGCGCGGGACATCTGCTGGCCCGCGATATGGACGTGTCGGCCATCAGCCTGGCGCATCTGGATATGATCATGCAGGACAAGGGCTATGACCCCATGACGGCGTGCCCATGGAATATATTGAAATAACGGTTGTTCAGAAGCGGACGAAGCCGAATATTTCATGGTGGCGGAGTCTTTACGTCTGCTTTGAGCGTTGACACGGAAACAATAGTTTTGTATGTAGTTTGCGATATTTTATGTCAATGGTGATATATATCAATTCTGGCAATTGTTTTTGAGGGAGAAATGCTTATGAGTCAAACATTTATGTTAAACGGCAAGGAGACGCACTTTACGCCGGGCCAGATGATTCTGGATGCGGCGCGAAACGGCGGAATTGAAATTCCCACCCTCTGTTATCTGAAAGGCGCGGCTCCGACCGGCGCCTGCCGGATATGCTGCGTGGAGGTCAAGGGCGCCAGATCTCTTATGGCTTCCTGCTCAACGCCGGTTGTCGCGGGGATGGAGGTGTTTACGGATACGGAACTGGTTCATCGTTCCCGGAAAATGATCGTCGAATTTATGCTTTCGTCCGGGCGGCACAACTGCCTGATGTGTGAAGCCAACGGCAACTGTAAACTTCAGGACCTGGCCTATTACTACAAAATTACAAAACTGCAGTTTCCGGAAAAAGATGAAAAGGATATTTATCCAAAGGAAGATGCCAATCCTTTCATCGTCCGAGATTTCAGCCGCTGTATTCTGTGCGGCCGCTGTGTGCAGGCCTGCAATGAAGTGGTGGTCAACCGAGCCATTACACAAGGGTATCGCGGGGCGGAAAGCAAGATCGTCACCGGCGGCGATGGGGCCTACACGGACAGTGAATGCGTTTTCTGCGGCCAGTGCGTGGAAGTTTGTCCGGTGGGCGCGCTCACCGAAAAGAAGGCCAAAGGCCTCGGGCGCCCCTGGGAGACCCAAAAAATCCGCACCACCTGCCCATACTGCGGCGTAGGCTGCCAGCAGTGGCTGCACGTCAAGGACGGCAAAATCGTGAAGGTGACGGCTGTGGAAGACGCCCAGCCCAATCAGGGCCGGCTTTGCGTGAAAGGCCGTTTTGCGTATGACTTCATTTATTCGGAGGAACGGCTCAAAACGCCGCTGATTCGCGAAGCCGATGGCGCGTTCCGCGAGGCTTCCTGGGACGAGGCGCTGGATCTGGTCGCGTCGAAATTTAAAAACATTATCAAGGAACACGGGCCCGACGCCATTGCAGGCGTCAGCTGCGCCCGCAGCATCAACGAAGATTCGTATCAGATGCAGAAACTTTTCCGCGCGGTGATCGGCACCAACAACATCGATCACTGCGCCCGGACCTGACACGCTCCCACCGTCGCCGGTCTGGCGACTTCTTTCGGCTCGGGTGCGATGACGAATTCCTTTGCGGATTTTATGAAAGCGAAGCTGATTTTGATGATTGGCACAAATATGAGCGAGGCCCATCCGGTTGCCTCTACCTTTGTTAAAGATGCCGTACTGGGCGGCGCACAGCTGATTGTCGTCGATCCCAGGCGTACGGATATGGTGGATTTCGCGCATATGCACGTGCCGCTCAAGGTTGGCTCCGACGTGGCTTTAATCAACGGGATCATGAACGTTTTGATCAGCGAGAATCTTTACGATAAAAAATATGTCGAGTCCTGCACGGTCGGCTTTGAAGATATTAAAAAGAAAGTGATGGAGTATCCGCCCGAGCGCGTCGCCCAAATCAGCGGCGTATCCGCCGATACCATCCGCGATCTGGCGCGCAGGCTTGCGTCCACCAAACCGGCCATGCTCATGTACACGCTGGGCATCACCGAGCATATCTGCGGCGTGAACAACGTCATGAGCTGCGCCAATCTGCAGATGCTCCTGGGCAATGTCGGTTTTGAATGCGGCGGCGTAAATCCCCTGCGGGGCCAGAATAACGTTCAGGGCGCCTGCGATATGGGCGCGCTGCCCAATGTTTTCCCCGGCTATCAGAAAGTTGATAACGCCGATGCGCGGGCAAAATTCGCCAAGGCCTGGAATGTGGAATCTCTGCCGGATAAGCCAGGCATGATGATGCCCACGATGATGAAAAATCTGACCACCGGAAAAGTCAAAGCCTTTTATGTTTTCGGTG
>CAZGDK010000206.1:0-3098 GCA_964525155.1 uncultured Smithella sp. | reverse complement strand
TCGTAGGTGATTTTTTCCTTGATCAGGCCGTCCTGATGAATGCCGGATTCATGCGCAAAAGCATTAGCGCCGACGATCGCTTTATTCGGCTGTACGGGAACGCCGGTAATCTGAGTCAAAAGGCGTGACGATTTGTAAATCTGGTCTGTTCTGATCTTTGTGTGCAGGCCATACAGATCTTTCCGTGTGGCCAGCGCCATGACAATTTCTTCCATCGCCGTATTGCCGGCGCGCTCGCCGATGCCGTTGATCGTACATTCCACCTGCCTGGCCCCGTTCACGATCGCGGCCAGCGAATTGGCGACGGCGAGTCCCAGATCGTTATGACAGTGAACGGAGATAATCGTATCGCCCATGTTTTTCACATTGGCAAACAGATAGGCAATCAGATTGCCGAATTCTTCGGGAATGGTGTAGCCGACCGTATCGGGAATGTTGACGGTCACGGCCCCCGCATCAATAACGGACGAAACCATTTGCACCAGATAATCTTTGTCCGAACGGGTGGCGTCCATGGGCGAGAACTCCACGTTATCTGTGTACGAACGGGCCAGCTTGACGGCGGCGATCGCTTCTTTGAGGACCTGCTCGCGGCTTTTTTTGAGCTGGTATTTGAGGTGAATATCCGAAGATGAAATAAACGTATGAATACGGGGATGCGCGGCATTTTTAATGGCCTGCCAGGCCCGGTCGATATCCACCTTATTGGCTCGGGCCAGTCCTGCCACTTGGGAATTTTTGATGGCTTTAGCAATCTGACGCACTGCGTCAAAATCCCCTTCGGACGCGATGGGAAATCCCGCCTCAATAATATCGACACCTAGTTTTTCCAGCTGCCTTGCCAGAATGAGCTTTTCTTCCGTATTCATGCTGGAACCGGGTGACTGTTCTCCGTCGCGAAGCGTCGTATCGAAAATATAGACGCGATTTTTATCCTTCTTCATAAGAATCTCCTTTCAAATATAAAAAGGCCGTGGGTTTTACTGCCCACGGCCTTTCAGGTAACCAGTTTTTAAAAATTCAGTGACGACCTGAAAACGACGGGCAGTTGGCCTTAAGTAACAGGCGCAACAAGGCGAGGCCCAGAAGCAGGGTTGTAAGCGCGCCAGCCATCATTGTTGTCGTCAAACTGAACATTTATCCTATCCTTTAAAAATGCATATCTATCGAATCGGTCTAATAATGCAAAACTTGAAAGTTGTCAAAATGTTTTTTGGTCAGGAGAAAAAAAGGGGAGCTGCGAGCTCCCCTTTCCAAGGAGGGATGGTGCATTGGCTATTGACACATACCCATTCCTAAACCGGGTCCATGTCCATGGCCGGGTCCAAATTCTCCCTGGCCTCTCATGCCGCCGCGGGGTCCGAATCCTGGGCCTTTGCCCCAGCGGGAATTCGCCAGTTTCTCATTCTGCTCCGGCGTCAGAATTTTGCGGATTTCCAATTGCATAGCCGTTCCTTTATCCTGCATGTCATCGCGCAATACCCGAATTTCTTTTTGAGCGGCCGTAATCTTGTTCTTGTCAGGATTGGCCGTAAGCCAGAGCCTGCGTAATTCGACGGATTTGTCAAACATCTTTTCCCTGACAGGTTTTGTTGCTTTGAAGTGGGCGTCCTGTAAAGCTTCAATTTTAGTTTTTTGTTCGGCAGTTAAATTGAGTTTTTCGAAACCTGCTTCACGGCAATACCCTTTGCCTCTGCCGGGTCCTCCACCTGGTCCCCAGGCGAAAACTTGGGAAGTTAGAAGCAGGCTCATAACCGCGGCCATTAGTGTTAATGTCAATTTTTTCATAGCGCATCTCCTTCTTTGTATAGTTTTTGCTGATCAGTTACCCGTTATATGAGCAAAGGCTGTGCCATTGCAGATAAGTTATTGTAACTGCTTGATAAGATGAGAAATGGCGTAAATATTATTTGCCTTTCAGTGCTTTTGAGTGGATAATACTTATCCAGTTGGGGTATCCAGCTGGTCATAATGTAACCAATTATGAAAAAGGCGTAAAAACATGGCAGATAAAGCTAGGAAAAAGTTCCGTTTCGATATTTCCGCATGGGTTGTGATCAGCGCGGTTGCCGTTTTAGTCGTCATCCTGAGCCTGATGATCTTCATGCAGTTCCAGCAGAGAAAAGATCAGGCGGTGACCCTTTTTGTCGAAAAGGGAGCCACGCTGATTCAGTCATTTGAAGCCGGATTGCGCGATCGCCTGGATTCCGACGGGGACACGTTTTATCTCCAGAAGTTGCTCATGGAAACCGCCCAGCAGCCGGATATTGATTATATGATTGTGACGGACGGTGCGGGACAAATTCTGGCGGACAGTGATCCATCCATGACGGGCAGGCCCTACGGTCTGGATCTGGATATGAAAAAGATTGCCGGGAGCATGGAAATTCGCTGGCGGCAGACGGCCAATCCCGAAGGCGCCGGTACTTTTGAGGTTTACCGGGGATTTTCCCCTGCAAAGGGACATGGCGGCATGGGTGATCGGCGGCCTTCGATCGTTTTCGTCGGCTTTCACATGGGAAAAATCGAAAAAGCATCACGGGAAGATACAGTCCAGATGGTGATGAGGGCGCTGATTTTAGTTTTGATCGGTTCGCTGGCCATTGTGTCGCTTTTTCTGGTGCAAGCGTATCGTCTGGCGCGTGCTTCTCTTTCACGCATCACTGTCTTTTCGGAAGCCCTGGTCAAGCACATGCCCATAGGACTTCTGGCTGTGGATAAAACAGGCAGAATTATTGCGTGCAATGAACAGATAAGCGGCCTTCTCAATACTTCCTGTGTGGATGTGATGGGAAGGCAAGCCGATCATTTACTGCCTGCCGCATTTACAAAGGTGCTGGGCAAAATCAATGGGCAAGCCGGTCTTGTTGAAGAGGACATTGCCCTTTCATCCGAAAAAGGCGGTGAACAGACCTGGGAAGTTGTTGCGGCGGCTTTTGCCGACGATGATGTTCAGGAGGGGAAAATCCTGCTGGCCCGCAACGTAACGGTGATCCGGCAGATGGAGCAGGAAGTCGCCCGCAGCCGGCACTTAAACGCCATCGGATCGCTTGCGGCGGGCGTGGCGCATGAAATCCGTAATCCGCTCAGCTCCATCA
>CAZGDK010000205.1:0-3100 GCA_964525155.1 uncultured Smithella sp. | reverse complement strand
TTTTGGCGGCAAGTTTGGCTACGGTCAGACCCTGCTCTTCGAGAAGGTCGCACGATAAAATGCCCGCGCCGCCGCTGAAGGTGAGAATGGCCGTCCGGCATTTTGCGGGCGTGCGCCCGATCATCGCCTGCGCGCGGGCCATTTCCATCATCTGCTGAAAATCGCGCGCAAGGGTCACGCCCGCAAGCGACAGAAGCGAATCCTGAAGCCTGGCGTTTCCGGCCAGGCTCGACGTATGGGAGAGCGCGGCTTCGGCCCCCGCCTTGCTTTTTCCACCTTTGAGCAAAACGATCGGTTTTTCCGCCCGGTCCGCCAGTTCCAGAAAGCGTTGTCCCCGGTTGATGGATTCCAGATACAGGGCGATGGCGTCTGTTTCGTCGTCGGCAAGCAGGTATTCCAGCACGTCGCATTCATCGATGTCCATTTTGTTGCCGATGGAACAGGCTTTGCCCACGCCCACGGCGCGCTCACTCATCAGATCGGCCAGAAATCCGGCGGAGAGCATACCGCTTTGGACGATCATGGAAATGCGCCCCGGGATCAGGCCGTCTTTGTAAATATTGGGGTGCATGAAGGTGAAAAAGAATTTTTTCGGCACGTCCACCAGCCCCATGCAGTTGGGGCCCCACAGGCGGATGCCCGCTTCGCGGGCGACGGCCAGACAGCGCTCCTGTAGCGCCCGGCCGGCGGGGCCGGTTTCGGCAAAGCCCGCGCTTTCAATGATGACGCGGCCGATGCCCTTGCGTCCGCAGGACGCAATCGCCTCCGGCACGGCCGGCGCGGGAACGATGACAATCGCCAGATCCACCGGGCCGGGAATATCGCAAACGCTTGGGTAGCAGGGCAGGCTTTGAATTTCGGCGTGGCCGGGATTCACCGGATAGATACGCCCGGAATAGCCGTAACGCAGATTCGTGATGATCTGGCCCCCCAGGCTTCCTTCGCGGGGGCTTGCGCCGATGACGGCGACGGACTGGGGACAAAAGAATGTTTTCATGCGGCAAGTCTCCAAACCAACGGAATCAAAAGCGCAATCATTTTGATACAATAAAACAGAATCTGTCAATGCGTTTATCGGAGGGCCACCCATCATTAAATTTGATATTTACTCTGGAATATTGTAAACCTTCCGGCATGGAAAAAAACGTCTTCACATCCAATGCCTATGCCGGGATGGCGCTCATTGCCGACCCCATCCACTCCTATGTTTTTTTCACGGTGCCGACGGATCACGACCCCGCGGAAAAGACGGAAAAAGACATTATTGACTCGCCCTGGATGCAGCGGCTGCGGCGGATTTATCAACTGCAAAGCGCCCGCTGGGTGTATCCGGCGGCGGAGCACACCCGTTTTCAGCATTCGCTGGGCACGATGCATGTCGCCTCCGAATTTATCCGACATCTGTATCCGAGCCTCAAGGAGGTCTGCAAGGACGCGCCCTCGTTTCATTATGTGGAAGAGCTATTGAGACTGGCGGGGCTTTTGCACGACGTCGGCCATGGGCCGTTCGGCCATTTCTTCGACGAGCATTATTTGAGCCGCTGGGGATTGACGCATGAGGACATGGGCCGGGAAATTATCGTGAAAAAGCTGGGAGCCGTCATTTCCCGCATCCGCCGCGGGCCTTCAGGCCCTTTCGAAAGAGACGAAAAACTCGATCCCCGGCAGGTGGCGTATCTCATCAAGATGCCCGGGCAAAGCGATGAGCCGAAACAGCCGCGCTGGCTGGGTCTGCTGCGTCAGCTTTTTTCCGGCATCTACACGGTCGATAACCTCGACTATGTGCAGCGCGACGCCTACATGACCGGCTTTTCGCTGGACATGATCGACATGCCGCGCCTGCGCTACTATACGGTGTTTACCAAAGAAGGGCTCGCGCTGCATCAGTCGGGCATTTCGGCGCTTCGGCGCTTCCTGAACGCCCGGCTCAATCTGTACAGCAACGTGTATTTTCACCGCACGACGCGCGCGCTGGATTTGCATTTGCAGGAAATATTTTCCGAGACGCTGCAAATGATGTATCCGGACAATCCGGCGAAGCATCTTGACGCGTATCTGCAATGCGACGAATGGTCGCTCTACAGTGAAATGCAGGCCTGGCGCAAGTCCAAAAACGCACGGCAGCGCAAACTGGCGGCCGAGTGGCAGAAAATCCACGACCGGGAAATCAAATGGAAGATGGCGCATGCGGTGGAAATTTCCGTAGACACCATTCAACTGGGCACGGAATTTCCCGCCGCGCAAAATTACGAGGCCAAAATCAAATCGCTCTTACCCGCCAGACTCCAGAAGCTCTCGTTTCGCGTGGATGTGGCGACCCAGGACCCGCGTCCGATCAACCCCATGGCCGCGCCGTCCAAGCTGATTAACATTTTCAACCCGGCCACGGGCCAGATTTCTTCCGAGCCGCTGGCCGAAATTTACCGGTTTATTCCGGCGCGCGTCCGGCACTTCCGCGTGTTTGCGCTCAACCACGACCACGATGAAGACCTGTCGCGGGCGGCTCAGGCGGCGTTGGGCAATATCGACAAATCCACTCCGACAAACATTTAAAATATATGACCGATTCATCAGAAACCACAGATTTAACGTTATTCATCCGTACGTCCGGCGAAGAGATCGCGCCCTGGAACCGCCAGCGCATCGTGGATGCGCTCCTGCGCGAGGCGGACATCGACTACCTGCTGGCTGCGGAAATTTCCAAGGATGTGGAAAAACAGATCGTCGCCTCCGGCATCGGCCTTTTGACGACGTCGCTGGTGCGCGAACTGGTCAACGCCAAGCTCATCGAGCGTGGTCTGGAGAAAGAACGGCGTCTGCACGGCCGGCTGGGCTTCCCCCTGTATGACGTCCGCCAGCTCATTTTGCACCAGAACAAGGAAAACGCCAACACGCCGCATACGCCCGAAGGCACCAACCTGCTTTTCGCCGAAGGCATCAAAAAGGAATTTTCGCTCCATGACGTTTTTTCCGTCGACGTGGGCGAAGCGCACACGGTGGGCGATCTGCACATTCACGGCCTGGGTTACATCGACCGGCCTTACAGCTCATGCCAGTCGCTGGAGTACCTCAAACTTTTCGGTTTGAAGCTGCCGCACGC
>CAZGDK010000204.1:0-3144 GCA_964525155.1 uncultured Smithella sp. | reverse complement strand
TCCCGCGACAATCCCTTCTTCACATCGGGCCGACTCATTTTGGGCGCTCTGATCCCCTTCCTGATTCTTTACTGGGATGGACTTCGCATTATCACCGCCCGGATCAGCAAGCGTCTTAACCCGCTGATTATTGTTCTGCTGATCGGCCTTTTCATCCTCGGCTCGGAACTGTACATGACGTATCCGATTTTACAAAGCGGCTATAACTGGTTTCATCTGCCTTGATATCATGCCCCCAAAACAAATTTTATTTTCCGACGCGATTGAAGTCCTGCCCCATGAAATAGAGGGTTTTGCCATCCGCTGAAACCGTTGCGGAAAATTCGTAAGGGATATTCTTGATCGGCATTTTCAGCAGGAGCGCCCCATCCTTTTGGAGGGTGGCCTTAAATTTTTCCCCCGGACGGCCACTGCTTTGAAGTTCAAAGGAATCCCCTGTTTTTTTGATGGTTAACGTGACCTCTTTCCCCTGCCACTGGCCGACAAATGGGCTTCCCTCTCCAAAACAGGCGGTAAACAAACAGACCAACAAAAGCACCAACAATTTTTTCGTAATTCTCATGTCCCCTCCTTCTTTATAACGGTTCATAAACGTAAATATAAACATCCGATCTTCGTTTTTTCACTTCCATCACCGGCACAAGCCCCTGCCTTTAATCGATTCCAGTGCTCGGCAATCGCCCAGCGCACAGGCTTTTTGAACATCGCGGCACCCCGCAGGAGCGTCGCCCAGCATGGCGTAAGTGATGCCTCTGTTGGCATAGGCCTTGACATTATCCGGATCGATTTCAATTGTCATGCTGAAATCGTCAATCGCCTGCCGCAAGTCGCCCAACATGCCGTAGGCCGCGCCCCGGTTAAAATAGGCCATGGAGAATTTCGGATCGATGGCGATGGTCTTTGTGAAATCTTCAATCGCCTGCCGGAAATTCCCCGTGCGGCCGTAGGCGGAGCCCCTGTTGTAATAGGACTTTGCATGCTCCGGATTAATTTCGATCGCCCTGCTGTAGTCCTCGATCGCCTGCATGTAGTTGCCAAGGGCGGCATGGGCGGAACCCCTGTTGTTATAGGCCAGCCTGTTGTTATCATCCGTAACTTTGATTGTGTGATCAAACAAGGTAATATTGTCCAGCCAGTAGCCCGTCTGTTTGAATGTCATTAGGGTAAGGGCCGCAATGATCAATGCCGATAGGGCAAACAGGAACATTGCTTTGTGTCGCAAGGGCTTCAGAAGTTCGGGAATCCCCCAGGCCGCCATGATGAATAATCCGATCAGGGGAATATACGTGTAGCGGTCCGCCATGGCCTGAGAACCGACCTGCACGATCCCGATAACCGGCACAAGCGTGCCCAGGTACCACAGCCAGCCCGTTACGAGATAGGGGGATTTCTTCGCCCGCCAGATCACAAAGGCGGTGATAACCATAAGCAGTAATGCAGACCCCAAAACCTGCCAGGCGGCCGGCGCACCCGGATGCGGATAATAGACAGCCAGATCGACAGGCCAGATCATTTTCCCAATATACGCGATATAGGAGATGAAGGCATTGCCGATGCGCACCGCCGGCGACAGGACTTCAAAGGATTGGACGGCGCCGCCCTTTTGCTGGACGATGTAAGTGATGATGCTGGAAAGGATGGAGAGCGCAAAAAGGGGCGCTTTTTCCCAAATCAGGGAAAAGCCTCTGGCGTAAAACCCCTGCCCCCGGATTTGATCTTCCGGATTTCCATTCTGAAAACGCCGCAGGGGCCAGTAATCCAAAAGCAGCAGGACAAACGGGAGCGTGACCAGCATGGGTTTGGCCATCAGCCCCAGAATAAAAAACAGCAGGACCAAGACATATCTGCGAAATCCCGGCTTTTCCACATAATAGCCGTACGCGCCCATGGTCAGGATCCAAAAGAAAGCGGACAGCACATCCTTGCGCTCCGCTATCCAGGCGACAGATTCCACATGGAGAGGATGGATGGCAAACAGGCACGCGACAAAAGCGCTGGGCCAGAGCGTTTTGGTCATCCGTCGCAGGATCAGAAAAAGAAAAAGCGTGGAAACGACGTGGAAGAACAGATTGGTCAGATGAAAGCCCCTGGGATGAAGGCCGAAAATCTGATAGTCGAGCATCAGCGAAAGCCAGGTGACGGGAAACCAGTTGCCGCTTTTTTCCACCAATGCTTCGGAATAAAAGGCCGCCTTGACGCTGTCCCAGGTCAAACCGGCCTGCACATAAGCATTTTCATAGACATAGACATCATCGTCAAAGTTGATGAAACCGCAGTCCTGTACCTGCCAGAAGCCGGCAAGTGTGATGATCGTAAGCGCCAGGCAAATCATCAGGGCAGGCCTTCGGTTCTTATGCCGGAGGGGTTCTGTTTTTAATGTTTCTTGCGGCGTTGGCATTTTTTCCTTGTCCTTTGTTCAATCCAAATTCCGAGAATTTTGGAAGTGTTTACCACACATTAAGCTGGAGTTCATCAGTATTTCGATTCTTTCTGATTGAATCCTTCACCCCACTTGCTTTGCTGCTTGCGGCGGGGAATCTTCAACTATTGTGTGAATTTGAAAAATCAGAGAAGCAAGATAGCAGAAAGCTGTCGGCAAAAATGATATACCATTATTCTTCGATAATTGCTGAACCAGCGGAAACGCTGATTGCACCTACTAAGTGTGAGTGTCGCCAAATTATTGAAAGCAAGCATTACAGATCGAAGGTAATTAATCGCAGCGCTAAGACCTCAGTACGCTGGAACGCCTTGCTAAAAGATTATGAATTGAAAACAGAAGAGCAGGAATTCTTCCGCGGCGTGGTCAGGGGATTGATGGACATTGAAGAAAGAAGGGAAATCAGTCTGGCGGATGCCCACTATTTCTGAGCTGCAGGAACTGTATAACAGCGGTGCCTATGGACCTGGATCTGTGATAAAGAGAACCGGGGAATGGGTTTGGTCATCGAAGACGAGTTACGACCGTTTCGAGGCCGCCGTCTTCATTTTCGGCAACGGTCAACAGAGAAGGTGGGTGATAGTCTGCCATAACCGAGAAGGAGAGAGAGGATATGGCAAAGAAAATGCGGAAGAGTTACGATTCGGCTTTTAAAGCCAAAGTTGCCCTGGAAGCAGTAAAGGGTGAAAAAACCATGGCCCAGC
>CAZGDK010000203.1:0-3236 GCA_964525155.1 uncultured Smithella sp. | reverse complement strand
TTATCGGAACGCCGCTCCTGGTCCATCTTTTTCTGATGTATTATGGATTGCCGGAGTTCGGGATTCGTTTATCGGCATTCACCGTTTGCGTCATCGGCTTTACCCTGAATGTATCCGCTTATAACGCCCGGTACCTGATGACCGCTTATCACGGTTTGGACAAGATGGAACTGGAAGCCGCCCAAACCCAGGGCTTTACGCATCCTGAAATATTCCGTTTGATTATTCTGCCCCAGGTCATGCGCCTGTCCGTCCCGTCATTGACCAATCAGGTCATCCAGAATCTTAAAGATACTTCCGTCGCCTTCCTTATCCAGTTCCCTGATTTTTTTGCACAGATGCAGGAAATCGCTTCGACCAACTTCCAGTTTTTCAAGACTTACCTGACAGCCGGACTGGTTTATCTGGCACTGGTTTCGATCATTGTGGTCGCGGCGAGGCGACTGGAGCGTCACATCCGTTTGCCGGGTTTTCAGACCTGATCTTTTAGCCGTTTTTAGTTGATCCGACAGGACTGCGTCCCATGATGACGGGACTTCGAACGATAAGCATCTTTTGTATTGACACTCCCGGGGGTATCTCTTATAAGCGGTTGGCACAATATCAATCCAAACAAGGAGACAGCTCATGAAAAAATCAGTTGTTTTAATTATTCTTCTGGTGATTCTCTCTCTATGTATTTGCGGCTGCAGCAAAGAAGATTCTTCCCAAATTAAAGTCGGCGTCATTGCCGAACTGACCGGCGATATTCCTGCCGTGGGTGCCTCCTGCAAAAACGCGGCGGAAATGGCCGCAGCCGAAGTCAACGACGCGGGTGGCATTCAATTGGGTGACAAAAAATTTAAAATTAAATTAATCATCGAAGATAATGCCGGAAAGGCCGATCAATCGGCTTCCTCCGCACAGAAGTTGATTACGCAAAATAAAGTTCTCGCCATTATCGGTCCCAATGCCAGCCGCTACGCGCTGCCAGCCGCCGAAATCGCTGAAACCGGCAAAGTCGTTTTAATCACCCCCTGGTCCACCGCGCCGAAAGCCACGCTGGATTCTAAGACCAACGACTCCAAGAAATATGTTTTCCGCGCCTGCTTTATCGACCCTTTCCAGGGAGGGGTTGTGGCTAAATTCGCGCTCACCAATCTGAAGCTGAAAAAAGCGGCGGTCCTTTATGATGTGGCCTCCGAATACAACAAAGGCATCGCTGAAATCTTCAAGGAAGTTTATGAGAAAAACGGCGGCAAGGTCGTCGCGTTTGAAACCTATACAACCAATGATAAAGATTTTTCATCGCAGCTCACGAAGATCAAAAAGGCCGAACCGGACATTATCTTCCTGCCCAACTATTACAGCGAAGTGCCGCTGCAGATTCAACAGGCCAAGCGTCTGGGGATTACCGTCCCGTTTATCGGCGCTGATGCGTGGGGAAGCTCGGAGCTCATTAAACTTTGCGGCGCTGACTGCAACGACTATTATTTCAGCACGCATTACGCCGCCGACGCCGCAACGGAAACCACTAAAAAATTCATTGCGGGCTATCAGGCAAAGTACGGCGTCATCCCGGATGACGTGGCCGCCCTGACCTACGATTCATTCGGCCTTTTGCTGCAGGCGCTTAAAACTGCAGGAAAGAACGACCGGCAAGCCGTCCGCGACGCGCTGGCCAAAATTCCGCTCTATGACGGCGTCACGGGGAACATGCAGTTTAAGGAAGGCTCCGGCGACCCGATCAAAAGCGCCGTTATTTTAAAAATTAAAGATGGGAAGTTCAGTTGGTTTGCCAACGCCAAACCCTGATGTAAATATGGCTTATATTTTTCAACAAGCTTTAAACGCCCTGCAACTGGGCAGCATTTATGCGCTGATTGCGCTGGGCTACACGATGGTTTACGGCATTCTGACAATGATCAATTTCGCCCACGGCGATCTTTTCATGGTTGGCGCTTTTTTCTGCTTTATAATTGCCGTCTATCTCCATTTGTCCTTTGTTCCGACGCTGCTTTTATCCATGCTGGGCGTGGCTTTCCTGGGGGTGGTCATTGAGCGCTTTGCCTACAAACCGCTGCGCAACGCTCCGCGCGTTTCCGCTATTATTACCGCCCTGGGCGTCGGCCTCTTTCTGGAAAACTTCACGCTGGCGCTTTCTCCCTATCCCAAGCATATTCCGCCGCTCCTCACAAACGTCACCTGGACGGTCGGGTCACTTTCCCTTTCTTCCCTGCAGCTGATCGTTATTGTCCTTTCGCTGGTTTTGATGCTGATTCTGGATTTTATCGTGCAGCATACCAAAGCCGGCATGGCCATGCGCGCCATTTCGTGGGATAAGACCGTTGTCCCGCTGATGGGTGTATCGGTCAATAAAATCATCTCACTGACGTTTGCGATCGGCACCGGTTTGGGTGGCGCGGCAGGCGTCATGTATGGGCTGGCATATCCCGTCATTGATCCCTACATGGGCATCATGGTCGGATGGAAAGCATTTATCTGCGCCGTGGTGGGCGGCATCGGCAATATCCGCGGCGCCATGATTGGCGGTTTTATTCTGGGCGGGGTGGAAATTATGGTCGCCGCATTCTTCCCTTCCACCTATCGCGACTTTGTGGCTTTCACACTGCTTCTGATTCTGTTAATTGTCCGGCCCTACGGCATTCTCGGCAAACCTCATCCGCAAAAGGTGTAAGTATGTCCTCAGTCAAAACCGCCTGTCGTGCCCTGATGAAACACTGGCATACGCTTACCGACCGTAAATACTTTTGGCCGGTCTTCGTGCTGGCAGGTCTTGCCTTTTGTATGGCCATCGACACCTTCGACTTTGTGGATTTATACCTTCAACTGATTTTAATTTATGTGGGCATCAACATCATCCTTACCGTCAGTCTGAATCTGATCAACGGCTACATGGGTGAATTCTCCGTCGGGCACGCCGGATTCATGGCGGTGGGCGCATACATCGCTTCTCTTTTAACGGTTTACGTTTTTCCGCCGGGTGCGGCCGGCGTCCTGTTCCCGCTGGCAATTCTGGCCGGTGGCATGGGCGCCGCCCTGGTCGGTTTTCTGGTGGCCATCCCCTCTTTTAAAACACGCGGCGATTATCTGGCCATCGTCACGCTCGCTTTCTGCATGATTGTCAAATCCGTTCTGGAAAACATCGACGCCGTCGGCGGACCGCGCGGACTTCTGGGCATGGAGAAGCTTACCACCCTGCCGTGGGTATTTTTCTGGACGGCTTTGTCGGTCTG
>CAZGDK010000202.1:1328-3263 GCA_964525155.1 uncultured Smithella sp. | reverse complement strand
CCTTTTACCAGTCTGCTTATTGGAAAACGGACATTTAATAGTGACGCGTCGTTATTCTCAAGAAAGCGAAATGGTATGAATAACGGACTGTGCAAGATTAATCAAAACATCCGGGGATGTCAACCCCTTTCTCCCCGCGCAAGGCTAAGCACGCGGCGCAGGAATACGCCGAATATCTTGAAGTTACGGATGGAATTTGTTAGAAATACCACGCTGTAGGCTGTAGTCTTTTAGACTGATAGACTAAGCGGATGAGCGCGATGCGTCCTGGCCTGTAGGGAACGGTCGCGACCGTTCCCTACAGTTAAAGGACTATTCATGAGCGATGAAAAACTCTACATTGTGTTAATGGGCCTGCCGGCGCGCGGCAAATCCACGCTGGCGGTAAGGCTTCGCGAATCGTTTCGCAAAGACGGCATTGCCACGCGCCTTTTCAACAACGGCAACCTGCGCCGGAAGCACCGGCCCGCCGAAGAGACGTCGTCGTCGGAATTTTATGCCCCGAACAATTCGCCAGCCATGGCGCTTAGGAAAAAATTCGCGCGTATGAACATGGAACGCGCCAAGGCGTACCTGAGCAATTCCGGGAAAGTCGCCATTCTGGATGCCACCAACGCCAGCCGCAACCGCCGGAAGCTGATCGAGGATTTTCTGGACGATCATCCGGTGCTTTACATTGAATGCGTCAACGACGACGAAGACATTCTGGCGTGGAGCATTCTCGATAAAATCCGTCTTCCGGAATTTCAGAACATGAGCCCAAAGAAAGCCGAAGCCGAATTTTTGAAGCGCATCGACTACTATAAAATGATTTACGAGCCGCTTCTGGCCGAGCACAATTACATCCGGCTGGAATCGCTGCAAAACCGCATCATCGGTGAAAAGCATACCGACGCCATTCCGCTTTACGCGCGCATCCGCGACTACTTGGTCACGGACGAAGTCAAGAATCTGTTTCTGGTGCGCCACACGCAAACCGAATACAACCTGGAAGACCGCATCGGTGGTGATTCGGGGCTTACGGGAAAAGGCATGAAGCAGGCGCTGGCGCTGGGGATGTTTTTTTCCAGGCGTAAGATATCCTACATTTTCACCAGTATGAAGCTTCGGACCCGGAGAACGGCGGAAGCGATTGCAGATTTGCAGAAAGATTGCCGTATCGTCGCGCTTAAGGAATTCGATGAAATCAACGCGGGCGTCTGCGATGGCATGACGTACGCCGAAATCGAGCAACAGATGCCCGAAATCTTCCGTCTGCGGGAAGCCAATAAATACGATTACGCCTAACCGGAAGGCGAAAGCTACGCCAAGATGCGCGCCCGGGTTGAAGACGGCATCAAGAAATCGTTTTTCCTCAACCGCAGCTCCGACAACATTCTGATTGTCGGCCACCAGGCGGTCAACCGCATGATCCTGTCGCACTTTCTGTATCGCCGCAAGGAAGATGTCCCTTATATCTACGTCCCGCAGGACCGCTTCTATCACATCGTCTCCACGCAAAACAAAAAGCTGCTGGAACTGAAACGGTACGATTAAGACTGAAGACCAAACAATGAGAAAGGACTATTTGCAACCATGAAACTCTTTACCGCCCAAGAAGAAAAATATTTATCAATTTTGCTCAGCCGTATGTCCGAGGACGCGCCGGTGGCTAATCTGGAAGAGCTGCACGGCCTTTTGTTCGGCCTGGCCATCACGCCGGAGATGATTCCGGTTGAGGAATGGATGCCGCTGCTTTTCGGCGACGAGGCCGACTTTGAAGACGAAGAGGAACTGCACGACATCGCTAAGCATCTGTTTGGCGCTTACAATCGGCTCTATTCGGACAGCCTCAAAGGAAAACTCGCGTTTCCTTTCGATTATGACCGGATGAAAGATGAGGACTTCAGCATGGTCCAGGACTGGGCCTACGGCCTTTTTATGGCGATATCGTTT
>CAZGDK010000202.1:0-1228 GCA_964525155.1 uncultured Smithella sp. | reverse complement strand
GGTTTGTAGCTCGTCGTCCGGGGCTCGCGTGACCTTTAGTTTATTAGCCCCGAAACGCGCCCATCTTTTTCTAACCATCTTCTGGCGCCGCGATGAGGGATCGGGGTTGGATTACGTCAAAGGTGCACTGGCCCTCCTTTCCTAAAGGAGGGTCGGGGAGGATTTTTAACATCACACAATCGACTTATCTCCTCCTTAGGTAGTATTTTTATTTGAGGCAATTCGGGACCTCAATTTCCCCTTGCGCTTGGAGGGCAATGCCCTTATACTGGCGCGCATTGCAGGCTCGAATACTAACCGTTTATTGCATCAGGAGGATCCTATGAAAAAAGCACTTCTTCTTTTAACAACATTGCTTTTCGTTGCGGCATTTTCCCTTCAGGGGTGGGCTGCTGATCCGTCGCTTACCGGCGTCTGGTCAATGCCGGTTCTGAAGGGCAAGGATAAAGGCAAGGAAAGATTACAGATAGAAATCTTTGAAAAGGACGGCGCGTATTACGGGAAGATCGTAAAACTCGCGCCCGGCGTTCCCGCTGATGCGGTGTGCACGAAATGCAAAAAGGACAGAAAAGATAAGCCCCTGATGGGCATGCTCATTTTGTGGGATATGAAAAAAGAGGCCGGACGGTATGCCGGCGGCTCGGTGTATGACGTCGATGAAGGCAAGGATTACAAATGCAGCATCGCAATGGCGTCGCAAGACAAATTGAAACTGACGGCCTGCCTGCTTTCGCTTATCTGCGAAAGCCATTACTGGACGAGAGTAAAGTAAAGACAGCCTGTTTGTTTGCAGGTTGTTGGAATACGAACGCGGTACACGGTTTGTCTCTCTTCTCTCCAATCAAGAACCTTTTTACCCAAATAAAGGAGGATCATGCTTATGAGTCGGTCATTTCTATGGAGAAGCCTGTTAATTGCTTTTGCTTGCGCGATGGTTGTGATGGTTGTCATCGGAGCGGCCAGGGCGGCAACCGTGGGGCAGGAGCTGGCCAATGTTCAAATCAGGGATGCCGATGACAAGCCGGCAACCATTCCGGATTTCGGCACGCACGTGATTGCGTTAACTTACAGCAACACCACCGCGGCGGATTTCGGTGATCCACTCAACGATGCGATGAAGGCGAAAAACTACGGCAAGGATGTCTACCGGGGGCTGGGCGTGGCCAATATGAAAGACTCCCTTGTCCCCAATTTTGTCATTCGCAAAGTCGTCAAGGGAAAGATCGAA
>CAZGDK010000201.1:0-3281 GCA_964525155.1 uncultured Smithella sp. | reverse complement strand
TGCACCACCCAGACGAGAGGATGCGAAGTGGGTGTGGCCGGAAACTCCTACGCAGCCACCACATACGATCATGGGCGTGACCGAGAAGTCGCGTCCGCCGGATCCGCCGCTTCCAGAGGCAGCCGAAGGTCTCGGCGAGGTCCGGGCCGAGATGGGATGGCAGCAAGGGATGCCGCGCGAGGAGCAGGATCGCCTCTCCCGCAAGTGGGCGCAACAGCAGCGCGAGGCTGAGGCGAGATGGCGTCGGGCGGAGCGTGACGTGCAGGCGGCCGATGAGCCACCTGGCGTGGCCCAGGATGCGATGACGTGGGGAGGCAGGAGGAATGACCCTCTCGCCCAACTGCCTCCAGGACAGGGCTTCCAGGGCCAGCAATCGGGCTCCCAAGTGACGGACAAACTGGAACGCATGTTGAACACGCTTCAGCAGGTGCTCGCCGTGCTGGAGCAGATGAGGGATAAGGGCGAGGAGGGAGGCAGGTTCGGGCCGTGAGTATTTCCGTCACCCACTGCGAGGTCATGGGCTGGCCGAGGTCACGATGGTATCTCGGTGTGTTCGAGGGCGTGCGCAAGCTGAAGTGCGCATGGGACGAACGCTACACGCTCCTGGCCGAGATCGACTCCTACCCGGACTGCATCTGGCCCTACGACGATGGGCCGAACGATGCCTATGCGCGGGAGGCGACGGTCGAGCCGTTGACGAACGCCCGGCAGAGCGGCAGCGGTGGGATTGCGGACTACGAGTGGGCGGTCGTGACGGTCAGGTACTCGTCCTTGGGCCCGAGGGTCTACAAGAACCTGCTCATCGAGGAGTGGTTCGAGCCGACTGCGGAATTCCTCAACGTCGATTACACCCGGCTCAAGTGGGACAACGCGACGACGGGCACACACCTCCAGCCGGTCGAAGGCTTCGGGAAGATCCACGCCTCGTTCGACTACATCCTGAAGATCTACGGCACCCTGGTTGTGCCAGCATGGGTGTTCACGCAGATCGGCTGCACGAACGCGAACTACGTCCTGGCGCCGACGATTGGCTACGTCTTCGACCCCGAACAACTCCTCTACAAGCCGCCCATCGTCCACCGCACGGTGAACCGGGGGAAGCTGCCGACGTTCGACGTGACGATGCGGTTCGGCTATCACCGCTGGGGCTGGAACAAGCAGTGGCGGGTGCAGACCGAGCAGTGGGAGGATGTCTACATGGATGGTGGTGCCCAATACTACAACTACCCATTGGTGAACTTCGCGTAACATGGCTGGTGGAACTGACCTCCTGAGATACGCAAGCCACGGCGACCGGCTGAGCGCCTCGCAGTGGAACCTGATCGTCGGTCAGGTCAAGCGCAACGTCTCCGACTCCGCGTTCTACGCGGACGGCAACGGGACGATTGCCCGCCGCCCGCCGCCGCCCTTCCAGAACTGGATGTTCACGCTCCTGGAAGATCTGGCCGCCGACTCCTACGTTCCGGTGCTGGCCCGGCGAAGGCTGTGGAACCCAACCGCCAACAGCGGGTACGGAGGCTACGAGGACAGCACGGACGACGGCGACATCTTCTACGTCTGCGATCACCGATTGGTCGGGTACTGCGGACCTGCGGGGTCGCACGGCGCGGCCGAGTTGTTCAACCCCGGAGCGGCGGGGCTGATCTACTCGTACAACGGCAAGCGACTGGGGACCATCGTGGACTTGGAGTGCCCGCCGGGAAGCGAGCCCGACTGCTCAGCGTATGGAGGGACGTAGAGATTTCTCATTGGATCTGCTGTTGCAGCGGTGAACCGGGCGACTGCCTGATCTACGCCGACAACTTCGAGGACTGCACGTCTGACCTGAGCTACGGATGGGTTGAAGTCAGCGGCGACTGGGAGGTGACGTGCGATGCGGGCTGTCCGTGTACGGGCGAGGAGATGTACCTCAAGTCCGGCGGCAACAACTCCGTGATTCGGACCATCGAGAGATCCAGCACAACGGCACAAGTGGTATCGGCCTGTCCACTGAAGATCGCTGGCAGCCGACCAAGGATCATCCTCTGCTACAACACGACGGACGGATCGTACCTCTACGTGGAACTCGACCCGGACAACAACACGATTGGCTTTGGAAGTTCGACAACGGGAGTCACCATCACCCAGCCGTTCTCGTGGGCTGACGGAGATACAATCGTCGCCTTCGCATCGGCCCCGGTGAGCGGCAAGTGTACGCTGTCGGCCGGGATTGACGGCGTGTGCCGGGCGTCCGATCCGTACTTTGCCTGCATGGGCGGCGGAACGGGACGGTACTCGGGACTGGGGAACGGGTCGGCCACACCGGCAAGGTTCGCGGGCACGCCGGGACGATTCGCGTTCATCGAGCACACCGACACGATCACGCCATGCGGCGATTGCGACTGCGAGTGCGAGCAGAGTTGCGTCCCTCCCGAGTTGACGATGACGCTGACTCCCGACGCCTCGAACCCTGAGTGCTGCGCCGTGGGTTTTGAGCGGGCGTTGACATGGGACTCGGACGGGTCGGCGCTGCACGACGAGTGCCGCTGGCAGGCGGAAGGCATTGATGCCTGCGGGTACAACCTGGACATCGACCTGATTCGGCTCGGGCCGAACCTGGAAGACTTCGTTCTTCAGGATGTCGGCTGGCCCGCCTCGACGCCGAACATGCAACCGCTCGAAGGCAGCACATGCTCGCCCCTGTCGCTGCTCTACGAAACCGTCGTGGAATATCCCGGCATGGACAGGTGCGTATGGACGATCACGATCACCGAGTAACCGGCTGCACCTGCACCACTCCAGGGTTCTGCGAGCGGCACCAGTGCCACAAGACGGCACACTGGGTACACCTCTGCCAGACGAGGCCCGACTACTTCAAGCTCTGGGAGGAAGGCAAGGGGCCAGGCCAGGCGGTGACGAGGGAACCGCTCAAGCCCAAGCCGAAGAAGAAGAAATACTGGTGCCAGGGGTGCGAGAGGAAGCACACGGCATGGTGGGCGCAGACGTGGGACTTCGTCCGGGCGATGACTTCGTTCGTTGCGGACGGGGCAAAGGTCGTCAGTAAACCGCAGTACAAGGAACGGCTGGAAGCCTGCATGAAGTGCGACCAGTTGGACACCAAGACCTCCCGCTGCAAGGCTTGCGGGTGCTTCGTGAAGATCAAGGCGAGGGGTGCCGTATGGGACTGCCCTCAGGGTAAGTGGCCTGAAATCCGCTAGAATTGTGACAGGAGGATACGACATGGTAGAGCCCTACGAATCCCGCCGACAGAAGAAGCCGACCGGGGCGGTCAAGCCGAACGC
>CAZGDK010000200.1:0-3306 GCA_964525155.1 uncultured Smithella sp. | reverse complement strand
TGCAGGATACATATTCCGACGCCTCGGCCCGTGAAGAGGATTTAATTCAGCTGGGGAATTTTGCGGAAAAATTCCAGAGTATGGACGATTTCTTAAACGAACTGGCGCTATTGACCAACATGTCCAAGGAAGAAGAGCTTCAGGAGATTCAGGAAGACAAAGTTGTTTTAAGCACAATTCATCAGGCCAAGGGGCTGGAATGGTCGTATGTCTTTCTGATCTGGTGCGCCGACGGCATGATTCCTCTTAATCGCGCCCTTAAAGATCCGGACGGAGAAGAAGAGGAACGCAGGCTGTTTTACGTGGCTTTGACCCGCGCCAAAGACCAGCTTTATTTAAGCTACCCAGCGCTGGATTACTCCCGGGCTTCCGGAACGCTGACGCTCATTCCATCCCGCTTTATCAGTGAACTAGCGCCCCTTTCCTCCAAAAACGACCAGCGCCCGTTTGAGCAGTGGCGGCTGTTTGATGAATATTGATAAGATAATCCCAAATGATCCTTAAACGTAGCATCTTTGTTTCATGAATAGTGATTGTAAAATCATGAATACAAGTGTATGGTGAATGTCAAATAAGGAGATGCGCTTATGGCAATTTTACAAGTTCGCGATATAGATGACAGGCTCTACGAGTCGCTCAAGAAACGGGCGGAATTGGAAAACCGTTCCATAAGTCAGGAAGTCATAAACATTCTTACGCAATACATGAACGCTCCATCATTATACAATAACAAAACGACAAGGGAATTTCTTTCCCTTTCTGATGCCTGGGAGGATGAGCGCCCGGCGGAAGTGATTATTGCCGATATAAAAGGCTCACGCAAGAAAAGTGAACGCTTTGGGGAAGGCCATGTATTATTTGATTGATACGGACATTCTGATTTACAGCATAAAAGGACATCGTATTGTTCGGGAGAAGTTCCTGGCCAATGCGAATATTCCCAAAGCCATATCCGTTATTACATATGGAGAGTTATTATTCGGGGCTAAAAAGTCAAAGTATGTTGAGCGCAACCTTGCCGTGGTTTATCGATTGAAAGAACTTTTTCCCGTTCTGGATGTAGATAAAGCGGTGATGGAGGTATTCAGTGACATCAAAGCAGGCCTGCAATCAAAAGGGGATGTGCTCGACGACATGGACATGCTGATCGCGGCAACCGCCATGACCATGAACTGCACGCTGGTGACCAACAACGAAAAACATTTCAAAAAAGTAAAAGGTCTGAAGCTGGAAAACTGGACGCGGTGACGAGCTCGGTCACTTCTTTTCAAACACAATATTTTTCAATTTTAATTCCCGTTTCTGCATTTCAACCGCGTGTCTTTTGAATTCATCAATTTGCTCGGCCGAAATATTATGTTCTTTTTCCTTATGGGACACGGAAATGGTCAATGTCGAATCCTGAAAAACAAAATATTCGGTGCGATAGATAAACGGCGTATCCAGTATCAGCGCCTGCGGAATTTTTCTTATCCTGAAACCGGATGGAAATATATAACGATCCTTCGATTCGGAATGTAAGGACGGATGAAAGACAACGGGATACTCTCTTTTCCTGGCCGCAGTGATATCGCGAAACGTATCCATGCCGACAGCGCCTGTAAGCACCATCATGTCGTCATCGAGCTTGTGAATATGGTTTTTGATCCTGCCTTTAAGGTTTACCGTAAAAGGCGTATCCGTCTCGGTAAAACTCCCGAAGTTCAATTCCTGAAGCTCAATGCCGCGTCGTTCTTCAAAATACTTTTTTCGCTCATCGGGCGACATATACTTGAATTCGTTGCGGATGTCTTCCGCCGCCATGCCCCATCCGGTCATGGTCAGATCGACATCCGCGTCGCCTGGCTCATTGATTCGATAAACACAGTCAACCCTGGAAAAATCTTTTTTATCATCCGGGGCGGGCGTTTTGACAAAACGGTATGAACCGTCGGCCTGGATGACGCAAACGGTTGCCGGTCTCAGAAAGGGAGGCGCATTAAAAGCGGCATTTTCCCTGGTGGCGTCCAGCCAGTAGGTTTTGCCGTTTTGCGAAACAACCGCAATGACGTGATTGAAGGCGTTCAGCGACGGGATTGCTTCGTCAAAGTATTCAGGATTTGAGGGAACCAGCACCGGATGTCCGTCCATGCCGGCAATTTTCAACATGGACAGAAGAAGGGTGGTCTTATCCTTGCAATCTCCGTATCGTTTATGAAAGATGTCCGTGGCGGCATGGGGCTCGTGCGAATGCGGGCCCAGTGAAACGCAGACATATCGGACTTTTTGTGCGACAAACCGGAAAATTTCACGGATTATTTCTTCATCGGTTTTCTTACCGGCAATAAGGTGTTTGGTGAAACGAACCAGTTCCGGGTTGGGTGTCATCTGTCGCTCGACCACTTTGATATACCAGCGAGACATTTGATTCCAGTCGGTCATGGTCCAGAATGCCATCTCGGGAAAGGTATTTCGATCTCGCAAATCCGGCATGCGGAATTCACGCAGCATTTCTTTTTGGCGTTCCGATTGGAAGATGTATTTTCTTTTGCCGTTTATCTCGATAATGCGCGGTGCGAGGGTTGTATGAAACTGTTTGTACTTTAAATCGATATGGGCAGGTAGGACAATCTCAACAATTTTCTTTTCGATCGGATGATAATCCTTCAGGAAAATTCTGCCGGAGAGATCAAAGGGAAGCGTCGTTTTGAGATTTTTAATTTCATAGGCAAATTCAATGATGCAGCCGTCTTCCACGGCGGGCATGGTAAAGCGTTTTTCCTTGATGTCGGTGTAGAAGTCGTATCCGACATGCGCCGTTGCATCGTGAATATCTTTTTTGTTCAGAGCAATCACTTTACCGTCGGGTGTAATCGTATGGGCATAAAGAAGGTGAACATCATTGTAGCCTTCGCGATAAGAGATGGACTGCGTTGCAAAGTCTCGTCCCCGTTCATTGAATATTTTGATCCGTTCGGCGCGCCGCAAGACGCTGGTTCCGTTATCAAAATATTCCAGGTATCTGTAGGAAAAAAGCACACTGACGCCCGCGTTGGCATGGTCTTCGGCCCGGGGAGCCTGTTTCAGGAATGTCCGGATGTCGCCGGACGTGATGCTTTGCATGTGGGGGTTGAAAGTGGCGCAGGAAATAAAGCATAATGATAAAAAAAGTAAGAAGATTTTTGCCATACGCATGGTGAGCCTGACCTCCTTTTCAGACGTAAAAAGCCCGCGCCTTAAGGCAACGGGCTTTTTATGAGCATCGTGATGAACTAAACAATCTTCAGCGACAATTCCATGAGCTGTTCGATGCTCACATGGGAGGGC
>CAZGDK010000199.1:0-3335 GCA_964525155.1 uncultured Smithella sp. | reverse complement strand
AGGCCATTTTCGTCGAGCAGCTTCCAAGTAGCTGATTTCGACCAGGTTTTGAGCAGATGCTGAGCCCATTTGATGAAGTATTCAGGAGTTCTCCCGGTAGGGAGACTAATCACACCCTCAGGGTTCTCCCGGACCCACTCCAGAAACCGGAGCGCAGCCATCAACCCCAGGCGGGGAAAGTTATCGACGATAATGTAGGGAATCCGACCAGTCTGTTCAGTCAGCTCAGACCGAAGGAAGAAATTTCTCTCAATTTCAGATGTAAACTTTGGTGTCATATCGATTTGTGTAATCAGCAAAGTTACCTTAAAAGTAACGATAAAAAAACCAGAATCCCTACCCATAATCTAACCGTATGCTCTGCTATCTGGTTTCTTTTTCCAACACCCGATAAAAAGATCATTAAATAATACTATCTTCCATGTTGATTTATTAACTAATATAAATATATCGATAATGTCAACTGAAAATGTTCTTGGTGCGTTGTTGTCCAAGTTGGATGATAATGCTTTACAGGCTATCAGCCGAAAAACTAATGCTACTCCTCAGCAGGCTCAAGGTGCACTGGCGAGTGCCATTCCGGTGTTGATGAATGCTCTGGCGAAAAACAGCAGCACACCCGAAGGAGCGGAAGCGTTACAAAGAGCGGTAGCCAAAGATCACGATGGCAGCTTGCTCGACAACCTCGGATCATTTCTCGATAATCCTGCCATGGCCAATGGTTCAGGTATTCTGAAGCATGTGTTAGGCGACAAGCAAAAGAGTGTGGCTCAGTATGTTAGTAAGAATTCGGGCGTAAGTGGATCATCCGCTTCCAGCATTCTGGAGATAGCTGCTCCCTTGGTGATGGGATATCTGGGAAAGAACAGCTCTGGTGGTAGCGGAGGGATGATTGGAGATCTGCTTAACTCTTTCGTGCAAACAGAAGAGAAAGCAGGAGGAAAATCGCAGAGCATGATTAATCAACTGCTTGATCGCGATAAGGATGGTCAGGTAGCCGATGATATTGCCGAGATGGGGATGTCCTTTCTTGGACGGATCTTGAAGAAAAAGAGGTAGGCGCGCGATTCTGTCGTCAGGGTTGCTTCTTCTGCCGGTTGTTACCACCTCGGCGTAGTCGTTTTGGTCCTAACCACAACAACATTCCTGTAGTGGTAAAAGTGAGCAGAGCAATGCTCATGATCGTGGTGTAAATCAGCTTTAATGGGGAGCCTTTGGTTTTAAACCAGTGGTCGAAAATCGAACCGTCATGAATTTTTTCTATGATATCGGAACGTCTTTTCCCGATCTGGAGAACTTCTCCTGTGGAACCGTCAAGCTGAACTTCCCAGAAATGCTCCTTGAATACAAACTTGACCATCCCGTGGTCTTTTCTGATATCGATCCGGTCAACTGCCGTCGAAAGGTCGGGCGATACAGAATCCTGTATGATCTTGCAGGCTTTCTGATGCAGCAGGTCGACCGGCAACCAAGTACTCAGATCCGTGCTGGTCCCGCTGACAGACTTGGGCAGTAGCTGTCCGTCGCTGTTCTTTTTCCACCCCAGAAGGATCCCAGTAATAGCGATGACAAACAAAAAGAAAAATACGAGAATGCTGGTAGTCCGGTGAATCTTTCTGGAGGTGCGGATAGTTTTAACCTGTGATTGCCGATTATTGTTTTCTGATGTGTCCAGGTTGTTAGTTTTTGCTCTTTTCAAAATCTGTCAAGATTTTTGCTCTCAAAGGTATAAATTTTCAAGGTTTGCCCTCCGTCTCTGGCATACCAGGGCCACCTGTCCAGCAGACTTAGTTGATATGGTATCCTTGACTTCTGATTTCGAGGCTTTTGAACAGGTTGTACTTCTCCACATCATAAGGATAGTCCCAGCAGCCCAGACTATGAAAAATGTGACCTCCAAAGCCAGTCTTAAACCGGTGTAACCCATACAGGGGATGCGATTTGTCTTTACTCGGGGAGATTCCAAACATATCATACTCAGAACACCCCTTTTGTTTTGATATTTTAATGGCTTCCCACTGTAAGGCATAGGTTGCCATATAGTTACGATTCCTGCTCGAGGAGGCTCCATAAAGGTACGACCCCCGGTTTCCGGAAATGATCAGGAACATCGCGGCTAGGGGGGTGTGATCAACCTCGGCAATCAGGTAAAATACTTCGGCCGGAGATTTGGTTTGATCCGCCCGAGCAGTAAGGATAGCTTCAAAATACCGAAGATCATTGAGATAGAGCCCATTCCGTTGAGCAGTTTCCGAATAGAGTTTATACCAAACGTTCAAATCGGCCAGATCTGCCGTTCGTACCGTAACCCCTTTTTTGTGTGAAATCCTGATGTTGTATCGGGTTTTGGGCTTCATTCGCATCAGGATGGAATTCAAATCAGGCTTTAAGTCAAGATATAATGTGTTGGTTGGCAGGATATTAGTTTGGGATTTTCTGAGGTTCCAGTGAATGGTGTTAAAGTTGAAGCGGAGCTCCTGCGACTGGATGGATGGCTCACCGATCAGGTTGCCCTCTGAGTCAAAGAAAGCCTGTTCTCCGGCCCAAAAAACTTCCCAACAGAGGTCATACCGGATCATAAAGCAATTTTTTGGAAGGTAGGGACGAATGCATTCGGACAGTTCTTCGAGAAAAACACCTTGGAATTCATTTTCCGGCTCCAATTCAGGCCCATAAGGAACATAAGCGATGCTATCGTTGTTGTTGAGTTGCTGGATGATCACCAGGAGGTCCGACTGAATGTTTGTATCGGTTATGATCCCGGTATAAAGGTTGCTTTTCCTGGAGTTGAAGTTCAGGGCGATTGACTCCTGGCCAGTCTTCTTTTTCACGATTGACCAGAAAGCGGTTTGTTGGACGATTGATGTTTTCTGCAGCTCATTGATCTGTTTTTTATGTACGTTGGATAGCATCGCGGATACTGTTTATGCGGTGATGCCCGGGTATCAACAAAAGACCCGGAAAGAGTGAATCCCTCTGTTTACGAGGGGTCCAACTCTTTACCGGGCCGTGTGTTTTAAACCGGCTTGTGATTAAGCTAACTCGAAAATCTTCAGGTCCTCCTCTACTGTTGTAATTCCCTGAACACCAAAATGTTCCACAACTGCCTTGAGGATGTTGGGGGTCAGGAATCCGGGTAGGGTTGGACCAACGTGGGTGTTTTTGATGCCAAGGTACAGGAGGGCTAGGTGAACGATGATAGCCTTCTGTTCGTACCAGGCAATATTGAACACAATTGGTAATTTGTTGATGTCGTCGAGATTGAGAACTTCCTTCAGTTTTAAAGCGACGAATGCCCAGGAGTAGCTGTCGTTGCACTGGCCAGCGTCAAGCAC
>CAZGDK010000198.1:0-3359 GCA_964525155.1 uncultured Smithella sp. | reverse complement strand
AAGCCGGCGCCTCCACCATCGTCATGGACAAAAACAGCATCACGATCACCAGCCCCAGAAAGGTGGCCTATCCGGGGCCGGGAGCGGGATATACAGCCGTTGCATCGAAACAACTTCAATATGATGAACAGTTTCATCTTTTTGATGTGGACGGTGAGACGCTATTGCCATATCATCGTTATAAAATCACAGGTTCAAATGGTCAAACATGGGAAGGGACGAGCGATGAAAATGGTTTGACCCAGCGAGTTTCCACGACAACTGAAGTTGAATTGTCGATAGAAGTATTTGATGATGAGAATGAGCATTCAATTGAGTAAAACGCAATAATAAATTAGTGATTTACATAACTAAATAAGTCATTTAGGGGATTAGAGATATGGCTGAATCAAACAAGAATATGCCGGTGGCAAAAGCTGAAAAAGCGGGCAAGACAAATACAAAAAAAGGATCACTAGTTAAGGCCAAGGTGGAACTTGATTGTGGAAAATGGATTAGTCCACAACGAGAACAAAAGTATTTCATCGATGGAAATGCAGATTTTCCTGCTGTTACTTTTGAAATAGAAACCGTTGCAACGGGACCATATGAATGGAGTTGGGATATTTGCTGGACGGGAATGGCATGTCCACAGAAGATAGGAGAAAAAAGATTTAAACCAGGGAATGGTGCGATTCAATTCAGAGAGAAAGGGCAATTTAAGTCAGACTCGAAGATATGGGTGGTGGAAAAATTAAAAAATAAAGTGATTGGCGGATTGTTGACCGTAAGAGTTAATGCGGGCAGTGAAAAATTTATTAGAAAGATCATTATCAGGGGGAAAAATCCTGGTAAGGCAGCGGTAGACAAATATCTTGATGAACACTGGCATGACAAATATGATCTTGTGTTAATCAAAAAAATATTTCAGCAAGAATCGAGGAATCGCCAGTTTTACAGCGATGAACAACCCTTAGTGTCATTTGACAATGGTTATGGTATTGGTCAGCTCACAAATCCGAGTGCCACTTATGAAGAGGCATGGAACTGGAAAGAGCATGTCAATACGGTTATGAATAAGGTGTTGCCGGATAAACGGGCTAAGGCCAGCAAGTATTTACGCGGGGGCAAGCATGGAACGTTAACATATACACGGGAACAATACGATACTGAAACAGCTGCATTTTACAATGGAAGGGGCCGTTTTTATAAATGGAACACTGCAAAAAAAGTATGGGAAGAGGATACAACAACTACATGCGACCCGGATAGTAATCGAAGTTGGGATAAGTCCGAACACCCTGGTAAAACGGCTGACCAACTAAAAAAGGAAGGGGTGCATTCGGACTATACGGGGCATTGCTATGCCAAGCATATTATAGGTACCCAGGGAGGATTCAGTGAAAAATAATTATTCAATGAAAATGGTTGCTATAATGATTGTAATATTTATTTCGTTACTGATGCTCCAGATGACCATATATGCGGAAGAGTGTGACATAAACAAAATTAGAAAAAACGATAAGACGATTAAAGATGTTATTTGCGATAAAGATCTCGGTAAGTACTATCTGAAATATTCGTCAAAGAAACGATTGATATGGGTTGAGAGCGAGAAAACACATTCTAAACTCGTATTGGATCGCTTTGAAGTAAATGCCAATCCGGAATTGGTTGGCTCTGATAAAGAGATTAAATTTATTTCACATGAAATAATTCGAACAGGTGGGCGAACGTTTATCGGTGCCTTCTATGCACACAGAAGCCGCAGCAACAATGGTATGGGGCAATGTGGCTCTGGGAGCGAAAACTATTTTGCAGCTATTGAGATTAGTAATAAAAGCATGAAAAAACGGAAGGTCATTCTTCTTGAAAGTTGTTTCGAATCCTATCAATTGGGTTATGAGGATGACAGAAAAAACACAAACTTCCTTGGAAAGGTGGTTTCTGGTGAGGCGGTTTTTTACTGGTATAACTATGAAGATATTGAAGATGTCGATGGTAGATACAATTTTATAACCAATGCACTCACAATTATTGAGGAGCCCGCGCCTGATAAAAGCGATAACCTAACGAAATAATCGGGGGATAATTCAGGGGACACAACACTAAATTGGGATAATTCAGGGGACACAACACTAAATTAAGCTAGATGGTACGGAGCGGTAGCCGAGTAGATATTCACAATGCTCTTTGAAAATCGAATAAAATAAAGCCACCTTCACGGCATCGTCCGGAAATTTGAGCACACCGGCAAAAGCGGCCTCAAATATTTGTACGGCTGCCAGATCGTTTCGTTCACTGAGCTTTTGTCCCTGGAGCAGGACTGCCGCATCTTCCAAAACAAAAACACCCAGGACATTGTCGAAGATATCTTTAAAGATGCAGGCATTCCGTCCGACCGCTACGACTTTCGCTTGAAGAACAAAGAACGGAAACGCCGCTACTGCGTCCAGTACCGTGAAACCGATCTGGACTTCATTTCCCGCCTCCTCCAGGAAGACGGCATCTACTATTTCTATGAACACAGCAAAGACAAACACGTCATGGTGATGGCCGACGACCCCGTTTTTTATCAAGACATCGCCGGCAACAAAGCCGTGACCTTCAAAGCCGGAAGAGGCCTGAACCCGGAGACCGAAACCATCTATAACATCGACTTTTCACACAGACTGCGCCCCGGAACCTATAGCCAGACCAGCGACAACTTCAAACACCCGTCCCATCCCCTGGACACCCAAGACCAGGCCAAAGACGAACAAATCCGCAAATACGAAATCTACGACTACCCCGGCCCCTACGGCGATCAGGAGACAGGCGGGAAAAAAACCAGAATCCGCCGTGAAGAACAAATCGCCCTCCGGGAACAAACCCAAGGACAAAGTAACTGCCCGAGACTGCTGCCCGGCCATACCTTTAAGCTGGGAAATCATGATTTCCGGGACTTCAACAAAGAATATCTTCTCATAGGCGTCTCGCACACAGGCGAACAGCCCCAGACCCTCGAAGAACAGGCCACCGGCGGCGCAAACTACACCAACCGCTTTACCGCCATTCCCGCAAACGTCTCCTACCGCCCGATCAGAAATATTGAAAAACCCTATATCAGCGGCGTCCAGTCCGCCACCGTCGTCGGCCCCCAAAACGAAGAAATTTATGTCGACGAACACGGCCGGATCAAAGTCCAGTTCCATTGGGACAGAAAAGGCAAAAAAGACGAATCAAGCTCCTGCTGGATCAGATGCGGACAAACCTGGGGCGGCCAAGGTTGGGGATCAGTGTTTATTCCGAGAATCGGCGATGAAGTTCTCATCAAATTCCGGGAAGGCGACCCGGACTGGCCCATTATCACCGGCAGCGTCTATAACGGGAAAAACCCG
>CAZGDK010000197.1:0-3379 GCA_964525155.1 uncultured Smithella sp. | reverse complement strand
GATACGAGATGTGCTACGAAAATTTAATGCCGTATTTTTTCAGGAGCGAATACAGGCGGGATTGGGAAAGGCCGGAAACGGCGCAGGCTTTGTCGATATTGTTTCCGGACAGGACTTTCAGTTCATTTAAATATTCTTTTTCCGCGGAGCAGATGGCGGCATCCCGGACGTCCTGCAGTTTGGCGCGGCCGGCATCCGGGCCGGACATTTTTCCTTCCCGCGCGATCGGCTCATCTTTTCGGCTCAGTTGCGACTGGGAGAGTTTAATACGGATGTGGCTGGGCAAATCATTGGGGAATAAGACGGAACGGTTTCCCGCCATAATGATGGCCTGCTCGACGGTGCTGAACAGCTCTCTCACATTGCCGGGCCAGTCGTAGGCTGTGAGCGCCTGTAAAAAATCAGGAGACAGGCTCATCATTTTTGTGCCGTGGCGTTCAAAATTAATGCCGATTTTATAGGCGACCAGTTCCTCAATATCGTCCAGACGCTCTCTGAGCGGTTTGAGACCGATCACGAAAGAACGGATGCGGAAAAGCAGGTCTTCACGAAATTCGCCATGGGCAACCATTTGATCGAGATCACGGTTGGTTGCCGCGACCAGACGAAAATCACTGGATAACTCATGCTTGCTGCCCAGCGGCCGGAAACGATGTTCCTGCAGCACACGTAAAAATGATTTCTGCACGGAGAACGGAAGTTCACCGACTTCGTCGAGGAAAAGCGTGCCGCCGTCCGCCTGTTCGATCAATCCCTCGCGCATCCGGTCGGCGCTAGTAAAAGCGCCTTTTTCATGTCCGAACAGCATGCCTTCCACCAGGGTTTCCGTCAGGATGGTACAGTCCACAATGACAAAATTTTTGCCGGCCCGGGGAGAATTCTGATGAATGGCCCAGGCAAACAGTTCTTTTCCCGTGCCGGTTTCACCGGTAATGAGGACATTGGTGTTGGATGCGGCCACCTGGCCTACCTGATCCAGGCTGTTTCTGGTTTCCTGGCTTGAGCCGATAATCCCGTCTCGTTTAATGGGTGATGGCGTTTTCGGCGCCGTGGATGCTTCCTTGTATTGCAGGATTCTGACCAGGGGCAGGACCATCAGGTTGACCGTGGAGGGTTTCTCAATGTAGTCCCACGCGCCGTTTTTAATGGCTGATTCAGCGCCCCGATGGTCGCCCAGTCCGGTCATGATGATGACCTCAGTGGCGGGCGATATTTTTCTGATCAGAGGCAGGACTTCGATGCCGTTGCCGTCTGGCAGGTGGACATCGAGAAAGGCAACGTCACAGGAGGCCGCTTTCACCCTGTTGACGCCTTCCTCCAGGGTATAGGCGCAATTCACTTCATGTCCCATGGATTTGATTTTACGGGACAGCATTTTACACATGCCTTGATCATCGTCAATTATCAGAACGCTGGCCATCCGGTCTCAAGTCCTTTCCCAAATCAGTTTTTTCATGATCAAAGATATTTCTAATGGTTCTGGCAAGTTCGCGGGTCACAATCGGCTTGGCCATGTATTCACGAATGCCCATGGCCTTGGCTTCTTCCGAAGATACCAGATCCGAGAAACCCGTGCAAAGTATTATGGGGATATCCGGTCGAACACTTAAAGCTTCTTTTGCCATATCGGCGCCGGTCAGATGCGGCATGGTTTGATCGGTAATAATCATATCGAAGGCGGCTGGATCGGATTTAAAGAGCACCACGGCGTCTTGCGGATTTTGTCTGGCCGTAACACCGTATCCTAAACGGGTCAGCATGCTGTGCATCATTCGCAGCATGTCGTCCCGGTCTTCAACCAATAAAATTTTTTCTTTTCCGCCCGCCTTCTGGAGGGGCGCCGGATCATGCGCACTCAGGAGCGCCGGTTGCTGCTGGGGCAGGTAAATGGTGAAAATGGTCTGAACGCCCGGCTGGCTTTCCACGCGGATGCTGCCGTCACAACTTTTAATGATGCCATAAACGATCGACAGACCCATGCCGGTTCCTTCGCCTTGTTTCTTGGTGGTAAAGAAGGGTTCAAAGATGTGATCGATGAAGGAAGGATCGATGCCGTGACCGGTATCCGCCACTTTTAACTCCAGGTAGGAACCGGCTTTCAGCGCGTCATGGCCGCCTATCCGATCGGAAGAAAGCACCGCCTGTTTTAAGCTGATGGTCAGTGTGCCGCCCCGCTCCCGCATGGCGTGGCCGGCATTGGTGCACAAGTTCATCAATACCTGATGGATCTGAGTCGGATCCGCCAGAATGAAACCGTCTCTAACGTGAAGGTCCTCTGTAATGGCGATGGTGGCCGGCAGGGCATGACGTAAAAGTTTAACAACTTCTTTGATAAGCGGAACGATCATCAAAAGCTTTTTTTCCATTTTGGCATGACGGCTGAAGGCCAGGATCTGCGAAACGAGATACTTGGCCCGTTCGCCTGCTTTCAGAATCTGTTCGACGCATTCCAGAGATCCATTTCCCGCCGGTATTTCGTCTTGTGCCATTTCCGCATAGCCGATGATGGCGCCCAATATATTATTGAAGTCATGGGCAATTCCGCCGGCGAGCGTGCCGATGGCTTCCATTTTTTGCGATTGGATCAACTGGGCTTCCAGTTTTTTCCGGTCACTGATGTCCCGGGTGATGGAAAGAATATGCATCTCGCCTTGCAATTCGATGATTCTGGCAGACATCAGTGCTGTTGTGATCGAACCGTCTTTGCAGCGAAAATCGGCCTCAAGATTTTCATAATATCCTTTTTCCTTTAAGCCTCTGATCAGTTCCTTTCTGTCTGCCGGATTTCGCCAGATGTTGATTTCACCGGACGTTTTACCCAGGACATCTTCGCGCGTGTAGCCGGTCAGCCGGGTAAAGCCTTCGTTTACGTCCATGTACAGGCCATCTTCCAGACGATTGATGTTGATGGCATCCGGGCTTGTATAAAAGGCTGTTTTAAAACGACGTTCGCTGGCCCGCAGGGTTTCCTCCATCTTCTTGCGTTCCTCGATGCTGCGGAGCGTTCCGATAATTTTTAGCGGCTTTCCATCGGCATCAAAGATTAATTGTGCTGAAATGGCACAGGGGACCATCCCGCCTTTCTTGTCGGTCATCTGAATCTCATAATCCGTAACTTTGTGTTGGCTGAACAGAACATCCAGCAGCTTTCTTCCTTGTTGTTTGAAATCGTAAAAATTATAAGCGGATAATCCAATGAGTTGTTCTCGTTGATAAGGCGTATATTTTGTAATGCTGGGCGACAGTTCGAGAATCGTTCCCTCGAATGCAACTTCATAATAGACGTCTTGAATGTTTTCAAAGATGCCGCGGTAGCGCGCTTCACTCTCCAATAGTTTATTTTCCGCCTGTTTGCGTTCGGTAATGTCCATGGCCGATG
>CAZGDK010000196.1:0-3408 GCA_964525155.1 uncultured Smithella sp. | reverse complement strand
AAGCGCTTCGTCCGCAGGAAGGCGAGAAGGCCGGGTTGCGTATCGGGGAATTTCTTTCCCTGCCGGATTATTTCCAGATCATTGACGGCTATCTGCATGTGGCAGACCAGCTGGAAAAATCCGAAGCCTATCATAACCGTCACCTGGTTAAACTGGATTTCCTCTTTGGCGTCATGTCTGCTCCGGGCTTGAGGGATATCCATGTCAGCGCCATGCGGGAAATCAATTATTCACTGAAACTGGTTTTTCAGGAGGAAAAAAAGGAAAATCTGGATGATTTTGTGCGCAGGATTTTCGGTTTTCTGAAAAAAAACACGTCGCGAAACGAATTCCGCGGTGCGAGCATTGACTGTATTGTGACGGCGGCCAAGGAGGTTTTCGAGCAAAACGCGCACCCGCTGGTGGAAACATTCATGGATGAACTGATTGCCTACGGCTTTGAGTATCCGGAAATTCAGGGCTCAACCGCCGACTGGCAGGTACAGGTCAATCCGGAACATATTCGAACCATTCGCGCTTGGCTGGAAATTATCGCCATGAAGCCGCGCTGGACGAAAAAATTAATTTCCGCGCTGATTATTAATTTAAAGATCGGCGGGATTTTTATTCGCGATACCGATCTAATCCATCGTGAAATTTCCAAACTGCTCAATGCGGATATCACGCCGGCCTATAATCTGATCAAGCAGCTCTTGCGCCTCTTCCCCGTGTATTTCAGCGAAATCGGGGCGGAAGGTGAGCTTCGGGACATCACCACCCGTGTGGATGAACTGTCGTTTCGCAATGATCGCCTGGTGGATTTTTTCCGTAAGCAATCCCATGTGGAGAGCAACAGCCTGCTGGTTGAGTTTACCGAAGATATTTTCCGCTACTGGAATTCCGGAGACAAGCAATACCTGCGCAAGCATATTCCGGATGAAGTGTTTGATCAGGTCATGAACTCCGGTAAATATTTTGACGGGATGCATCACGCGTTTGTCCACCTGCTGACAAAAGTGAACAAGAATCCCCGCAAGTTTCTGGAATGGGAAAAGCCCAAAATAGCGAGGGAGATTCAGCAGGTCAGGGATATTTCTGAAGTGGATCAGGAGCGGGTGTCGCTGATGATTCGTATTTATCAGTTGATCCATAAAAAATATTATCCGCAGTATTTTGATTTGCTTAAAGATCTGGAGGCTGTCAATGCTTTTGCCCATCAGGACCTCCTGTCTTTAAAACGGGCGCTGGCGGGCAAAAACTATTACCGGAGCCTGACGGTTATTCTGAAGTTTCTATCGCTTCTGAAGGCCAGAATTCTTTCCGGAAAGAAAACCCAGTCGTTTGAAAATATTTATCATAAGCGGCATATTGCCGCGGGCATTCCATCCATGTACGGCACCTATCATGAGGAGAAATTCGATGCCCTGGGACTTACGCTCCGTCTGGAAGCCCTGGGCGGCATGCTGTTTGAAGAACTGATTAAATCGCTGAATCTGAAATTCATCACCAAGCGCACCATCATCAAGATTCATACCTATCTGTGGCACTATCTGGCCGCGCTGGAACTCGAAGGGATTTCCACCGAAGGGCTGGTGGCCAAAGTAAAATATATTACAAGCGCGCTGCCCATTAAACAGTTTTCCGTCGATCAATACATCGATATCTTCCGGTTTATCTCCAAAAGCATTCAGGATGTCATCCGTGATTATTATATCGACACGCACAGCGTAAATTTGCCGATCATCGTCCGTCAAATCAAGCCGCATCCTGATCAGCCGGACGAGGCAGTTGAACCATGCAAACCCGATGAGCTGGTCTATCAGCAATCGGAAAATTTCATCCGGGGCATGATCTCCTCCGCTTTCGGACTGCAGGTACTGGATAATTTTGTTCACGCCGTCATCAAAACGCTCAACGCGGAGCTGGAAAAATTCAAGGACAACAAAAGAATTCTCAATCTGTTGATGGATTATAATCCGGAGCTGGCCGTTTCTTCCATTTATGGTAAAAGCACAAGTCTCGACAATCAGATCCTTCTGGGGAACAAAGGTTATTTTCTCAAAAGGATGGTCTCTTTCGGTTTCCCGGTGCCGCCAGGCTTTATCATTACCACGGAAGTATTCCGGGGTTATGACGCTGTCTATGGTTACAAGTATATTTTCAGCGATCTGGCGGCGCGCGTCAACAAGGAAATCAGGGCGCTGGAAAAGAGGACCGGCCGAAAATTCGGAGACCGCAATAATCCTCTGCTTTTATCGGTTCGCAGCGGCGCGACGGTTTCTCTGCCCGGGATGATGCGCTCTTTTTTAAATGTGGGCATCAATGGATCGATTGCGGAAAGTCTGGGCGCGAAAAAAGATTTTCAATGGGCGGCCTGGGATTCCTACCGCCGTTTTCTGCAGACCTGGGGTATGTTCCAGGGACTGAGCCGCGATTTCTTTGATGCGATTATGGATGGCTTCAAGCAAAAACACGGCGTGGAAAGAAAGATTCAATTTTCACCCGACCTAATGAAAACCATCGCGCTGGCTTATAAAAAGGGCATTCTCGACAGTGGCATTCCGCTGGCGGATGATCCGATGCGGCAGCTGCGTCACGCGATTTTGCATGTTTTTGATTCCTGGTATTCGGAGCAGGCCAAAATTTATCGTCATCAGATGCATCTGTCCGATGAATGGGGAACCGCTGTCATCGTGCAGGCGATGGTTTTTGGTAATTTTCATGAACGTTCCGGCTCGGGCGTGATCTTTACGCGCGACCCCAAAAGCGTTTCATCCGATGTCACACTTTATGGTGATTTTATCTTCGGTGTTCAGGGGGATGATATTGTTTCCGGTCTGGTGGAAACCTTTCCTGTTTCGGAGCGTCAGAGGATTGCCGAACATCGCAATACGGGCATTTCTCTGGAAGCCACGTTTCCCGCCATTTATGCCGAGTTGGTCAAAATAGCGGAAATTATGATTTATGAGAAAGGTCTGAATCATCAGGAAATTGAGTTTACCTTTGAAGGGCCAAAGAAAGATCAGCTGTTTTTATTGCAAACGCGCGATATGGATCAAACTAAAACAAAAAGTCTGCGACGTTTTAAAGACACAGCCTCCTTGCAGGCGTCCATGCTGGGTACGGGGATCGGCGTAAGCGGCGGCGCGCTTTGCGGCCGGGCTGTGTATTCCGAAGGCGACATTAAACATTTCCGCAAGGCGGAACCCAAAACTTCTCTGATTCTTGTTCGTCCTGATACGGTTCCCGACGATGTTGGCGTCCTTTTACAAGTGGAGGGGCTTCTGACGGCCAAAGGCGGTGCAACCTCTCATGCCGCCGTGACGATTCCGCAGCTCGGCAAAGTCGGCGTGGTGGGTTTAAGTAAATTGAAAGTTTATGAGGCAGACGGTTATGCCGCGCTGGAAGGCCATACCATCAAGACGGGAG
>CAZGDK010000195.1:0-3444 GCA_964525155.1 uncultured Smithella sp. | reverse complement strand
TTTTTCACTTTGATTTCGTTAACGTCCTGATCGCCGCGAATCAGCACCGCGCAGGGCTTGCCGTCCGCGTTAAAAATCAGTGTTTTCACAATCTGCTGAGGGGATACATTCAGGAAAGCACTGACTTCATCAATCGTGCGCACATTCGGCGTTTCCACGCTTTCCAGCGGCAGCCAGTCTTTTTCAGACACCGCGACCTTTTCCGGCCGGGCAATTTCGGCTTTTTCGAGATTGGCGGCATAATTGCATTTTTCACAAAACACAATCGCATCTTCGCCCGATTCCGCCATCACCATAAACTCATGTGAGAAACTGCCGCCGATGCTGCCGGAATCCGCTTCTACCGGACGATACTGCAAACCGCAGCGCCGAAAGATATTGTTATAGGCGGCAAACATTTTCTGATAGCTTTTTTCCGCGCCGGCTTCGTCCGCGTCAAAACTGTAGGCGTCTTTCATGCCGAATTCGCGGCAGCGCATGACGCCAAAACGCGGACGCACTTCATCGCGGAATTTGGTCTGAATTTGATAAAGATTGCGCGGCAACTGCCGGTAGGTCTTGATATCATGACGCACGAGATCCGTGATGACTTCTTCATGGGTCGGTCCCAGACAATAGTCCCGGTCATTACGATCGCGAAATCTTAAAAGCTCCTTCCCGTAATACGTCCAGCGTCCGGACTCCTGCCAGAGTTCCGCAGGCTGTACCATGGGCAAATGAACCTCCTGGGCCCCGGCTTTATCCATTTCCTCGCGGATAATCTGTTCAACTTTTCTAATGACGCGATAGCCCAGCGGCAGATAGGAGTAAATACCGCTGGTTAATTTTCTGATCATTCCCGCCCGAATCATGAGCTGATTACTGACAACCTCAGCGTCGGACGGCACTTCCCGCCCGGTGGGCAGGTGCATTTCCGAGTAACGCATTACCCCTCCTTATTTTTCATTGTCCAGGGCTTCTATTTCTTCGAGCAAAACCGGGACAAAATCTTTTTCTTCAACTTTTTTATAAGCCACGCCCTTTTTAAACATCATGCCGAAACCGTGGCCGCCGGCGATGCCGATATCGGCTTCCGCCGCTTCACCGGGTCCGTTGACCACGCAGCCCATTAAAGCAACTTTGATATATTTTTTGCGATGGGCCAGCGCTTTTTCGATTTTTTCCGTTAATCCCAGCAGATCAATCTGGCAGCGTCCACAGGTTGGACAGGATATGATTTCCGGACCGACTTGACGGATTTTCAATGCCCGCAGAATCCCATAGGCCAGAGGCATTTCCAAAAGCGGACTTCCGGTAACGGAAACACGAAGGGTATCGCCGATCCCGTCATAAAGCAGCGGCCCAATGCCCAGCGCGGATTTGATCGCGGCATGGACAACCGTTCCCGCTTCCGTGACGCCCAAATGCAGGGGATAATCCGTTTTGGCGGCAACCATACGATAGGCTTCAATCATCATCGGCACGTCCGATGACTTGAGCGAAAGTTTGATTAAATCAAATCCCATATCCTCAAACATTTCAATATTACGCATGGCGCTTTCGCAAAGGGCTTCCGCCGTGACACCGCCATAATCCAAAACAAGATCTTTCTGCAGGGAACCGGCGTTGACACCAATACGGATAGGGGTTTGCCGCTCTTTAGCGACGGTGACAATTTCAGCAATTTTGTTTTTAACGATATTACCGGGGTTGATGCGAATGCCATCCGCGCCGTTTTTGATGGCGTCAATTGCCAGTTGATGTTGAAAATGAATATCGGCAATAAGAGGAATGCTAATACCTTTTTTAATCGCCGGTATCGCGAGGGCGGCTTCCTCATCCGGAACGGCTACTCGCACCATTTCACAGCCGGCTTCCTGTAAAGCATGGATCTGATCGATTGTCGCCTCAACATTGCGCGTGTCCGTGTTGGTCATGGATTGGACAACAATAGGCGCATTCCCGCCGATCGTAACCGATCCGACATGAATTTCTCTGGCTTTTCTTCTCATTTTCAAACCGCTTTCCATAAATTTCCCTCTCTTCAACGTTACGAGGATTATCGCAGGTTATTTTCCCAGCCAGCAATGCAGACAAAGCTGATCGGATGGCAGACCAATCGCCTCAATCATGTCTTCTATGGTCATATATTTCAAAGACGTCACATTGATATCCCGCCGGATCCAGTCAATCATTTTCGCGTGCTTGGATGATGCCGTGTCGAGATAATCAGAGGGATTATCAACCGCTTTCCCTTCGAGCGCGCGCATGGCTTTATGGCAGGCCAGTTCAGCCGTCGTTCGGGTTGAAGACGCATAAATGCAGGGAAACATCAGTGGCGGACAGGCGGGCCGAATATGAATTTCCTTCGCGCCATTGTCCCATAACTTCTTAACCGTTAAATTTTTTAACTGTGTGCCCCGGACAATGGAGTCGTCACAAATAATCATCCGGTTACCGTTGATCACTTCGTGGACGGCAAAAAGTTTCATCGTCGCGACGAGATCACGGATTTCCTGTGTGGGAGGCGTGTAACTTCGGCCATAACCGGGTGTGTACTTCACCAGAGGCCGCCGGTACGGAATGCCGGATTCCATCGCGTAGCCGATGGCGTGACCCACGCCGGAATCGGGAACCCCAGCGACAAAATCCGCCTGTACGTTGTCCCGCTTGGCTAAATAACTGCCACAGCGTTCCCGGGTCCGCTCCACGCTGACGCCATCATAGGTGGAAGATGGAGAACCCGTATAAATCCATAAAAACGAACAGATTTTCTTCTGGTTTCCCTCCGGCTTGAGTTGTTTGATGCCGTCGGAAGACAGCAGAACAATTTCCCCCGGGCCGAGAAACCTTTTCAATTCATAACCAAGATTTTCAAAAGAACTTGCTTCCGTAGCGACGACATAGGACTTCTTGCTGATATCCTTGCTCTGGCCCAGTGCCAGGGGAAAACGGCCCACCTTGTCCCGGGCGGCATAAATACCTTCCGGTGTCAGGACCAAAACACAGATAGACCCTTCAATAATGCCCCGCATGGAAGCAATGCCTTCGATAATATTATCACCGCGATTAATCAGGGAAGCGACAATTTCCGCATTGTTGACGCCGCCTCCGGCCATTTCCGTAAAGGAGGCTCCTTCATTGAGCAGTTCGCCGACCAGTTCATTTTTATTAGTGATCAAGCCTGTGGCCACCACCGCATAAATACCAAATTTGGAGCGAAAAATCAGCGGTTGCGGGGACTCGTCGTCAATAGCGCCGATCCCTGTGTGGCCATCCATCTTTTTATAATCATCGACAAATCTCGATTTAAACTGGGCCTGCGATATACCGTGAATCGTATTATAAAATCCTTTGGCGCCAAAAACGGCCATTCCCCCGTGCTCTGTCCCCAAATGAGAATGATAATCGGTTCCGTAAAAGAGCGTCTGAACACAACTGTCTTGCGTGACGACTCCAAAAAGA
>CAZGDK010000194.1:0-3516 GCA_964525155.1 uncultured Smithella sp. | reverse complement strand
ATGCAGCAGTCTCAGACGCAGCAGCAGGTCAACGTGAGCCTCATTAAAATGAAAGCCGATGCCGATCAGGCTATGGCGGACATGCTGATGCAAAACGCCCGCGAGATTGCGGCTCTGTCGCATGCCGCAACAGGCGGCGTTCTCGATCTTTTCGCTTAAGCATTCAACAAATTCTTCGTGCATTTCTGACAAGCCGGTTTTATAAGCTCCCAGCACATTGGGGGAGCTTGAAAAATGCCGTTTAAGGCCAAAACCAAAAATATCAGTATTGTTTTATATAAACCCAAATATGCGGGGAATGTCGGCTCGATTGCACGCGCGGCGAAAAACATGGGCGTCAACAAGATCGTGATTGCGGGAACGAAGGACCTGGACCGCGAAGCGATGCAGCAGCGCTCGACGCATCTGGCGGCGGATGTGCTGGATGCCATCACCTACCGCGACACGATTGAAGAGGCGCTGGGCGGCTTCAACTATATCGTGGGCACCACCGCCCGTCTGGGCAAGGCGCGCGGTCCGTTTGTGTCGCCCCGCGAGGCGGCCCGCAATATTGCCGATCTTTCGCAAAACAATTCCATTGCGCTTTTGTTCGGACCGGAAGACACGGGGCTTGCCAACGATCAGTTGCGTTTGTGCCACAGTGTGGTCACGATTCCAACCTCGCGCGAATTTTCATCGCTCAATCTATCGCAGGCCGTCATGATCCTTTGCTATGAAATCTTTGTGACGGAAATGACGGGTGAAAAAACAGGCGACAAAACGCCGAAACTGGCATTGTCCTCCGAGCTCGAAGGCATGTACGGGCAAGTTCAGGAGCTGCTTTCGCGAATCGGTTTTTTGAATCCGGAAAATCCCGAATACTGGATGCTCGATCTGCGCCGCTTTTTTTCCCGATGTCGTCTGACCTCGCGAGAAGTCAAGATTGTCCGCGGCATCATTCGGCAGTTGACCTGGTATGCCAACCACAAAAAAACTTGACTTTGCGCCGAATTTGGCGTGAAAGGAAAGCCTTGAAATTTATTGAAGCAACCAAACTTTAAACCCCAAAACGATGGAGGTCGTATATTATGAGAAAGACGTTTTCTTTTACCGGCGCTAAAAAGATTGTTTTCGGCAACGGCGCGCTTTTGTCGCTGGCCTCGCATGTCAAAGAGCAGCATGCGCAAAATCCCCTGGTGGTCATCGATAAAAATCTGGCAAAAACGGACCTGCAGGAAAAAATTGCCAACATTCTGGTTTCCGAAGGCATCAAATTCACGGTGTTTGACAAGGTCGATCCGGAGCCCGCAATTGAACTGGCCGATGAAGGCGCACAGCTTGCCATCAAGGACAAATGCGACTGCGTCATCGGCATCGGCGGCGGCTCGGCAATGGATGTGGCCAAGGCCATAGCCGTTATCGCCACCAACAAGGGACAGGCGGCCGACTACATGGGCTTGAACAAAGTGCCCAAGCCGGGGCTTCCCAAAATCATGATTCCCACCACCGCCGGCACCGGTTCGGAAGTGACCTTCACCGCCGTGTTTGTCCGCAAGAACCTGAAAAAGAAGGAAGGCATGAACAGCCCCTTTCTGTATCCGGAGCTGGCGCTTCTGGACCCGGAACTGACGCTGTCGCTTCCGCCCGCGCCCACGGCGCACACCGGCATGGACGCGCTGTGCCACGCCATTGAATCCTACACCTCGATTAACTCCTCGCCGGTAAGCGAAATGTTTTCGCTGGAGGCGATAGCACTCATCTCTGAAAACCTGCGCGCCTGCGTACACGACGGCAAAAACATCGCCGTGCGTGAACGGATGCTCTTAGGCAGTCTTTACGCGGGCATTGGGCTTGCCAACGCGGGCGTCACGGCCGTTCACTCCATGTCCTACCCGCTGGGCGGCAAGTACGGCGTGGCGCACGGCATTGCCAATACCATGCTGCTCGCGCCGGTGATGGCGTATAATCTGCCCGGCGCTTTGGAAAAGTTTGCCGATGTCGCCGAGGCGATGGGCGAGAGCATTGAAGGACTTCCTCTGCGCGAAGCCGCGTATCTGGCGGTGGATGCCGTGGAAGCGCTCATCGACGACTGCGGCATTGGCGAAACGATCAAGGATTTCGGCGTGAAGGAAGAAGATTTTCCGGCGCTGGCCGATGTGGCGCTGACGGTGGCCAGACCGCTTGAGAACAACCCCCGCAAGATGACCAAGGAAGACATGATCGCGATTTACGCGCAGGCTTATTAAGAAAGACGCCTCTTCCAAAGGAAGAGGTCCGGATAGATTTTAAAAACGCCGCGCTGACATTAACAGCGCGGCGTTTTCTTATTTGAACGACTGGCAGTAGTCGCCGTCAACCACAAAGCCTTTGGGGCAAAGCCTTCCGGTTTTGGGGATAACCTTGGATTTTCCCTTGACGGGCCGGTAGCAATATGCGCCGTCGGCGGAAAATCCGGACGGGCAGCGGCTGCCTGCTTTGTGAATGACTTCCTTGGCGTTTGCCAGCGGCACGCAAAAGGCGCCTTCGGATGCGTAATTGTTCGGACACCGGTTCCCGATTTTGGAGACCATCTCCTGAGCCCCGACGGAAAAGGCAGCCAAAGCGCACAGGACCGCGATCGCAGCAAACACGGCAAATATTATTTTCATTTATCTCCCCTTGAAATTGGCCGGGCGTTTCTCCAGAAAAGACATCATGGCTTCCTTCAAATCGTCTGAAATCAGAAGCGTCGCGTTTTTCTGGATGGCCAGCGCCATGCCTTCAGAGACGTTGACGTAACGGCTGAAGTTCAGGACTTCCTTGGTGTATTTGATGCCCAGGGGGGCGTTTGCGGCAATTTCGGCGGCCAGTTTCCGCGCGGCGTTCATCAGCCCCGCCTGATCGGCGTAAACATGATTGATGAGCCCCATTTTTTCCACGTCGCGCGCGGAGTAGTTGGCGGCGGTAAGGGCCATTTCGCGGGCGAAGCCCTGGCCGACAATCATCGGCAGGCGCTGCAGGATGCCCATATCCGCCACCAGGCCGATGGCGGCTTCCTTGAGGCAGAAGATCGCATCTTCCGTGCACAAGCGGATGTCGCAGGCGGAAATCATATCCAATCCGCCGCCGATGCATTTGCCGTGCACCGCCGCGATGACGGGTTTGGGGCATTCTTCGATGAAATTGCAGCAGTCGAACAGGGGCTGGGAGTTGCGGATCGTGTCCATCACGCCTTTGGCCGAGGTGTTATCGCCGCCTGCCGCTTCCTTCAAATCGAGGCCCGCGCAGAAAATGCGCGCCTTGCTGCAAAAGATAATGGCGCGCACATCGTCGCTTACGCCCAGTTCCCGAAAGACCGATGCGATTTCCGATGCGAATTCGATGCTCAGCGCATTGAGGGCGTCGATGCGCGCCATGGCGACAGTAGCCACATGATTTTCAATGTTCAGGTCGATGTATTTGTATGCCATTGGATCCTCCTAATTTTCAGACTCGAAGATGATGCCCGGTAAGATACGCCAAATTAATGTATTTGTCCACGGCATCCTCCGCCGGTAG
>CAZGDK010000193.1:1504-3687 GCA_964525155.1 uncultured Smithella sp. | reverse complement strand
GAACAACGGGCGGCTGGATTTCTTTGTGGGCGTCGATCATATCCCGGGGGATGAGATCGGCGGTCAGTTCATTGCCGTGGGCCATGTTCATCATCCGTTCGACGATGTTTTGCAGTTCACGGATGTTGCCCGGCCAGGGATACTGCATGAAGGTTGTAAATACATCAGGATGAATATGGTCAATGCGTTTCTGCAAGGCGGTTTCATATTTTTTCACAAATTGCCGGACCAGAAGAGGAATGTCGTCTCGCCGCTCGGCAAGCGGCATCAGGCGAATGGAAAAAACATTCAATCGATAATACAGGTCTTCGCGGAAAGCCCCTTTGCGGACTTCTTCCCGAAGGTCCTTATTTGTGGCTGAAAGGATGCGGACATCGACGGGGCGCATCCGGCTGTCGCCGATGCGCATGACGCTTTTTTCCTCCAGGACGCGCAGGAGCGCGGATTGAAGTTCCAGAGGCGTTTCAGCGATTTCGTCGAGGAAGATCGTGCCGCCGTCGGCCAGTTCAAATTTGCCCTGATTGCCTCCCTTGCGCGATCCGGTAAACGCTCCTTCCATATACCCGAACAGTTCGCTGGCGATCAGATCCCGGGGGATGGCCGCGCAGTTGATGGCCACGTAAGGCCCTTTCCGGCGGTCGCCCGCATTGTGTATCGCCTGCGCGAAAATATCCTTGCCCGTTCCGCTTTTTCCCAAGAGCAAAACGTTGGAATTGTTGTGGGCGATCATTCTGGCCTGCGTGATGGTTTTGAGAAAATCGGGATTCTGTCCGTGGATGTCTTCAAAATGAAATTTGGCTTTTGCGCCGATCATTTTTGCCACCAGCGTTCGGGCGCGCTTGATTTCGTTGATGAAGAGAATTCTGCCGGTGGTCTGGCCGTCTTGTGAAACAGTGGGATTGGAGGACATCATGTAATCACCCACGCCGCTTTTCGTGAAAATCCGCACTTCTTCGCGGTCAATCACCGTTTCCGATTGTCCGAGGAGTTCCAGAAGGCGGTAGTTCGTGGCGCCGAGGATGTCGCCGAGTTTTTTCCCTTCAATGCCGGGCGTCGCGACGCGCAGCATTTTTTTTGCGTTTTCATTCATGAAGGAAACATAGCCTGCGGCGTCAACCGTAATAATGGCTTCCGGAAAGGATGAAATGACGGTGTTTTGATCCTTGTTAGTTTTGTCCGCCCGGTCCAGTTGCCGTTGAATGCGCAGTTCATTTTCCACGCCATGCGTGGCGGCGACGACCATTCCCAGGGTGTGCGGATGCGCCCCGTAAAAAAAACCGGTGACCGCGATGCCGCCCATCAGTTTGCCGTCCGGACTGAAAATCGGCGCGCTGGAGGTTGACAGGTTATGGTACACGCGGCAGTAATGCTGCGTGGCGAAAATACGCGTCGGCCTCTGATAATGTAAAACGGTTCCGGCGGCGTTGTTGCCGATGATGTCTTCCGTCCATTTTGCGCCCGTAAGCCAGTTGAACGACAGGGAAACATGCGCATATTTTTTGTCCTGCAGAACGTCGAGCACATATCCGTCTTTATCGAACAGGCTGACCGTGAAGCGCGAGCTGCGGACAAAGTGATAAAGATGATTGACGAAAAGACGGCTGGCGTCGATGAGCGTTTTGTTTTCGGTCAATAGATTATCCAGGTCATCGCCTTTGAGAATATGGGGTTTGGGGGGATTGAAGGGGTCGATTCCGAATGTCTGGCATCTCTCCCAGGACTCGAGAATTTCGTTGGGAATGACGGATATGTCGATTTTCGTTTCGCCGTTGACATAGTGAGCCCATTCCTCCTGCGTGCGCTTGAACTTTTTTTCATAGTAATCCGCGCCGATTTTCTGCGAATCGTCGTTCCATTGTGATCGAACCAGTTTTACGTTGCCTTCGCTGTGCATGACATCCCCTGCACGATAATTTCATCATGATACGTTCCTCGTTATATGGACGTTACTTTTTGGTACATGATGTTACGCACGTGTTACAGAAAATGGTCGCTTTTTTCAACTGAAATCTGAAATAAAAAAATAATATTTAGTAATATCAATATGATGTTGTTTCTAGGATAATTTGGCACATGGTCTGCAATATGACTCATCACTACTCTTTTCCTGCTTGGGTGCGGCTATTGGCTGCAAGGTCTTCTGCCACATACCGTGAAATGTGGCAGAGCCGCACTTAAGGCAG
>CAZGDK010000193.1:0-1404 GCA_964525155.1 uncultured Smithella sp. | reverse complement strand
CGACTGACCGAGCAGGGCGGCGGGCCCGTCGCCACGGCGCTGGTGGCGCTCAGTCGCTGGGGGCTCGATGGTTATCTGGCCGGTGTTACGGGCGATGACGATTTCGGCCAAAAAATTCTGGCCTTCCTGGCGGGTGAAGGCGTTGATGTCCGGGGCGTTCAAATCCGCAGGGGCGGGCAATCACAGTTTGCTTTTATCATCAGCGAAACGTCAAACGCCCGGCGGACCATTTTCTGGCAGAGGCCGACGGGCCGGCCGCTTGGCCCCGATGAAATCGACCGGGACATTCTTTTGCAAAGTTCGCTTTTGTATACCGACGGCTTGTTTGCCGAGGCATCGCTTTATGCCTGCCGCAAGGCCAAAGACGCGGGGATTCCCGTGATGGTGGACGCGGGCACGCTGCGCGAGGGCATGTTCGAGATGGCCGGGATGTCCGACTGTTTTATTGCGTCTCAAACATTTTCCGATGCCTTTGCCGAAACGCCTGCCGAAACCTGCCGGAAACTGGCGGGCATGGGCGTGAAACTGGCGGGGGTCACGCTGGGCGAAAAAGGGTATGTCGCACTGACTGAAGGGCGCTTTCTTCAGAAGGCGGCGTATCCGGCTTCCGCCTGCGACACCACCGGATGCGGCGACGTTTTTCACGCGGGCGTCGCCTATGGCCTGGTGCGGGGCTGGAGCGCCGAAAAAGCGCTGGATCTGGGCGCCTGGGCCGCGGCGCAGGCAAGCACGCAGATGGGCGGCAGGAAAGGCATCCCCGAAAAGCGCGCGCTGGAAGAAAAATATGGTGGATAGTTTCGATGACATCGGATACATTGACGCCAACGTACACAAAAAAAGGAGAACGATCATGTCTAAAATGAGAACGACAGGATATGCGCTCGTTATATTCATCCTTTTGTCCGCGGCGGCATGGGCGCAGACAAATGAAATCAAGGAACATAAAGTAGTCAAAGGCGATACGCTCTGGGACATTTCGCAGACGGAATTAAGTGATCCGCTCCTGTGGCCCAAAGTCTGGAAAGTAAACTCCCGCATCAAGAATCCCGACCGAATCTATCCCGATCAGATCATCAAAATTCCCCTTTCTCTGATCCCTGTGGGGAAATCCGCCGGACAGGCGGCGAAGGAATCCGCGGCCGCATCTTCGGGCGCTCAGATCGATTCGGCCAAACACGTTCAGTCAAAGGAGGGGCGTACGACCATGCATCAGGCCGCTCCATCCGAGGCATCCGACATAACTTACGGCCGGCGCTATCCGGGGATCAATGGTATTGTTTTGACGGATGGAACGAACGTCGAGGGGGAAATCATCAGCATGAGCGCCGAAGTCGTCAAGATTCGTACAAAAGACGGCAGCATTATGTCCTATTCATTTGAAGACGATGTTTTACAGTTTATTAA
>CAZGDK010000192.1:0-3717 GCA_964525155.1 uncultured Smithella sp. | reverse complement strand
ACGCGTTGGCGATATTATTGGTCACAAAATCCAGTTGCGTGAGTTTTCTTGCGCCCGCTCTGGCTATGTCCGTTACATCGTATCGCATGGATGCTCTCCTTTTTAGAGCTCATGATTGCAAGCGATATGCCAGATGGTCGTTTCCGGACAAACGGTTGCAAAGCACGCCACATTAAGACATTCATCCCATTGATATTTTTATATTTATTTTATTGACACCCGGCTTTGGCACGCCGGAATAAAGCAGGCGCCGCATGGCCGGATCACGCCCGGCCCGACGGCAATCAGGCAATTTTTTACCGCAGGGAATTTTTTTCCGGTTGGGGCTTTTTTGAAAAAATCAGCCGCTGTTTTTTGTGCGCTGATTTTCGTTGATGGAATAGACGTACGCCAGAATTTCCGCAACCGCCCGGTAGAGCTCGACCGGAATTTCGGAGCCGACCTTAAGTTTGGCCAAAACTTGCACAAGCGCGGGATCGTACTGGACGGGAATGCCATGCTGCCGCGCTGTTTCGATAATTTTTTCGGCAATCACTCCGCGGCCGCTGGCCGTCATTTCCGGAGCATTCATCTGAGCCACGTCGTACTTGATGGCGGCGGCAATTTTGACAGTCTGTTTTTTATCTTTGCTGTTTTTCATTTTCCGCCTTCACGCAAAAGAATTTACCAGATCCGTCGCGCCCAGAATCTGCTGATGAATAAACTCCGCTCTCTGCGCGGCCAGATCGGATGTCTTCACGCATTCAATCCGGCCGACGCCGTAGCCGATCGCCCCGAGAGCATCTTCCAGTTTTCCGGCCGAGGCGTTAAGAAGTTCCCGGGTTTCGTCTTTCTCGCATTTAATAAGGCAGCGGATACGACCTTCGGAAACGCTCGCATCAACGGCCATTTCCCCCAGATAATCCAGATCCAGAAAAATGGTGACCGAGCAGGATGAATATCTCCGGGACTCCGGCGCGTTTTTATCGTCTGGCCGGATGAAGATGTCCGCCTGCCGATAGGCCTCGCCCAGAGCCAGCGGAATCTGCAAATACAGCCCGTTTTCATTTTGCTGATACACCACGTTCACGGCCTGCCTCGCTTCAACGGTTTTCAGGGCGTCGGCCGTAAAAGAAGCCAGATTTTGCAGTTTGTCGGCGGTGGCGGCATTGAGTTTGGCCGGATCGGCAAGCATCCGGCCAAGCGCGTCGGATAACTTCAAAAGCGATGCCTTCAGGTTTTCGGCAAGCGGCTGCATGCCCCCGCCGTCGACGGACTTGCGCGCGGCAAGCGCCGTCAGATCCCTCTCCAGCATGAGCCCGATCTGTGATGCAAAATTTTTAACAAACAGCGGATTGCCTTTGGTCCGGGGAGAAAAAACAAGATTGCTCAACAGTTTTATCAAAACGTCACTATCCTTGCCCGAAAATCCGGCCGGCAACGAAACGGTTTTGAGCGTTTGCGAAAACTCGGCTGTTCTGGCCAGAAGCCCGGTCAGGGCACCCGGATTCAGACGCCACTGGATTAGCCGCTCATTCACCTTCGTATCCGCTGATGATTTTGACACATCCATCATGCTCAGAAGAATTTGCGGACCGATGCTTTGCACCTTGACCTGGAATTTTTCTCCCGCCTGGAGAGGAATATCACTGGATGCCGTAATGCTCACATTCCGAACGGCCATCAGATACTGATTGCCCGGAAGCTTTTCCTGAACCGTCACCGTCAGCGTCTGGCCGGGAACCAGTTGCAACATCGGGCCCCCGTCCGCTTTCTGCCCGCCCGCACCCTGAGGCGCTCGGGTCAGCACCTGAATCATTGCGCCGGGATCAACGCCTTTGGGCAAGGACCCCGCCGCTGCTTTGCCGTCGGAAGCCTGCCTCGACGCATCGACAACTTGCAATATTAACTGGGGTTGAACACTTTGGACCTTAACCTGAATTTTGTCGCCCGCCGCCAGAGGCGCATCGGTTTTTGCCGCAATCGTCACGCCCTTGAGGGCCATCAGATAATGATTTTCCGGAAGTTTCTCGATAACGCCGAGCGTCAGCGCATCCCCCGGAACCAGATTCATCAGCGGAAGGTTCGCTTTGGTAATTTGGATAAAAGAACTCAGATTGAACGGTATATTCTGGATGGGAGGTGCTGAAGCCATCAGGCATTCTCGTTTTTGACCTGGTAAAGATCAACAATCAGTCCGATTTCAGGTTCGGTAAAACCGGTGGCTTCGGCGGTCTGGGCTTCCGAATAGCCTTTTCGTATCATCTGAATCACCTGATCGTATTTGTCCTGGGTCTCGCCGGCTACTCTTTTGCCCGCCGTCGCCTGCCCCTGATCCGTCTTATCGAGCAGCGTTTTTACCCGTTTTTCCTTCAGATCAAGTTCGAGGGCCAGTTCCTTGAGCGCCAGGCGGCTCTGTTCCATGGCTCGCAGAAAGTTCTCAGAAGACGCCTGCGATTCGGCCATGACCGCCTTAAGGTCTTTCATCATCTCCTGATGAGATTTGATAATGGGATTTCGCAGCGTGGTATTGATCCGCCATAAAAGAAAAAAAATCGCGGCCAGAATGGCCAGGTCAACAATCAATTGGAAGACAACGGGATTTTGAATATTCATTTTATACCGTAATGTTGATAAGACCTCCCTCCTCGGATTCCTCACTTTGTTCATCCGCATGAAGTTCGGCCGGATTCTTTTGATTCTTTTTTGAGCCCTTCTCCTGTTCCTCGTTTTCTCCCCGGCTGCGGATTTTCGCCTTGTCGGATTCCTTGAAATGATTGACCTGTTCCTTTGCCAGGCGATCTTCCTCCGACAACCTCAGCTGAAAATATTTTTGTTGCAAATCCGCATGATGCTGTTGAATTTGCTGAATTTTCTCCAGCTGAGACGTCTGCATTATGGACGTTTGTAAATCTATTGCCCTGACCATGCTTACTCCCTCCTGATTTCATTAATAGGCCATGAAAACAGGCATGCATTTGCATATTACATCGTCAAGACGACAGAATTACTTAAATTTCCTTTCTTTCAGGCCTTTCTTTGCCGATAGGGCATGGTCAGACAGATTGTGTTAAGACCGTCTTCGGCCCCGAACAGCATCGCCGTTGAATAGTGCTTTAATATTTGCACCGCCATTAAAATTCCTTTTTCCAGCGATGAACCTGTCAGCGCCGCAATATCGCCGCCAGGATATTGCGCTATGAGCGCCTTCTCATTTTCCGGCACGGGATCACCTGAATATTTCATGATCACAAAGATATTTTCCTCGTCATGCTTTGTTTCCAGGAAAAATTCCTTGTTGTCGGCGGCCAGAGCCCGGGACATCCCCAAACGGAGAAAACGCCAGAAAGCCAGCGTCAGCTCGGCCATATTGCCCTTGATGTCCGGCAAATCGTTGTCCAGACGCGTCTCTTTGCGAATCTCATGCTTGAATTCCAGATAAAAATTCGCAAAACGCATTTCCGCCGCCAGAAGATGAGACAGGTTGATGCGTTCCTCTCCCCTGGACGCCAACGCATAAAATTTTCCGGACGCGTCACGAAACATTTCAAAAAAGGAATCGGATTCCTTGTTGACGGACCGGATGTCATTTTTAATGCGCTGGAGTTCATCCTGGAGCGCTGTTGAAGCTTCCGGAAATCGCTCTTCCATTTTTTTAACAACATCGTCAATGCGCCTCTGCAGCAATTTTGATCGTCCCATGATGCCGTTTAACGGATTGGCAAAATTGTGCAAAAC
>CAZGDK010000191.1:0-3760 GCA_964525155.1 uncultured Smithella sp. | reverse complement strand
TTCATTGCTCTGGTTCATTCTGAATCTGTTGAATTTCCTTCCGTCGCTTCCGCCCGATCTCCGAGATCAGACGAAACTCCTCTTTGGTCAATAATCCACTTTTGTGCGTGGTTACCAGTTCTTTGCCGGTTGCCGACAGGTTATCTTGGGAGTGGCACTTGTCCTGGATGTACGCGATGATACCCCTAGCCAACGGTCCAAGGCAAGCGTGGTCTTTGGCAATTCGTTGGCACTTAGCGCAGCAGGTGTCGAACGGTTGCTCAGGTGTTGTAAACGGATTGCCTTCTGGCATCTTCTCGCCGCACACGCTTTCCGTGTCGGTTTCGTAGTAGTGCCAAAGGCCCTGGTCGGCCTGAATCCATTCTGGCTCACTCAGGTTCATTCTGGACTTTTGGTGCGAAGTTGGGGTATACTTCTGCGACCGGCTTCTTCCAGTCGCCAAATTTGGGAACTCGTTGCAGTCCCTTTGTGTTCCACGGGGAAGATCCAATGGCGCGGGAGTACATTCGCGCCGCAGCGCCGCAGGTTCGTCCCTTACGGGCCATGACGGCGAGGCACTGGTTCCAGTATTTCTGCTTCTGCTCGAAGCTATTGACTACGGGCTTCTTCTTTTCCCGCTTGATTTCCTTCAGCAGGCCGCGTTCGATGGCGATGGAGCGGCCTGTGCGATATTGCCTGGAACCGCAGTTCGGACACGCTGGGAGTCCGGAGTAAGTGCAGGAGCAAACTTGGCAGACAATGGGCTCCTTGGTCTTGCCCTCACCGCGCTTCTTCTGATATTCCTGGTCAATGGACCGGGACTTTTCCAGCGGCCACTCGATATCTTCGTCCGGGAAGCCGTGCATGAAAACTGCGCCGGAGTGGTCGAGAATTATGCAGTTGCCTCCTTTGTCTGGATGCGGTCTTAGTGCTCGACCTGCCCGTTGACGATAGCGAACAAGCGACCTTGTTGGCGCGGCAAGCACAACGCACCCAACCGACGGCTCGTCAAATCCGACAGAAAGCACGTCGCAGTTACACAGGACCTGAATTCGACCGGACTTCAGGTCGTCGATCATTTGATCTCGTTCGTCCATTGGTGTGGATTGGTCTAGGCAGGCGGCAGGAATCCCGGCCTTCAGGAATTCGTCTCGAAGATGAACGGCGTGAGAGACGGTGGCTCCAAACGCGATGGTCTTGCGGCTTTCCCCAAACTTAATCCAGTGCTGAATCACGTCTCCGACTAGTCTCGGCTTGTCTACTCGCTTGGCCGCTTCACTGTCCCAGTCGATAGATCGCACGCCCTTCATGTTGGGGCAGTCAGGCGCAAAGACCCGTGTGGACACCAAGAACCCTTGGCTAATGAGACTTTCGTAGCTCGCGGCGGTGACTATTTCCTCCCAAAAGTCGCCAAGCCCTTTGCCGTCCGAACGTCCTGGAGTCGCAGAGAGGCCGATGGTTACGAGTCCGGGATTTGCCTGTTCAATCGCAGTAAGAAGCAGCATCGCCTCCTTGGCTACCGACGTATGACACTCATCATGAAGTAAGAGTTGCGTCTTGGGGATCTCGATCTTTTTCCGTCGTAAAGTACGGCTTGCGAGCGTGTCTTTGGAAACAATGAAGCATTCACTGCCAGACATCTGCTCAAACCCGGCCGCTATGACTGAAAAGCGAACGTCGCAGTCGTATAGATGAGCAGCGGTCTGCTTGATAAGCTCCCGTCGTGGGGCCATGAACATTGAGTATTTGCCGCGCTGCGACGAGAGCTTAATCAGTCCGCATCCCAGGACGGTCTTGCCACTGCCCGTTGGGGAATTAACGATAATCCTGCGGCGACCTTGGCGAACAAGATTCCTGACCTTCTCGATCAGTTCGCACTGGTACGGCCGAAGCCGCTTGCTGCCGAGGTCGAGTTCAGACAGGTCGCTCATTTAATTACCGTTTTCATCGTCTTCGCTTAGTTCATTGCTTCCACAATTTGGACAGTACGGCAATTTAAGTGTTCCATCGCTATCTGCCAAGTAGTTCGCCAATACCGAAACAGTATCTACGATTACCTCAAAACGAAGTCCGCACGATTCACATGTTCTCATGTAACGTCTCCATGTACAGTTCCTCGGCATCCGTACTTTTGGATCGAAACTCGGCATAGATCAGTGGCGTGGTCAAGGTGCTGCTCTGCGATTGATTCTGGTCCTCCGCCGAAGATGCGACAGAATTTTGCTGCCTGCTCGTCATTCAATAGTTCATATTGCTCACGCAGAAGGTTGCGGCGGAATCGTTGAGTTTCACGCTTTGCCCAGCCCCATTGTTCGCTAGCCATTTGATTTCACCGTCTTTGCTTTGACTTCCTGCTTTCAACGTATTCGCACCAGTCGAGCATGGCTTCAACGACGCTCAGTTTGTCGTGCCGAAACACCTTCCCGTCGGGAAGGATTACGACCCACTTGCGGGTTTCGGCGTCCCATGAAAATCTGTCATTCATCGTCGCACTCGTCCCCGTAGTCGTAGTCCGTCCACTCGTCTTCGTCTCGTTCATGGTTGAACCCGTCGCAAAATCCACCCGCCAGCACGCCGTCACAAGGTCCGTTTGCGCAGTGGCATTTGGATGCGGCCCAGTTCAGGAATCGCTGGTATTCAGGATCTTCTAGGAAGTCCTGGTATTCGGGATCGGCGTTAATGGGTGCGACTTCGCTGGCCATCACTTCTTCCCCTTAGTCTTGGCTTGATAGTCCCGGTAGGTCCACGCTGGCATAACACCAGACGATTGACACCATCCACACGGCTGGCCCTTCTCGTCTTTCTTCTTTCCCTTGCACGCCGGGCAGACCACAGCCGGCTGGCAGTTGCCGATGGCTTGGGCGTAGTCCTTCAGGTCGTCGCAAAGTTGCGAAAGCTCTTTGATCCAATAGGGCGTCTTCTGAAGGTGGACCTTGGCTTCGACGACGATCCGCTTCAACGTCTTCTCGGTCTGCTCGTACCATCGGTTCATTAAGACCGATTGTAAGGCAGCTGGGATCTCCTGCTTAGCAGCGTCCTTCGGCGGGCCGTCAAATTCGCCCATCGCTTGCCCAAGGGTGCGAATGCCACCCTTGCCGACCAGAGCTACGATTTCCCGCTGCTTGTCCATGTCGTACTCGGACAGGCGGGTAAGCTCGGCTTCGCCCGGCTTGATCTCGTTCTTGAGTTGGTCCTTCAGGTTGGTGGCGATATTGTCCCAGGGGTCAGCATCCTTCTTAGCCTTCGTCTTCTTGGGCTGCTTGCGCAAGTAGCCGCGTTTCTTCATGGCGGTCTGGAGATTGGGCGCGTTGCCGACCCTGACATCGCGGGCGATTTCCTCTTGCTTGCTCTTGTCAAGCGTGGCCAGCTTGCGAACCGCTTCGTCAGTGCCCTTGATCTGCCCAGTCTCGATCATGGCTGCGATCTTGGGTGGCATCGCCTCCAGGGCCTTGGCGAACTTGCCGTCGCGCTTGATCGTGGACTCGTCCACACCCGTCTCTTTGGCCACGACCTCGGCCGTTGAACTGCTGTTGGTTTCGGCCAAAAGTTCAGTCTGGCCTTTTGAGCGGTCGCCGCCTCGGGTGCCCTTGATTCGGTTGTACCGCTGACCGCGCAGCTTGCGGACGGCGGCGGGCTGGAGTACGTTTCGGCGGTTGTACTGGTGGTAGAACACCCAGTCTTCGGCGTCGTCCATGTTGTCGATTTCGGTGAACAGCTTCGTCTCGTACTTCTTCAAGCTGTTCTTCTGGATCAGTTTCCACCGTGTCATTCCGTCCAAGAT
>CAZGDK010000190.1:0-3801 GCA_964525155.1 uncultured Smithella sp. | reverse complement strand
AGAGAAGATGCGCAATTTCCTACGCCGATGATGGCAATACGTATTTTTTTCACGTCGTATAATAACCTCTCGTTTCTTACATCTGTCCTTTGCCGGAAGGGTTCAGACAGACAGAGTATTCATGCATTTATATATCCATGTGTCTGATCTTCCGCTTGGCGGAAAGCACATTATAAAAATTATCCAGCACACATTTCAGGCTGTTAGTCAATATATACCGCAGAGGAAACATCCTCAAGAAAGCATTGATAAAGATCATTTTCGGGTCGAAAACTTTTCGCAAGGTCAGGGATTTCAAACAGCGGAATAATTCCTGCTCACTTAAGTGGCGTGTGCGGATATTACAGGTAAAACCGTCATAGCGGCTGAAATTATTATTGGTAATCAAATCTTCCGCCTGCAATTCCTCGCGAACACGTGTCCGCGGGTAAGGGGTCAGGAACTGGGCGTAAATGGAATCCGGTCGCAGGGCTTTGATCATTCTATATTGCCGGGTCACCGATTCCCAATCATCATCGGGGTAACCAACGACACACCCGGCAATAATGGCGATATGATGTCGGCGCAGAAGTTGTGCCGCCCGCCGGTTCTTTTCGGGACTGGTCGGTTTTTTCATTTCTTTGAGCGCTGAAGGCTCCATCGATTCAAATCCGACAAAGGCAACCTTGAAGTTGGCCTTTTCCATTTTCATGACCAGATCAGGATTATCCGCAAGGCCGACTGCCGTCACCTGAGTTAAATAAATCATATCATTGAGACCATTGGCAATGATGGCATCGCAAATGTCATGAAAGTGAGCGACATCATAAGTGATGTTGTCGTCGGAGAAAAAAACAGCCTGGGTGCCCCGGGCGCGAATATTTTGCAGATCGGCAATGACTCTTTCGATGGGAAAACGGCGAAATACGGCTCCATACATGTGCATAATAGAGCAGAATTTGCAGTGAAAGGGGCAGCCACGCGACGTCTCGGCGACATCCAGAGACCACGTGCCGAAAAAAAAGTTTTGCGACAGGCGTGCAGTTCGCAACGGAAGATTAATCTTTGTAAGATCCAGAAGGGGCCTTTCACCATTATGAATCCATCTGTTTTCAATTCGATAGCTAAGGCCCAAAATACCATCGCAGGCGCTGCTGTCTTTTTCAATAGCAGAAACCAGTTCGCGAAAAGTCTCTTCGCCTTCACCGCGGACGATGAAATCCAGCGTATCCGTCCATTGTACGGCACTTTCATCGCGTGCCATCAAGGTAGCGTGATAACCTCCGGCAATTATGATGATCTGCTGATCCAGCGACCGGATGTACCGGCCAACGCGCAGTAGCGTATCAAACTGAAAAGACATGGCGCTCAAGCCAACGATTTGCGGACGGAAAGTTTTCAAAATATCGGCAATCGGCTGCCTAAGGCGGGGTTTGTGAACGACAAGATCAAGAACTCGTACATCGTGGCCGGGAAGGTTCCCCGCGAGGGAAACAAGAGCCAGATTCGGTTGACGGGTGATGTTGTCAATATAATCAGCGGTATCGGGCATGGCAATGAGCAGTATTCTCATATGATTCAATTCATCCTACGCTTCTCATCCAATGGTTAAACGAATATCATAGGGAATACGATAAACACAACCATAAATAACATTGATGGTGCCCAACAAGTATTGATAATCGCCTTGATTAAGTGTATGAACTGCCGACTTCATCAAATTTAGCAACCTCTTTCAGGTTTATTAATGACAAGTCAAACAACTTATTTTATCGATGCCGGTATAGAAAAATTGCATATCCGATGCACGGGTGGCAACGGTCGAGATTCTTATGACCGCATTTATCTGCATCGGGGGCAACTTGCGCATCTTCTGGACGAAATCAAAAATAATATCCAGCGTGCATTCATAGAAAAGACCGGAGACATTCCCGAAATTTATTTAACGGGAAAACTGTCGGCGCAGGCACGGAACTTTTTGGGATATGGAACGTGTCTGCACCCGGAAACCGTTCTCCTGGAAGCGGCTCGCTGTCTTCTGACAAAACCCCCGGATCATCTTGTACCTGTGCAATCCGCTGCGATAATCGATTTTTCAGCATCCGGGTTTTGTATTGCGGCAGCCCGTCAACCGCAAAGTATCGCCCCGCATTTTTTGGAAAAAAACCCCTCCTGCGGTGCAGGCTCAGGAATAAATCTGCGCCGCATTCTGGAGAAGCTGAACATCACCGCTGAAGAGGTAGATTCAATCCTTCAGGGCTACCTGGGTGAGTATGGACGAGCGCTGCGGAATGCTCTGCCAGTCCGGATGGAGCGCTGCGGTGTATTCAGCGTTTCGGCAACGGTTTCCGACAAGAATCAGGGAATTCCCGTGGATCATGCTCTGGCCGTAACCATGAAATCAGAGGCCGCCAAAGCCCCTTCGCGCGTACCACCGGATATCGATCGCGTCTATCTGACCGGCGGAATATTCCGGTGGCAGTTTGTAAGGGATTGCGCAGCAGACATTCTCAGCGCACAGGGCATTAACGATATCGTTTACGATGAACAACAGTCGTATGTGCTTTTGGGAATGGAGGCCTTAAAAGAAAAGCAACGCAAAAGAAAAGATGGCGCATCTTCCGCCTCTTGCGGGTTGCTCCATAGAAAAGCAACCCAGATATCCCTTCCTTCCTTTGGAGATTTGAAACATCAACTGATCGCGGCAGGCAGATATGTCAACCACCAAAACGAAAACGAAAAAATATCCGCAGCCACCCCTTTATCTTCTCAGCCGGTCAACATCACGATGGACATCGGCTCCAGCATGGCCAAGATGATCATTGCCGACGCCTTAAGCGGCAAAACGCTTTGGCAAAGCAGCATGGCCAACAAAGGGGATGCCCTGCAAACGGTCCGCCGCTTTCTGGAAACCATCCGGGAATCGGGTTGTCAGGGACTGCCGGTGCAATACTGGGGGCTTACCGGAAGCGGCCGCTACCAGATTCAAAGGATACTTCAGGCGATATATCCCCATCTGCAGAATCGCATTTTTACACTGGTGGAAAATGAAGCCCACGTTCTCGGTTCCCTGCAAATATTAGAAGCCCATATCGAAGGTTTGAAACGTCAGGGACACACCGAAATCAACGACCGTTTAGGAATCCTCGTTGATATCGGCGGCGAAGACACAAAAATATCAATCATCGATTTAAAACGGAAAGCATTGCAGGAAAACGCCATGAACTGCAAATGTTCGGCCGGCACCGGAAGCCTCATGGATATTCTTTGTGATTTGTTGAATATCCCGGATGTGGCCACCGCATACCGGATGGCATCCCGGGCTTCCCATGCCTGGAGAATCGACGCCACCTGTGCCGTTTTCCTGATGGAAGAAGCAAGGAAGATGCAGGCCCGGGGTATTGATACCGCTGAAATCCTGGCTTCCTGTTGTTATGCTATCGTGGAAAACATGGCCGGAACCTTATGGCCTCAAGTCAATATTTTACCGAACACAGTCGTTCTCCTCCACGGACAAACCATGCAAAGCGACCCGCTGGCGCTGGCCACCATCGACCGGATGGCGACCCATTGCCACGGTACGATATACGGATTGATTCCTCCTCATCCCGGCTACCGCGCATGCTTTGGCCTGCAAAGCCTCATTCCCGCTCAAACAGAAATCATCGGGCAACTCTGTCACTGGAAAAGCCTTACTGCGTGGTCCTACAAGCGGAAGTTATTTTCCTGTTCCGGATCGGTGTGCGGCAACGTTTTAATGCGTTGCACCCGCGCCACCCTATCCTCTCATCAGGAAGCAATACCGATCAAACTGAATATCGG
>CAZGDK010000189.1:0-3842 GCA_964525155.1 uncultured Smithella sp. | reverse complement strand
CAGAATTTTGCCCTGCTGAAAAAAGTCGGCCAGGCCCGCAAGCCCGTGCTGCTGAAGCGCGGCATGATGACCACCATTGAAGAATTGCTCATGTCCGCGGAATACATTCTTTCGTCCGGTAACCCGAATGTCATCCTGTGTGAACGAGGCATTCGCACTTTTGAAACAGCCACTCGCAATACGCTGGATATCAGCGCTGTGCCGGTGCTGAAAAGCTTGACGCATCTGCCGGTGGTGATTGATCCCAGTCACGCAGCTGGCAACTGGAAGTATGTCAGTCCTCTGTCCTGCGCGGCGGTGGCCGTGGGAGCGGACGGTATTATCGTGGAAGTGCACCCCGAGCCGGAGAAGGCGGTTTCCGACGGAGCGCAGTCGCTTAAACCTGAAAAATTCTATCAAATGATGGATGATGTGCGTAAGCTTGCCCAGGCAATGCGCAGATGAAGTCATGGAGCTGATATGCGATCATTGAAAGTCAATCTTGATAAAAAAATAGTGTCATCTCATGAAATCCGGATAGGTCACAACATTGTTGACCGGATGATTCTGCTGATTGCGAAAAACCACAAAGCATCGCGCTACGTGATGGTAACTGACAGCAATGTGAACCGGCTCTACGGTCCTGACATGCTTTCGGCCATGACTCAAGCGGGAATGAATGCATCCCTGATAGAAATTCCCGCGGGGGAGTCTTCTAAAAATATCGCCACGGTCATGGAAATAACCGGAAAGCTTCTTGCTTGCGGCGCTGATCGTGGGACGCTGCTTATCGCGCTGGGCGGAGGCGTGGTGGGCGACCTGACGGGCTTTATCGCGTCGGTTTACATGCGGTCGGTTCCTTATATTCAGATTCCGACGACGCTTATCGCTCAGGTTGACAGCGCAATCGGCGGGAAAACCGCCGTCGATCTGCCTCAGGGGAAAAACCTGCTGGGGACATTTTGCCAGCCGCGGGCGGTGTTTGCGGATTTAAATTTTCTTTCCACACTGCCGGAAAGAGAATTTAATAACGGGCTCGCCGAAATTATTAAATATGGCATTATTGAAGATGATAAAATGTTCAAACTGCTGGAAGAAAACATGGCGGCGGTTAAAAGCAAAGATCCGGCCTATCTTCTTAAAATAATAGAAACTTGTTGCCGGATTAAGAAATCGATTGTAGAGATAGATGAACGGGAACAGGGACTTCGCAGAATATTAAATTTCGGTCATACGCTGGGGCATGCGCTGGAGGCTGCCTCGGAATATGCCCTGTCGCATGGCGAAGGCGTAGCGCTGGGCATGATTGCTGCGGCAAGGATTTCGGCGAAAATGCATTATCTCCCCGAAGATGAATCATCTCGCATCGAACATCTCATCATACGGGCGGGGCTGCCTTCAAAGATTCCGTTTTCATTTGTCCCGGATGCGGTGATTGCCCGGTTGAAAATGGATAAAAAGAAAAAGGACGGCATGATTCATTTTGTTCTGGTTAAAAAAATCGGCATGCCCTTTGTCAGCAGCAGTGTCGGTGAGCAACTGATTCGTGATGTTCTGGAGGAAATGAAAGCATGAAGCCATCTTTGGACAAGCTGAGAGAAGAGATGAGAAAAAAAGACCGGGAAATTATCCGGCTGCTGAATGAGCGTTCGCAGATATCCGTTCAGATCGGGAAGGTGAAGGGGCAGACCGGCCTGGAGGTTTACAATCCGGCGCAGGAAGCCCGTGTGATGGATTATTTGCACGAACTCAACTGCGGGCCTCTGTCGGACCTTCAGGTGACGTCGATTTTCCGGGAGATCATTTCCGCATCGCGTGATCTGCAAAAGCCGATGAATATTGCTTTTCTGGGGCCGCAGGCATCTTTTTCCCATCTGGCGGCACGCCTGCATTTTGGCATGTCCAGCTGTTTTCGGCCGCAGCCGGGAATATCCCGCGTGTTTGACGAGGTGGAAAAAGGCGCTGTGGAATGGGGGGTTGTTCCGGTGGAAAACTCGCTGGAAGGCTCGGTCAATGTGACGCTGGACCGGTTGATTCTGACATCCCTGAAAATTCAGGCCGAGATGTATCTCAGGATCAGCCAGTGCCTGATTTCTTCCGCTAAAAGTCTGAAAGGCATCAAAAATGTTTACTCGCACCCGCAGGGGCTGGCGCAATGCCAGGCGTGGCTTCGCGCCAATCTGCCGAACGCCGTGACAGGCGAAATGGAAAGTACGGCGGCGGCCGCGCAGATGGTGCGTGGAAAGAAAACGGCTGCGGCAATCGGGAGCGCCCTTGCGGCGTCAACCTATGGGCTGAACATGCTGGCGGAAGGCATTGAAGACAATCCCTCCAACACCACAAGGTTCCTGGTGATCGGACGCGGTGAAGGGACGCCCACGGGGGATGATAAAACATCAATTATTTTTGCCACGCCTGATTTTCCGGGATCGCTGCATCGCGCGCTGGCCTCCTTCGCCAAGCGAAAAATCAATCTGGCCAAGATTGAATCACATCCCGTGAAAGAAAGGTTGTGGGAATATCTTTTCTTTGTGGACATGATTGGGCATATCCGTGACAAGGAGGTGAAAGCCTGCCTGAAAGAATTAAAAGATAAAACGATTTATTTGAAAATATTGGGATCGTATCCCCTTGCAAAGGACGGATTATGATTTGCATACCCATCATGGATGCGACAGGTCGGGAAGCGCTTCGAACCGTTGAAAGAAGCGCACGGTCCGCGGATGCCATCGAGTTGCGCATGGATTTAATTGCCGACGGTGATCTGACTCAATTGATGGCCGCCGCGCGCGCCCCGTCTGACCGTCTCAAAATCATTGTCACCTGCCGCAGGAAAGAAGAATCCCTTTTGCCGCCTTCGACCGAGCAGGTCATTCGCAAAGAGCTGACCAAAACAGCCAAGATGCAACTGCTGAAGCAGGCCATCAAACTTGGCGCGGATTTTATTGATATTGAACTGGCCTGCGGGGAAAGAGCGATCAAGCAGCTGCAATCTTTTTGCCGCAGACAAAAAAGCCCCACAAGGGTGATTGTTTCCTGGCATGATATTTCCAAAACCCCGTCGCTTAAAACATTAAAAGAAATATTTCAGGCGTGTGCCAAAACCGGCGCTGACATGGTGAAGATCGTACCTTACGCCCGGAAAATGTCGGACAACCTGAAAGTGTTGAGCCTGATTGCTTATGCAAAGGCGCAGCATCACGATATCATTGCCATGTGTATGGGCGATGAGGGGAAAATCAGCCGCGTGATGGCGCCGCTCTGGGGCAGTTATCTGGGGTTTGCCGTTTTGCCGGGTGGCAAAGAATCAGCACCCGGCCAGTTGACACTGAACGTTATGCGGGAATTTCAGAGCTTGCAAAAACAAAAAAAATATAGGGCCCAGCAGCGGTTTTTGCCATCGGGCGCGATCAACTTTGTTCTTCTGGGCAATCCCGTTTTGCACAGCCTGTCACCGCTCATGCATAACAAGGCTATGGAGGCGATGAAGATCGACGGGCATTACAGTGCATTTTGCGTGACTGATCTGGCTTTGGCGATGGCCGGAATTCGGGGCATGAATATTCGCGGAGCGTCCGTCACGATTCCGTTTAAGACGGCGGTCATGGAATATCTCGACGAGATCGATCCGGATGCCGCGGCTCTGGGCGCCGTCAATACGATTGTGAATGAACGTGGACGGCTTGTCGGTTACAATACGGATTGGCTGGGGCTGGTGCAGGCGTTAAAAAACAAAATCAGAATTGCGGGCAAAACCTTTGCCATCATCGGCGCGGGCGGAACGGCGCGGGCGGCGGTTTATGGCGTGATCAAAGAAGGCGGACGGCCGGTTATTGTTAATCGCAGCGTAGAAAAAGGGAAGG
>CAZGDK010000188.1:0-3912 GCA_964525155.1 uncultured Smithella sp. | reverse complement strand
CTTATGAGTTTAAGCATGATGTCGCTGATGCGGTCTTCTGCGTACCCTTGCCGCTGCAATTTGGCAATATGATCGGCAATGGCAAGAACTGCGTATTCTCTTGTTTTGGCGGTTGTTGCAAAAAACCGGTTCCGGTTGATCTGGCGCGCCTCCTGCTCTAAAATGATATGCTCCAGTTCATGAGCGACAAGATGCGGCGTCATCGCCTCGGAGCGCATGCGGTAGCGTACGCGATGCTCGTTACGCTTATGCTTCCAGGCCATCTGTGAAACGGCGGAAATGTATTCCAGCGAATTGTCTTCTTCAATGATAATGGGATGCCCCGTTGCGATCTCCAGCGCCGTTTTCCGCGCCATAATGGATTCCATAAGTATCTTGCAATCTCTGCGGGCAAGTTCCGTGCTGAGTTCCAGATAAAGTTCGCGGGCATTTTTATAAACCGGCGCACTGCGAATATCCGTCGATGCCGGTTGCAAAAAAAGTTGCTCCAGAATTTTGAGGGCCGATTCAGGCGCGCCGGTCATCCGGTTTACCAGAGCAAGACCAAAATACGTATTGGGATATGTCGGGTCAATCGCCAGAGCCTGGTTGAAAAGTTCTTTGGCTTTGTCAAAATGGCCCTGTTCCAACTGCAACGTGGCAAAGTTGTTGAGCAGGATGTTGTCCTTCGGGTTGATGTTCAGACCTGCTTCATAATAAAATTCCGCCACATCAAAAGCCCGTTCGTGCTTTGTGGCAATATTGCCCAGAAGCACGTAGGTCCAAGCGTCGGTCGGGTCAATTTTGAGGCATTGACGCAATAGCTCTCTGGCCTGTTCAACATTGCCGTTCTCCAGATGAGCCATCGCGAGGTTTCGGCGCGCATCGACATGCTGGGGGATGGCTTCAATCACACGGCCGAAATGCTTAATCGCCCTGGCGTATGCGCCCTGCTGCGCTTCTTTTACGCCTTTTTGGTAAAATTTCAGGGCATCACTGATTTTGTCGGCGCGCTGTTCCTGCAAAGCAATGGTGGCCATTCCGTTTGAAATGGAAACATCAATGGCCGGGGATAAAAAGCCATAGGCTTGTTTGATCAGATCGATGGCATCCTGTTGCGAAAGTTTGGACAGATCGACGGGGTTTGCTGGATCGAGGATTATATGTTTCAGTGAAATGATGAGGGTGATCATTTAATAGGGGGCATGTCCTCTCTGATTAGAAGTTTTTATGCGGCTTTCTTGATGATTCGATCCAATGCTTCGGCAGGAATTTTGACCGATGCAAAGAACCCCGAAGGGTAGAGATAGTCTTCTCCGGATTCATCTATAATTCTCACCTGATGAAGTTCTTCCGCTTCTTTATCCGGGATTTTCTCATAGAGTTTTCGAATCTCCAGAGAAGCTTCATAGCCGCTGTTGTCTATGCAAAGTAAAAATTTCTGTTTCATGGCTATCGATCTTGCTATTTCCCCGGCAGCTTTTCCAGTTCCGTAAAGATCTTGTTCAAATTCTCCGGCTGGGTGCCGCCGGCCTGGGCCATGTCGGGGCGGCCGCCACCTTTGCCGCCGACGATCGGGGCGAGTTCCTTGACAATGTTGTCGGCGTGGAACTTATTGGCGAGGTTGTAGGTGATTATCAGCAAAAGCCATGCCCCTTAACGCTCTCTTCCTTTTCTTACAATTTCAACGATTTCTTTTGACGTAACATTTGCCTTAATGGATCGCACATTCAACGGAGAAGAGACCGTCTTTTCCGGGACTAAGGCAAACGTTCGTCCATCTTTTCTTTGAATTAAAACCTTACCTGTAGTTTCAGCCTGTTCAAGCACGGCAGCAAGCTTTTGTCGGGCTTCTGAATATGTGTAAATTTGCATTTTAAACCTCCAAAGTCTCGATGTTATGTAACTTCGCGGCTGCTTTGAGTTTACGATGCAATGTCAAGAATCGTACAACAATAGCTGCTTTTGTCAAGTTTCAGCGATGGCCGGATTCGACAACAACCTCCATCCCCCGGATAAAAAAACCATTTTATTTTTTGTCACTTTATAAGCAGCTTTTCCAGCTCTGTAAATATCTTGCTCAGGTTTTCCGGCTGGGTTCCTCCCGCCTGGGCCATGTCGGGGCGGCCTCCGCCTTTGCCGCCGACGATCGGGGCGAGTTCCTTGATGATGTTTCCGGCATGATACTTTCCGGCCAGGTCTTTGGTGACCATGCACAAAAGCAATGCTTTATCATCGGCCTTGCTGCCCAGGAGAATCACGCCGGAGGCCATTTTGTCACGCAGTTTGTCGCCGAAGTCGCGCAGGGTTTTGGCGTCCGTTATCGCCACTTCCGCGGCCAGCACCTTAACCCCGGCGATGTCTTTGACCTGGCTCATCAGGTCGCCGGAATCCTTGGCGGCAAGCTTCCCTTTGAGGGCTTCAATTTCTTTTTCCAGGTCTTTGATGCTTTTTTGCATTTTCTCGGCGCGGTCGTAAACTTCCAGTTGCCCGGCTTTGAACAGGCCCGCCGTGCGTTTGAGTTCGTCTTCGGCCTTCTGAATGTGGAGGACGGCTTCTTTTCCGGTTACGGCTTCGAGCCTTCGCACACCCGCCGCAATGGCGGATTCATGGACGATTTTCAGCACGCCGATGTCGCCGGTGCGTTGCACGTGCGTGCCGCCGCACAGTTCCATGCTCATCTCGCCCATTTTCACAATGCGCACGGTCGCGCCGTATTTTTCGTCAAACACAGCGGTTGCGCCGGTTTTAAGCGCGTCTTCCAGCGCGCAGACGTCTGTCTGCACGGAAACGTTTTTGCGGATCATATCGTTGGCAATGGTTTCGACGCGCTGCAATTCTTCATCGGATATTTTGGAAAAATGCGTGAAGTCAAAACGCAAACGCTCAGGCGTGACTTGCGATCCGGACTGTTTGATGTGATCGCCCAGCACCGCCTTGAGCGCCGCCTGCAACAGATGCGTGCCGGAATGATTGGCGGCAATGGCTTTGCGGCGTTCCAGATCGACGACCATTTTTGCCTTCGCGCCGATTTTGATTTCACCGGCCCGGACAATGCCTTTATGAACGATGAATTTATCGATGGGCTTTTTCGTATCTTCAACGGTAAAGCTGAACCCCTGACCTTCCAGATACCCTGTGTCGCCTGCCTGGCCGCCGGACTCTCCGTAAAACGGCGTGTCGTCCACAACGATTTCAGCCTTCTGGCCTTCTTTGGCCACATTCGCCGGTTTTCCGCCCACAAAAATGGCGGTAACTTTCGCTTCATCTTTCCTGTCGGTCTCATAGCCGCAGAAGGCGCTCACTACGCCGGAACTGGACACTTTGAGGTAGCATTCGGCCACGGCTTCTTCACCGCTGCCTTTCCAGGCGCCGCGCGCGCGTTCGCGCTGGCGTTCCATTTCGGCTTCGAAGCCGTCCGTGTCGAGCGTGATTTTGTCTTTTTTAACGATGTCCGCCGTCAGATCGGTGGGGAATCCATAGGTGTCGTAAAGTTTAAAAATGACATCCCCTTGCAGAACGGTTTTGCCTTCTTTTTTGAGCGCCGCCGTTTCTTCCTGCAAAATGCGCAGGCCCGCGTCGAGCGTTTCCATGAAGCGCTGTTCTTCGTTTAAAATCACCTTGGTGATGTAAGGCGCTTTATCGGCCAGATCGGGATACGTGTATTTCATCATGTCGATGACGACTTTCGCGGCTTCATTCAAAAACGGTTTGTCGATGCCCAGCATCTTGCCATGGCGCGCGGCGCGGCGCAGAATGCGGCGCAACACATAGCCGCGGCCATCATTGGAAGGCAGGATGCCGTCGCCGATCAGGAAGGTTACGGCGCGGCTGTGGTCGGCAATGACGCGGATGGAAATATCGTTTTCGGGATTCTTGCCGTAGGTTTTGCCGGAGATTTTTTCCACAAAGCGGATGATCGGGGCAAATAAA
>CAZGDK010000187.1:0-3919 GCA_964525155.1 uncultured Smithella sp. | reverse complement strand
TCCCGTTCATAATTTCCGGTAATCTGCCCACCACTTCCATAATTAACAACATCGGATAAATTTGCGCTGCCATAGGTGACAATGCGGATTGTGGCAATGTAGGTTCTTTCCAGTTCATCAAGTTTTGTTTGAAGTATAGCAACTTCTTTCTTGGATTCTTTTACAGCTTTATCCAGCGGCATAAAATAATTTTCAAATGCAGCCGCCTTATCAACAAAGCCCTGTGGATCCTCAAGCAATGCCTTCACCAAATCAGGGATTTTCTCTTTCATCTCGAAGTCAATCGCAAAACCAGTGCCGTAAGTTGCGTCTAAGGTTTCAAGCGCCCCTCTGTATTCTTCAACAGAAATCGCACCGTTTTTGAACTCCTCCTCGACTTCTCCCTTTATCTGGCCGGCAACGCCACTGCGCCAGTTTTCCTCGGCGGTTTTCACATTATTGTAAGCCTGTGCAAGCTGGTCGTTCAAAACCGCAGCGGTTTTTTCGTACTCCTCACGGGCTTGTTTAAGACTGGTTTTGTTGTCAAGCTCTTGTGCCGCATTCGCCGCATCAATGGAACCCTGTATTATGGATTCAGCAGTAGTATCAACAACGCCGCCAGTTTCTGCGTACTTGCCTTTCAGTGTGTCAAGTGCACCGGCTAAGAACACAACTTTGTCTGCATTAGTTTGGGTTAAGTCATAAGCCTCGCGCAAAATTGCATTGTATTCATCCTTGGTTATTACACCTGCATCAGACAACGCATTTGCTAATAAGCGAACTTCTTCACGCAAAGCTGGTACTGCTTTAGAATCATTAATATTATTCAATAATTTATTGATGACCGGAATCACTTCCAGCCCAACCACCGTTACAAACCCCTGCCAGCTATCAGTCAGGCTGTCTACCGCAATCTCATACTCACGTGTAGCATCAATGGCATCCTGGCTCAGTACAAGGCCTGTCTCTTCAGCCGCATCGCCTAGTTCTTTTATACCAGCCGCACCAAGTTCCATCAAAGGGGCCAGGTTCGCGCCACTTCTACCAAAATTCTTTAGCAGAAATTCAGCACGTTTGATTGGATCTTCAATAGCCATGTATTGATCGGCAAGCGCGCCCATACCATCAATAGTAGGCGATAACCCGTTCCTGATCGCAATATTCATGCCCGTTGTCAGGTCACTAAAACTAACCTTCACATCATCGGCGGCTTGAATCAGCTTGGAAGCATCCTCAGGTGTAGATCCAATTGTTCGAGATAACTGTCTGACCTCTTCTGCATATTCGACGGTCTGGGTGATAACCTTATCATAAACGCCTTCGAGTGCCGCATAGGCTTGCTGTGCTAACTGCACCGCCTGATTGATGCCGGTAAAGGCAGTCATCAGGGAATCAAATTTATCACCGGCATTGCTTGCAGAGTTGCCTGCGCCCTTGAGGTCATCGCCCATTTTATCTAAGGCATTGCCGGCGCTTTTTGCCTCGTCTTCCATTTTGTCCAACGCGGTATTGACCGGCTTGATGTCATTTTCCAAGCCAGTTACTTCGCTTTTGCTGTCCTTGATGCCCTTTACCAGGTCGCCAAGGTCAGCACCAATTTTCCAAAACATGCTTCCAATTTCGGTTGCCATATTACCTCAGCGTCATTTTAGTATTGAGTTCTGTGCATGAGCCTTACCTTCACGAATAGCCATGTACTCCATAACTTCAGTCGCAGGAAGCGCGTCTATGTATTCAAGTGTCCATCCGGTTTCCTGTACCAATTGCCAGCGCCAGTACTCCCAAGGTAGACCCTCTTTCGTTACTAATCCGAGATAGACGCGCTTTCCAAGTTTTTTCGCATTCCTTCCAGCATCTTCATGTAAGATGGCCAGAACGTACCGCGAATCATAGCGTAGTCAACAGCGCTCATGTCTGCAATTTCGTCGGCACTCATATCAAGCACCTTTCCGATAATGGTATCTGTGACTTCATTGCCAAAGCCAATGCCAATCTCATTAGCTATTCTGAGCTCTCTCTGGCCTATTTTCGACCAATCAAAAACAAGTTCTTTACCACTACTCAGCTTGATCAGTTCAGACATTAGCTCCACGCCCCATTCGCCTGGAATGTGCAGGACACTTCCACAACATCGTTATATGGTATGTTAGTTCGTGCACCCATGCAGATTGCGGGATAGGTCTTGCTCGGCTTTCCAGATGCAGTACCCTCTGGGTAAACCTTCAGCGTACCCTCAATACCTGGCGCAAGCGCAGTTAACATTGCTGTTCCATCAGCCTGGAGTAAACCGCTCCAATCAATGGTTGCGTCTTTCAAAGTTGCGATGTATGTTTTGTTAGTGTCAGCTCCCGCACTGCACTCCGCCAAATCGATGCTCGGATTCTCCGAGATTGTCCGGTAGTCCGAATGTAATTGGACTGTACCGCCTGAGTAAACCCAAGTTATGTATGCGTTCTTACCAGTAATATCTGCCATTAGTTAGCCTCCAAAAATTATTGATCTAATCGGATGCGGTAATATGCACCCGTAGTCCACGTAACCACGCCAGCTTCATCTTGTTCTGGAAAAGCAAACTCGGTTTCCCGTGCGCTCCAGAAGTTTGTATAACCGGTGACGGTCAAAGTCTGCTTATGCAGCAGATCCGATATAAGCGCGTCAATCGTACCGGCTTGTCCAGCCGTTGCCGCGTATGCCCTGACATAAACCAGTTGAGTGGTTGACTCACTTGGTGTCATGTTATCGGGTGATGAATATTGATAGCTCCAAACCACATAAGGCAATGCCCGCCCTCGTGGCGCCATTCCATAATAAATTGCCGTTCCACCTAAAGCGGATATAAGCGCTGTTCCACCCTTCAAAGCATTAAACAGGCCTGTATTCAAAGCGTTATAAACCGATATGCTTGTCATTTAATCAAGTCCTTTAGCGCTTGCTTAAAAGCTGCATCATTTGACTCAGCTGCAGGTGTCAGATATGCGCGTGCCGGCATCTTAGAAGTACCAAGCTCGACATAAACTGCATACTCCATCGGGTAAGCGATGATTGCCTCACCAAGCCCAACATCCTCAGCTATGTCCGCATCAATGCGCGCATCAGGGTTTTTGTCTCTCGCTAAAGATGCTGCTTCCTGGTAAGAGCTTCCCTTGCTTGTTTTCGTAAAGGCGCTGTTCCGTAAAGCGCCGGTATCGACAGGTGCCATCATTTGACTGTCAGCCTGAATCTTGAAAGCGAATTTCCTTACCACCTCATCACCTTTATCTTCCAAAGTGGCGATGAGATTATCACAAACAGCCGTGTCAATCTTCATACTTGCACTCATCTAACCTGCTCCACTACGGCGCGCTTTACAGCAACCCACGACTGCCCCTCATTTACGCTAATCACATTGAAGGTCAAATCTTCCCATTCGATTCTGTTTGCCGGCGTGATGGTCGTATCATACGGCAGGCTCAACATGGCCCTGTTGAATGGCTGTTCTGCACTGCTCGCCAAGGCTTCTTTACCAGACATAAAATCAATGCGGCAATAAACAGACGCTGTAGCCGTACCCCATGTCTCAGTCCAAGAACCCATGCCATCACTGGTACGGGTGATGCTCAGTATGTTGCAGGTATCTGGTAAAAGACCCTCGATATCATCTCGCATTTGGGAGAGTTCATCAGCGGTCAACCCGATGCTCATACGTCATCCCTCGTCATCTTTACTGAGTATGCTGCTCCAAACGGAGACATACCAGCAAAGTAATCAGCCATCTCCAGGTAAGATTTTCTCAAATCACCCCGATTGATCGAATGGCCGTCTGTGCTGAAGTTCACCATGCGTGCCACATTAGCCGCTTTCATGCGCCATATATCTGCAGCCGCTCCGTATAAATCATAGGTATTACCAGTCCAGTAATACGTGGATCCAGATGTATTTGATGAGAATGTTGCTATTCCCC
>CAZGDK010000186.1:0-3921 GCA_964525155.1 uncultured Smithella sp. | reverse complement strand
ACCCGTCCAATTCGTTGAGCAGTTTGGCAATTGTGCCCTTGCCGGCTCCCGGCGCACCCAATAAAATAATCCTCATTTGACCTCCAAAAAATATCCATGGGGAATAAACTGCGGCGCTTATAATGCAAAAAGGTTAGAGGGTCAAGATAATTAAGTTTTTAAAGACTTCACTTCACGATTTTGATTTCAAAGAGCTTCGGCCAGAATTTGCCTGTGACAAAAATTCGGTCTGATTTTTCATCATACGCGATGCCGTTGATGACATCGACCTGGGCGTTTTTCGGCAGATAGGAACGAAGTGTCGACAAATCGATCCATCCTTTGACTTTCCCGTTTTTAGGAGAAATACGGACAATCAAGTCTTCCAGATAAATATTTGCCCAGATTTCACCTTTGACCATTTCCAGTTCATTGAGCCGTTCAACAGGCATATCACCGTCCCGGACATTGATTTTCCGGACAATTTTAAATGATCCGGGATCGTGAAATGTAATCGTGGAAGAGCCGTCGCTTCTGAGCAAATGCTTTCCGTTTGTGGCAAGCCCCCAGCCCTCACCCGAATATTTCAGTTTCTTTATTTCCTTAAACGATTCAGCATCATAAACAATCAACATCTCATTTTGCCAGGTCAGTTGATAGATTTTGTTTTTCAAAAACACGATGCCTTCTCCGAAATATTCGCGCGCTATTTTTGTTTCCTGCAAAACCTTGCCGGTTTGGATTTCTTTTTTAAACAGCCCCGATCTTCCGTTAATGCCTGTTGACTCATAAAGAAATCCTTCATGAAATACGAGCCCCTGCGTGAATGCTTCGCTGTCATGCGGATAGGCATGAATGACTTCAACAAACGAGACAGGGGCTTTAGTTTTCATAAGCATCGACGGCGAATAAGAAAGCGGGCTCAATGGGGCCGCATGGGCAAGCCAGGTTAATAACAAAATCGATATAAGCAGAAGTCTAACTGGTCGAGAAATCATTTCATGCCCCCATTGTTTTTTCGCTCTATACAACAAATATATTCCGCAATAAAGCATTTGCTATCTGAAATACTTTCTAGTAAAATCGGACACATGAAATTTACCTCCGATGATTTTAATAAAATTTGCGGCGGCATTCCCTTTCTGGCCTGTTTATCCAGGCAGGAACTTGCGGAAATTGAGTCTGTTGTGATTCTCAAAAAATTTATGAAGAATCAAGTCATCCTTCTGGAAGAGGATGAACCGTCTTATTTTTACTTCATCGTGAGCGGTAAAGTTAAAGTTATCCGTTACACTGATGCGGGCAAGGAATTGATGCTTGCCATCCACAAACGATATGACTATTTCGGTGAAATGGCTATTCTTGACGGAAAAACGTCTCCGGCAACCATCATTGCCATGGAAGACTGCATGGTCGGATTCATTACCAAAAGCAATTTCATCAAATTCATCATGAGCAACGAAAAAAGTCTGCAGCAACTCATTACCCTGCTTTGCGCCCGTTTGCGGGAATCCTGGGGCATGCTCAACATTCTCGGTTTTGCCGAGGCGGGTGAAAAAGTCCGGGCAGCCCTCAAGGTTTTTGCCCGAAAATTCGGCGCTCAGGATAATAACGGCACCATCATCAGCATTAAGCTGACGCATAAAGACATAGCCAATTTTGCTGCGGTTTCCAGGGAAACGGCCAGCCGAATCATCAGCAGTTTGATGAAATCCGGTGAAATTGAACTGGTCAGCAACAAATATTTTCTTCTAAAGCCATCCTTCTTCAACAAACCATCCGTTTCGTGACGCCTGTCACATAAAATATATTCAGTTTTCGTGTTATAAATTCGATAATACTATTGAAGAGTAATATGTTGTGACGATCTTTGTTCAACCTGTTTCGAAGGGTTTGGAAATGATAAGATCGCTGTTTCATGGAGTAATTGGGAGAAAGGAGTAAAATTATGGAAAGCATACTGGCTAGTGAAATGTCGGTTTCTGTTCATCAGATCATGGTTCTTCTGGGACTCATGACCGTCGCTTTGCTTTTCGGCTACATGAGGCTTGCGTTGTTTTTTGCTTATGTGTTCGTTTTCTACTGGGGAAATATTTTAAACGTAAGACAAATGTTCAGCAGCGCCGAGACGAGCACGTCCGCATTCTCGTTCATGTTTACGGGATTCGGGCTGATCGTTATTTTTCTGGCTTTGGTCGGGTTTCTTTTGAACAGGGAATAGCATCCGTCTATGTATTGCGAATACTGGAATCTGAATAAACCGCCTTTTGACAACGTGCCTGATCCATCGATGTATGTTGACTGCCATACATCGATGGAGAATGTTATTTCTGAGACTATTTTCGCAATAAGAGAAGCCAATGAATCTTTCGCCGTCATTGTCGGCGCGGTGGGAATCGGAAAAACGATGTCTCTGCGCATGATTATAGACGCGCTTGATCCGAAAATATACAAGGTTGTTCTGATTGCCAATCCCAGCCTGACCTTTCCCCATCTTTTAAGGGAAATTATCGGACAGATCAGTGGGAAGCCATGTGAAGAGAATCGAAAAGCGGAGCTGCTGGACCTGTTCAAGCGTCTGCTGATCTCCACTGGGCAAGAGGGCCTGAAAGTTGTCATTTTTATTGATGAAGCCAATGCCCTGTCTCCGGCCAACCTGGAAAATCTCAGGCTTTTAACCAATATGCAGGATGATCAGCGCAATTTTTTCACGCTGGTGCTGGCCGGCCAGCTGGAGCTGGCCCAGCGTCTGGAACATCCCAAAAGAGCCAATCTGTTTCAACGAATCAGCACATACGGCCGGATCGACAAACTTCCTTCGGAAGAAGCCGTCAAAATCTACATCGAAACCCGTCTGAAACGGGCTGGAACAGATGTCAAAATTTTTACCGATGATTGCATTCCCGCCATCTGGGAATGCTCGGAACAAGGCGTTCCGCGGCTCATCAACAAAATCTGCAAATTATGCCTGAAAAATGCTGAAACAAATCGTTTTCATTATATTTCCGCCGATATGGTGACACAAATCGCCGAACGTTTCCAAAAACTCAGCAAAACGGCCGTTCAGCAGCGCAGGCTTCGCAGTCGTCCTGATATCGAACCTGACGAAGATGACATTTCAGCGTCTCTGATGATGGATGATTCATCGGATGCGGAGGCGTCCTTCGAAATCAATCAGGGACAGACTGCGTCCCGGCAGGAAAACGGCATCCTGATTCAGTTTCCGCTTGTTGTAAACGGTGAAACATACCGGGAAAACATACCACAGGACGTTCGCCCTACTCAAAGCGCTGTTCCCATCGCCGAATGCGGCGCTGATGCCAAATTACCGGAGGATACGCCCCTTCCGGATAAACCTCTTCCGGAAACGGCTGTTGAGTCTGTTGAAAATGCTGTTTTGGAAGAATCAGCAGATTCTGGTTCTTTAGTAACGATGTCCATAGCCCCGGGGGAAATCGACACACAGACCGTGCCGGCGCAAGATGAATCATCGCAAAATATTGAGTCGCGGGGCATCGTTTCCCATGAGGGCGCAGCCGTACCCCAACCCGAGCCGTCTGCGCCGCCAATACCGCCTCGGGCGGCAACCGTCGCAGAGGATTCGGACGAAATCACAATCGGGGAACATCGAATACACCTGAACATTCCCAAGGATATTTTGAAGCAGGTCAAACTGTTCAACCGCGACAGCGCCAATAAATCAGCAGGATTCTGGGCGGCGCAAATCATCAAAAAGAACCCTCAGCTGACCCGCTCACCCGAGGCCGATCCGGTTCATATCTGGAATGAGATCAGAGACAATATCTTAAAGAAAATTGCCGTCTAGTAAATTGTTATTCAATGAATGGACATGAACAATACCAACAAAGAATTTCTGGACAAAAAAAGACCTAAAGATCATCTTGATGCTCATACCAAAGATTATCAATTTTTGATTACGCA
>CAZGDK010000185.1:0-3990 GCA_964525155.1 uncultured Smithella sp. | reverse complement strand
GATCCGCTGGGGTTGTGTAAGAAGAAAGCGTCGAAAAATGTATATCACGGCACATTAAGTCCGGAGGCTGCTCAAAATGTAGTAAACGGTATAGACGCGAAATATCTTAACCCTAATAGTAGGTTTGGTAGGGCTTTTTACGTTGCAGAAAAACCAAATACTGCAATTAAAGAAATTGCATATCATGGCGGTGCCCCCAAAAATGGCATCAGATTCGAAATGAATTTAGATAAGGCTAAAGTTCTTGATCTAACAAATTCAAAAACTGCAGCCAAATGGGGCTATAATGGCGGTCCAATAAGTTCATCCACTCAAGCTATTGGCAGTAAAGCACAAAATGCAGGTTATGATGTGATAAAATTTAAGTCCTTAAGGGGCGCTGGAAATAATTATGCCGTTATTAATAACTATAATAGCATTTTAACACCTAAAATGATTACGCCTATACCATGAAAGTAAAAATGCATATTTTCCATTATCGGTGCGGTGCATGCGGAAAGACCTATGATGCGCCTGAATTATCAGGGCACTATTATGGTATGTTTTTATTAAGGAGTAAGCCAAGTGGCCACATGTTTATTCTAAATGCATTGGAAGACACTGCCTACCAGGAATTAGAAAATATTATTTTGAATATATCAGACTTTAGTGATGCAAGGGATTTGGCTCTTACGGATCTCATACAAATAGCATTTACCATTACATGCGATGTGACTCAGGATCATGAGCACTTATTTTTGAATGCAAAACCGGCATGCTCGCACTGCAAGAGTGATCTTGCCGAATATTGGGAAGCATCAGACCCACCGATATTTCTTGAATACGAGCTTCCGAAACCAACCCATCAGAGTTGGAATACTTTCTCTGCAGATAAGAAAAAAGAACTCATTAAATCATATCTTTTGAAACAGAGAAGATAGGAGGTCCCCGATTAGCTAGTATATTGGGGAGGAATCCCTTATGTTAACTGCTGAATTTATCAAGACAGGAGAACCTACTTTTCTAAATCCCGCAATTCTTCATTTGAATTTTCTGGTAGAAGAATATCATTTTGAGGCGCGTGGTTTTGCTGAAGCTTATGAAACCGTCATAACATACGAGAGAGACGACATAAGAATAAATGTGGTATTTGCTATTCCTGAAGCGCCGTTTGCTGTCATGCAGAAAATAGCAGGAAAGAAAATAGTTAAGGAAGTTCGATATAAACCCACAACGACGGAAATAAAACTACTTCTTAAGGAGTACAATAATTATCGTGATACGTTTCCGCTTGAAAAGTGGCATAAGAAACTTCGAAAAGGCGAATTGCTCGATGGTATTTTAACTTGTTTGGCTAAGGAGTTACGAAGTACACATCCGTGGGAGAAACTTGAAAATATTTCCTGATGCTAAAATCATTATCTTTTAGATTTTTGTACCAAACCATTTTACGAATGCACCTGCAGTGAATCGCGGCGCGCCATGTTCAACTTCACATGCTTTTCATAACGATTAAGCATGCCATCATTTTGCTAAGCAGTTATTATTATAGATGTTATTCTTTAATTAATTGTCACTAGGAAAGTTGACAATTCTTAATCACTATGTAATAGTCGCATCGTTCATCGTAAGATGACAGAATTTAGCAATACAACCTTTGAGTTTAACTTTTATATTGAAAAGTTAGATTACAAGAACATAATCATAAGCATACAAATTTTGTTAGCTCTTAAATTGGAGTAAGTAAATGGCAAGAGCAGATATTTTACTAAGCATAGTTAAATCTGCAATTGGCAGTGATGTCTTCTCACTTAAAAAAGCCGTCGAAGCATTGGCTGCGGATGAACGTTCTAAAAATCATCGTATTCTTGCCGATCGTCTGATGGACCTTTTGTCCACTCAAAGCAATCAGCTAAATAGAACGACGTCTTTCATACAGAATGGTGCAAGAGATCTAGTCTTTGAAGTTGTTCCTGAAAAGCGTTTCACCGACCTCGTGCTTGAAAAGAATGTCCTAGAAATTTGCCGGGAGGTAGTGGAGGAACACCACAGAGCCGATCTGCTAGGTTCATATGGTTTGGAGCCACGTCACCGTATTCTATTTGCTGGTCCCCCTGGTAATGGGAAAACAACATTGGCTGAGGCTGTTGCGTCTGAATTGATGTATCCATTTCTCGTTGTACGCTATGAAAATATTATCGGTAGTTATCTGGGTGAAACTGCCTCTAGGCTACAAAAAGTGTTTGATGTAGCTAGATCTAGAAAGTGTGTAATTTTTTTGGACGAATTTGAGACGTTGGGTAAGGAGCGTGGCGATACCCGCGAAACCGGTGAGATTAAGCGCGTGGTTAGTTCCTTATTGTTACAGATAGACCGAATCCCTTCGCATACAGTTGTAATCACGGCCAGTAATCACCCCGAATTGCTAGACAGAGCGGTCTGGCGGCGATTCCAGGTCAAAGTCCAATTGCCCGCACCAACTAGTGCTCAGCGTGTTCAATTTATAAAAAATTTCGAGGTAAGAACCGGCTTCAGTTTCAAAATGCCTTACGAAATCTTATCCGAAAAACTGGCCGCTATCAGTTTTTCTGAGATTGAGGAATTCTGTATCGATGTCCTACGTCAATGCATACTGAACCATTCGCAGGACAACCCGAAAGAGATTATCAAAAGTCGAATTAATAATTTTGAGAGCAGGTTTATTATTGGTAAACAAGAGGTCGATGATGCCGGATAAACCTCTGCTTATCATGCCCCGTTCCACGCCGTTGCCGCGAGTGCCGCGACCTAGGATGGTTATAAATCACTTCAGGCTACCCAAAAGAGAAGATCAAGGGGATCGCATTGGGCCGCAACTAACCACCATGTTGGATGCATTCGTTTCTAATACATCGACCGGTACAAGCATGGAAAATATATTAGTTCTGGAAACCATAGGGAGACCTGAGAATTTTCGTACTGCAGTTGCCGCAGTTCCCGGCCTCAAATGGCTTGCTGAAATAGATACAGAAGATATAGATGCCGATGATCAATTTTATGAACGTCCAAAAATCGGGAAGTTATTCTTCAAGGATCGGGTTTCTGATTTAAATGCCGGAAATTCTCGTGAGATCGTTGCCGCATTAGCTGCAAATGGCGTAATTGGCGATGACGGCTTTCTGCAAGAAGATATTTCTGCTGATGCAATCCGCGCGGCCATTCCACACGATTATCGTCAATATACAGAAGATATTGTTCGGTCCATCGAAGAAGAAAAGAAGGCTCACCTACAGGGCAGAATGTATCTGAGTCTCAGTAATCGCCAAGCCTTAACGGATATAAAGAACCTGTTCGATACTTGGGAGCGAAATGGGCGGCTCAGGTTCCGCGCTGGGGTTTGGGGTGAAATATTTTCACACCTTCGCACAGTCCGCTTTTGGAATATCAAAGATAGGGTGACTGATACAGGCATCCTAAAATATTGGAAAGAAGAAGTAGAGTGTAAAAAAGGACACCACTCTATGATTGCTTTTGAAATTGAGTTTTCATACGAGGAGAATGAACGTGGAAGACAACAACGACAGCAGCGCACAGAAGAGCTTGTGATTCTAGAAGGCGGCGTCGTAATTGCCGCATGTCATATAAAAGAGATACATTTTCACTCCATCAAGGTTGAACTCCCTGTCGCAAATATCGAACGGGTATTGGGTGAAAATTATAGTGCACTTTTTCAAGAAGGTGGCATCCTTTTTTTTCGTCCCTCGCCGCAATGTTCGGTCGAATCATTTGCTGATGGTACAGTGGAAGAACTACCCTCAGTAACAGCGCCGGAAGATGAGAACCCGGTTGTAGCAGTTCTGGATGGCCTGCCGTTTGCTCGGCATAAGCTGCTTGATGGTTTCATTAGTATCGATGACCCGGATGATTTCGCAGCTAGCTACCAGCCCCGCGAGATGAATCATGGTACGGCCATGTTATCACTTATCTGTCATGGTGAATTGGATGCGCATGAAGGTCCGATCAACCGCAAGA
>CAZGDK010000184.1:0-4301 GCA_964525155.1 uncultured Smithella sp. | reverse complement strand
CCAATATTCCTCCGGACGGCGGGTCGAGCACCAGCTCGTCTTCATCGTCGAGTTCTACATCGAGCACCGGATGGTGGTCGTCCAGCTCATCTTCCAGTTCTTCTTCAAGCACGGGATCCTGGTGGCTCAGATAGATGATTAAAAAAACCGGCCTCTGCATGTCATGCGGGGGCCGTTTTTTTTTGGACTTTACGGAAAATCCTTCGTGCGGAATTACGATGACGTAAGTATGCAGCATTTCTGTTTCACAGTATGTCCCATGCATGGACATACTGAACATGAAACCGAACATGACAGCCGTTAGCAAAATCCCCAAAACAAATATTACTCACTAAAGATCAACAAAATCAGCACTCTGCCTACCTTATCAACTATGGCACGCAATCTGCTATATGTATGTTTAAAGATATTAAGTGAGGGGAAAAGAAGGAAGGGATTTTCAGGCAAAAGGTGCATCCCCTGATCATTCAGATATCAGAACGCGGAACACGGTCGATCCACAGGATTTATTCAGGGTTCGGAAAAGAAGGAAACTTTATTTGAAATCTATTACGGAAAAAGGAGATTTTATGCAAGTTAGCAATTTATGGAAGTCATTAATTATTTCAGTATTTGTTCTGGGTCTGGCCGTGACCGGTTATGCCCAGAGTTGTCCTTCCGGCGCAATCTGCCGTCCGGAAACCCCTGGCGCTTACAGCGGAAACGGACCTTATGGCTATTCAACAACGAATTTGCCCGGCTATCTGGCCGGCGCGACCGTGTATTATCCCAGAACGGCCACGGCGCCTTTCTCCGCCATCGTCTTTATGCAGCCCTACACCGGCACGCAGTCGATGGATGCCGCCTGGGGACCCTTCTTTGCGTCGCACGGCATTGTTTATGTCAATTGTTCCTCGACCACGACGATGGACCAGGTTGATCCGCGAGCCAGCCAGCAGATGAACGCCATCAATGCCCTGAAAGCGGCAAATAACCGCACGGGTTATGCGCTCAGAGGCAAGATCAATACCGCCAGAATCGGTGTCATGGGATGGTCGATGGGCGGCGGCGCAAGCTGGATCAATTCGGCTAATAGCGCCGTCAAGACAGCCATGACGCTGGCCGGACATAATATGACGGCTATTAACATCAACTCCAAAGGCTACGGCACCAAGTGCCCCACCGCGATCTTCAGCGGACTTATGGATACGACGATGCTGGGCGGCATGGGGCAGTCAGAAGGCGTTTATATGGCCATTCCTTATCGTGTACCCAAAATGCATTATCAAGTTTCGACAGCCGGTCACATGTCCTGGGGCAGCCCGACGTCAGCCGGTATTTATGTGGCCCGCGTGGGTCTGGCTTTCCAGAAAACCTACCTGGATGGCGACACCCGCTGGAAACGCTATATCAGTCGGCCGGTTAACGCCTCGATCTGGAACACCTCCGGTATTTAATGCGGCTGAGATAATCATTTCAATAACGATCAGCATGAAAGAGAATTCCGCCGCCGGGACACCCTGTGTTCCGGCGGCATTTTTTATGGTGTGAGGGGTAATCGGATTCAGAACGCTCCCCGGCATCAAGTACTTTCCGTATCCGTAAGCCCGTATTTCTTTAATTTGCTGTATAACGTTGTCCGGGACATATTGAGTTGCCGGGCGATATTTTTTTTACTGAGCCCTAAAGTCAGCATGTGACGAAGAAGCCTTTTTTCCTTTTCCGAGGGCAACTCCAAATCGAGGCTCTGCTTGCGTATACGGCGCGTGTCGACGATTTCCGGCGGAATGAGATTGACGGTGAGCCGATCCGAAGTGGCGTAATTCACCATCCGTTCCACAACGTTTTGCAGCTCCCGCACATTGCCCGGCCATGGATAGCTTCTGAAAAATTCCACAACCTTCTCGTCAGCGCCCAGAACGGTTTTCTTTTGGGCCTTTGCACATTTTTGAATGAAATATTCGACCAAAAGAACAATGTCCTCCGGTCTTTCCCGAAGCGGTGGAAGATGGATGTTAAAGACATTGAGCCGGTAATAGAGGTCTTTGCGAAAATTTCCGCGATGGACTTCCAAAAGCAAATCGCGGTTGGTGGCGGCAATGATCCGGACATCGACGGTGCGGATTTGATGAGAGCCGATGCGCACAACGCACTTGTCTTCGATAACCCGCAAAAGCACCGCCTGGATTTCCAGCGACGTCTCGGCGATTTCATCCAGAAAAATAGTGCCGCCGTCGGCCAGTTCGAATTTCCCCTGGCTGCCGCCCCGGCGCGATCCGGTAAACGCACCTTCGGCATGCCCGAACAGTTCGCTGGCGATGAGGTCGCGCGGAATCGCCGCGCAGTTGATGGCGACGTAGGGCCCGTCCCTGCGCGGGCTGGCATTATGAATCGCTTGAGCCAGAATGTCCTTTCCCGTTCCGCTTTCCCCCAGTAAAAGCACGTTGGACAAGTTTTGAGACATCGCAGAGGCCTGATCCAGAATATTTTTAAAGCCGTCATTTTGGCAACGGATGTCCTTAAACGTGAAGTTGGCTTTGGCGCCGATGGTTCGCGTGATCAGCGACTTGATTCTTTTGATTTCGGAAAGGATCAGCAATTTTCCGATCACGGAGCCTCCAGCCAATGCAATATTGTTACACGTAAGCGAATAATCACCCCCGCCCTGCGATGTCCGGATGCGAACCTCCATGTCGTTGACAGGACCCATCTGTTCAACGGCGGATAAAAAGTTCTCATTTTCATCACTATTAAAAATCTGCCGCAATGTCATACCCGTAACATTTTTATCGCCGAGAGCGAACATCAAACGCGCTTTTTCGTTGACGGTCATAATGCCGCCGTCGTTATTAACGGCAATAAGCGCTTCCGGAATCGACGATGTAATAACATTCTGCATGCTGGAGATCATATCCGTCATTTCGAAAGCGGCCTGGCATTGAGCGAACGCTTTATTGGCCCGCCATTCATTTTCAATGGCATGAGCCGCCGCCATCACCAGCCCCAGTGTATGCGGATGAGTGGCCGAATAGAAAGTGGTGAGAATAATACACCCCAGCAACGCGCCGTCCGGATCGGCAATCGGCGCGCCGGACGCGGAAGTAAAGTGAAAGCATTTGAGGTAATGATTGGACCCTATAATCTGCAGGGGCTTTTTCTTTTCGAAAACACTGGCGGGGCAGCAATTGCCGCCATATTCATAGGACCAGCGGGTTCCCGGAAAGCAATTAAACATTCTGTTGTTCATAATGTATTTTGCATCCGTAATCGCTTTGAGCATATAGCCTTCCCGGTCGAACAGACAAACCGCGTAACTGAAGTTTTTCAGGTATCGGAAAAGTTTGTGCAAAAAAGGCTGGCTGATGTCGATTAAGGTCCGGTTGGCGTCGAGTTTTTCCTGAAGGGCATCTCCCGTCAAAAGAACGTTTTCCGGAATAATGTGGGGATTGACATTCATCGTCCGGCAGCGGATCCAATCGCTAAGAATTTCCGGAGAAACAATGGTTGTATCAATGTCCGGATCACCGCTTAAAAATTTCTTCCATTGCAGATGAATGGCCTTGTTATCGAGGTCGATATTTTTTTTACTGATTTCAGAAATATATTCACTGATATCGTACGAACGCATTGTTTCATCCTTCGTGTATCGATGACACGTCCGGACATTGTTACACTTACATGATCATTGAAGGTCTTATCTTCTCAACAGGGGGGGGCGAAAACTCGCCCCCCCCTGTTGACCTGCGCTTATCGCGACGGTATTCTTGTTGTCACTGAATTGAAGCCACTTGCAACACTCGGCCGGAAACCGATATCCAGATAATACTGATCAGGGTTTGCATAAGGCGGCCAGGTTACGCCCATTTCCGGAACACTCGGATCGCCGGTTCGGGCAAAATTCGTCAGCATCCGGGCCATGAATTCGGATACCCAAAAGTCCTTTTCGGTCAGACCCGGATTTAAGGGCATCGAACTGGGAACCAGCGCGCCGGGGAACATGCCCATCGTCGGAAGCCCTCCGAGCATGTAGGAAACATCGCTGCCGTGCCAGCCGGTTTGCCCCAAAGCCCGCCAAGCATCCGGAACCTGGGTAAAGATGTATACATACATTTTGGAATTCATATTTCCGCTCATGGTGAGCATGCGCGGACCGATAGCTGACGGCGGAATCGTAACATATCCGCCCGCTGCGATTTCTTCGCTGGCCACGCTGACCATGTAGGGAACATCGTTTTGCCGGCCTGCATCGAAAATATTGGCCATGCTGTCCGGAAGCGACCAGCCGTCGACCGTATAACCGGTTGTATAGTCGGGGCGCGGCG
>CAZGDK010000183.1:0-4399 GCA_964525155.1 uncultured Smithella sp. | reverse complement strand
TGGTCTCCAAAACCGGGGGTTGCAGGTTCGAGTCCTGCCGGGCCTGCCATTTTTTTATTGTCAAAAACAAGATGGGGGGCAGAGGTTGTGGGAAATATCCTCACCTTCGTTCGGGAAGCCCGGGCCGAGTTGAAGAAAGTAACGTGGCCGGGGAAAAAGCAAGTCTGGTATTCAACAATAGTCGTTATCGCTTTTACGCTTTTGGTTTCGGCCTATCTCGGGATAGTTGATATGGTACTTACAGGAGTCTTTTCCAGGCTCTTTAGTTAAAAGCCCGCTGCCGGTCCAGGCAGTTGATACCGGGATCATTTCAGAGATCGGCAGGGAGGTGAGGGGGCCGCAAGACCCCCTTAAAGTATGGACAGTATTGAAGCGCGCCGCTGGTATATAGTACAAACGTATGCAGGGTACGAAAATCGCGTCAAGGCAAATCTCGAACAGAGAATTGCCACGATGGGTATGGAGGACAGTATTTTCGGCGTCCTCGTCCCTGTTGAGGAGCGTGTCTCCATAAAAGAGGGAAAGAGCAAAAAGGTGACTCGCAAGCTTTTTCCCAGTTATGTTCTTGTCGAGATGCGTCTTAACGACCAGTCGTGGTATGTCGTTCGGCATACCCCAGGCGTGACTGGCTTTGTCGGCTCCGGAAACCATCCGATTCCTCTCACTGAAAAAGAAGTGAAAGAGATCATGGGGAAGGTCGGTAAAGACCAGGCGAAACCCAAAATCGAGATTAATTTCCGGCCTGGCGATGTCGTCAAGGTAAAATCCGGACCCTTTGAAGGTCATGTGGGGCCGGTTGTCGAGATTTTCCCGGAAAAGGGAAAAGTGAAGTTCTCTGTGACGGTCTTCGGCCGGGAGACATCTGTAGAAACTGACTATACGGAGCTTGAGAAGCTCTAGATATATATCAGCGCGAAGGCCCGCATTCCAGGGAGGCAAGAGAACTCTTGGCTCCTGTTTTTCCCTGTGTGCGGAAGTGCTTTCAGTAACGAGAGGAGACTTTGAGGAATGGCGAAGAAAGTAATAGCAGAGATCAAGTTGCAGTTGCCCGCAGGCAAGGCTACGCCTGCGCCCCCCGTGGGACCTGCTCTTGGTCAGCACGGAGTGAATATCATGGAGTTCGTGAAGCAGTTCAACGCGAAAACAGCAGATCAGGCCGGGCTTGTAATTCCCGCCGTGATCACGGTGTACGCGGACAGAAGCTTCACCTTCGTGCTCAAAACACCGCCCGCGAGCGTGCTGCTCAAGAAGGCGGCCGGATTGGAATCCGGCTCCGGCGAACCGAACAAGAAGAAGGTAGCCACCCTTGACAGGGCGAAAGTGCGCGAGATTGCGGAGCTGAAAAAGGTCGATCTGAATTCCTATGACGTCGACGCCGCAATGCGTATGGTCGAGGGAACTGCGCGTTCAATGGGTATCACTATCGTCGATTGATGAAAAGTGGTTTTGAATTTGTGGGAGGCCTCAAGGCTGTCTGACCACCAGGAGGGAAAAAAATGGCGAAGTTGAGTAAAAGACTGACTGCAGCACACCAGAAGATCGAGGACGGAAAACAGTACACCGTGAAAGAGGCGATCGCGCTTTTTAAAGAGACGGCGACCGCGAAGTTCGACGAGAGTATGGAGGTCCATATCCGTCTCGGCGTAGATCCTCGTCACGCTGACCAGCAGGTCCGCAGCACGGTTGTGCTCCCCCATGGGACGGGAAAGACCAAGAGAGTTCTCGTTCTTGCCATGGGTGAGAAGGTAAAAGAAGCGGAAGAGGCCGGAGCTGATTTTGTCGGCGGCGAAGAGCTTGTGGGCAAAATTTCCGGCGGATGGCTTGATTTCGACGCCGTCATCGCGACCCCCGACATGATGAAATCGGTCGGACGCCTCGGAAAGGTGCTTGGTCCCCGCGGCCTTATGCCCAGCGCAAAGACCGGCAGCGTGACGTTCGATATTGCGTCCGCGATAAAAGAGATCAAGGCCGGACGCGTCGAATTCCGCGTTGACAAGTTCGCTATCGTGCACAATGCGATCGGCAAGAAGAGCTTCTCCAACGAGCAGCTTTTTGACAATGCGAAGACGCTTATTCAGGCTGTCCTGAAAGCGAGGCCCGCCTCGGTGAAGGGAACCTACGTGAAGAGCCTTAATCTTTCCTCTTCCATGGGCCCCGGAATCAAGATCGACGTTGCGTCCGCGCAGAAAGAGGTTGCAGGCGAGTAACGCGCTTCCTTTCCTCTGCTCAAAACAAAATATGAACTTGAACTGAAGACAGCGGGTCCCTTAAGGGGACAAAGGCCAGGCCGCCCGCCGAGGTTCCGGTGAGTCGATCGGCATCTGCTGCCGTACAGGTACTCAATCCCGGGCCCGGCGCCCGGGATTTTTTACTTTCACCGAAGGAGGTGAGTACATGCCGGCAACACTTAAGTACGAACAGGTAGATGAACTGAAGGGGCGTCTTGCCCGCACACAGGCTATTTTCGCATGCGAATACCGCGGAATGACTGTTGCGCAGATTACGGCGCTTCGCGCCCAGGTGCGCGCTGCAGGCGGAGAAATGAAGGTTGCGAAGAATACGCTTATGCGTATTGCCATGGAGCAGGAGGGGTTTATTCCATTCCCCGACGATATGGCGTTCGGACCGAACGTCTTCGCGCTGGCGTACGGGGATCCTGTCGCGGTAGCGAAAGCTCTTCGTGATTTCGCGAAGGACAGAACCAACAAGTTTTTTGTCCTGAAGGGGTGCGTTCTTGGACAAACCCTTCTTGATGCGACACAGATTGGCGCTCTCGCCGATCTCCCGTCCAAGGAAGTCCTTATCGGTCAGGTCGTCCGTACCATCGCGGCCCCGATTGCGGGTCTGCTTACGGTTCTTTCCGGTCCTGCAAGAGGACTGGTCACCTGCCTCAGCCAGATCAAGGAAAAGAAGGAAGACGTCGCATAGTTTTTGCGCCGGAAGCACATCGCATACACGGTATGCGATACACAAGATGATATATATCCAAGGAGGAAAAAAGAATGACCCGCGATGAAATGATTCAGGCTATAGAGAACATGACAGTGCTTGAGCTCTCCGAGCTCGTGAAGGCTCTTGAGGAGAAGTTCGGAGTTTCCGCTTCCGCTCCCGCGATGGCGATGCCGATGATGGCGATGGGCGCAGCCCCCGCTGCTGCCGCCGAGGAAGAGAAGACCGAGTTTGACGTAATCTACAAGGCGCCGGGCGCCAACAAGATCAACGTGATCAAGGTTGTCCGCGAACTCACAGGCCTTGGGCTCAAAGAAGCCAAGGAACTTGTCGACAACCCCCCCAAGGCAGTCAAAGAAGCAGTCAGCAAGGAAGAGGCAGAGGAGATCAGGAAGAAGCTCGCCGAGGCCGGAGCCGACGTCGAAGTTAAGTAGTTTGCCTTTCCTTTTTTCTGGTATAATAAAGACGGTGCGAAAGCATCGTCTTTTTTTTATGGGGGGTATCTCATGATCGACTGTCATGTACACGTCTATCCGCCCGAGATCATCAGGGATGCGGCAGTTATAGGGAAAAATGAACCGTATTTCGAACTCCTCTCGACGGGCAAGGTACATAAATGGGCCACGGCGGAGGACGTTATCGCCGCGATGGACAGGGACGGCATCGACGTCTCGTGGATTTTCGGTTTCGCCTTCAAAGATCCCGGACTCTGTGCGCTCTGCAACGAGTATGTGATCGAAGCTGTACGAAAGTACCCGACACGCCTGAAGGGGCTTGCCGTGGTTCCTCCGTGCGCTCACGGCGCAGGGAATGAAATCGCCCGATGCAGAGAACAAGGTCTTGTAGGCGTCGGAGAAATATTTCCCGGGGGCCAGGATTTCGATATCTCCGATGTCCGCCAGACGTGGAGGCTTGCCGGAGCAGTTGCCGAAGCGGGGATGTTCCTGCTTGTTCATTCCGCCGAGCCCGTCGGCCATGATTACCCCGGAAAGGGAAACACCGGTCCGCGGGAAGCCGCAGAGTTTTGTTTGCATCATCCCGAGGTCGAAGTGGTTTTTGCTCATTTCGGAGGGGGGCTCTGGATGTACGAACTCATGCCCGAGATGCAACTTGCGCTTTCCAACGCGTACTACGATTCAGCGGCGTGGCCTTGGCTCTATGAGCCCTCTTTGCTGCGCGCAATGGAAGCCGCCGGAGTGCTCCGTAAACTGTTCTACGGCTCCGATTTCCCGATCCTCGGGTATCCTAAATACGAGAAAATGATTGCAGCGTCCGGTGTTGAAAGAGGAGAAGTTGAAAAATTTCTACATCACAATGCGTTCGATTTTATGGCGAAAAGGTGTTGACAGAAACCCTCATCCCTTATATACTATCCCTCGCGTTGCTGGAACGGACGCGGGCGGATAGTTCAGCGGTAGAACACCTGCCTTACACGCAGGGGGTCACAGGT
>CAZGDK010000182.1:0-4413 GCA_964525155.1 uncultured Smithella sp. | reverse complement strand
TTCATCTGATCCAATAGGTGGATTAAATAAGGAAAGAGCAAGGTCTTCACATCCCTTTTCTGAGGTTTCTGCCCAGAACACTACAGTGCTATCCGCTACACGAAGTTTATGTTTTGGATCTGCAAGGAGATGGTTAAGAACAGTTGTATATTTGAACTCAGCAGTAGTCCCGATTGGAGCATTGAAACTCTGTTCTTTACCATATGATTCGAAAGCCGTCGCATTAAAACTAATAATCGACGCCCCTGCACTCTGTGCTCCAGTGACACCTTTAATTTTTTGGTGAACTCGTGAAATCGGTCTACACTCACCACTAACAAGGCACTGGGCTATTGCCGTGTCATTGGAGGAGGAAGAATCTTCTTCTTTATTTTCCCAGACATTACGAAATAGAGGCAAATTGTGAATATATTGTCCGGATATTTCAAAAATAAAAAAGGCCCCTTTAAGGATATCCTCCTTATACTCCAATATTTTAGATTGATTCAGGAATTCTTGAGGATTCCAGTTATCAAGATATGATAAAAAGGTTGATACTTCCGTACTTTGTACTTGATCGAGAAGTTCGTGATGAAAAGACCTGAAGGTTTCAAAACATTTCCGTGAACGCTTTGTAACTACAACTTTATCTTCTCCAATTTCTTCTAAAATAACCTCGATATCACTCAGTTTCTTATCAATATCCTTTTTCTTAATAACTTCAATACCGAATAAGTTCTTTTCATTATCGCATAGATAAAAGGGATTACATCCTGAACCGGATCGACTACTCTGTTTCGGTACTAAAATTTCCTTGGGTTTTGGTTTTTTATCTTTGGTCCTAATATCAATTATATGTTCAATTTTTCCTTGTGGGGATATTTTTATGGCAAATGAAACCTTTGCAGTACTATATCCAGCTCTAGGAATACTACATTGCTCATCTTGCGATAGAATATCATAATACTGATTGAGGGCCTGGACGATCACGATACTCCTCCTTTCCCCAAACACTTTCCAACATCAATCACCCCATCCTGCATCTCCGCTCTGAAGAAAATTGCTTTCATTTCATTTTCAAAGTCAATGTCATACAGCATAAATCCGAAATCCTGACTTTTCCCAACATAACAGGACTTTGGAAGAACATCTTCAATGAATTCAAAATATACAGGAAATTCTCTGCATCCAAAATACGGCTGATGGAAATATTGTCCTTTCCTCATCCGTCTTAACGCAATATTATAGTGTTTTTCAACTGTATCCTCTGGGCCTGCTTTATCGGTTAAATCAAAATGGGCTTCTACACCATAACAGACATCCCGAAGAACATATGATGCACGTTGTTGTCGCTCCTCATTCGAGTCCTGATAAAGAAATGTATCAGCCCCTTTCATTGCACTTTTAATTTTATTTACGGGTATCTTTCCTTCAACCTCATTTCTTCGGATATTGTCAAACTGAATTGGATTCAAAATATGTATCCGGTCAATATACCATCGGATAGCCGGTTTCCAGTAGATTGCCTCGAGTATTCCACGGGCTGCAGATGGTGTCATCACGTCATAACTCACCCGCTCAACTTTCATTTCTGGCCTGGTAAAGCAGGCATAATCCCCCCAAACCTTGAGTTTAATACCAAATCCCATATATACTCCTACGCAATTAATAATCCTCCAAACCCATTATCTCCTGACATGCGAACAAGTCCGGTATGTTCACTATACAATCCCGGATTCACAAGAATATGAAACCGTTCACCGATAGTCTCAATCGCTCCAGAATCTTCTAATTCACGGAATTCATGAGAATAAATACTGACTGTATATCCCTGAAGTTTCCTTGCTAAGTTACCGGGAAAACCATTTTTCCGAATATTTTCAATAGCTTTCTTTGCATCTTCATCATAGGGAATAATCACATCACGAGTATTTTCTTCGATAAGTTTGTATGAATGACTCACATCTTCAAATGGAAAGGCAAGCTCTTTTGTTCGTTCCTCAAGCGAAGGTAATATCTTCTTTTGGTCAAGTCCATCATCACCCTCATAGAAATATAATCGGGAAAAGAATTCATCAATAGCCGGAAGTGAGAGAGGATCATCATGAGATTCTAATACCATCTCTCCAATCTCAGCCACTTTTCGTTGCCAACTCGTGGGTTTTCCATGTTTCTCAGTGGAAGAGAAAAGGAACACCTCACCAACCGGACGTTTCCCTTCACGATTGCATCTGCCTGCTGCCTGTGCAATCGAATCAACCCCGGTCATCGCCCGGTAAACAAATGGAAAATCAACATCAACACCCGCTTCAATAAGTTGGGTGGAAATCACGCGACATTCTTTTCCATCAGTTAAATTAGCTCTGATTTCGTTCAAAATTTCTCTTCGATGAACCGGACACATTTTGGCACTCAAATGGTATGCCTTCCCTTCAAGCGAAAGAGAATCATAAAGTATCTGGGCATGTTTTCGGGTATTAACAATACAAAGAACCTGATCATGTTTTTTCAGGCGAACGGTAAGGGCTTCATCTGAATATTCGCCCAAATGAGAAATCCGGACTCGTTTGAACTGTTCATATAATTCTTTCGGGGATGACATAATCTCGGTGACTGTAAGACTATTATCAATGAGACCACCAATTTTTGGTTGCGTTGCAGTACACAAAACTACCGTTGAACCATAATTTACCACAAGTTCACATAGTGCCTGCAAGGAAGGTTTGAGATATTCGGTTGGAAGCATCTGTGCTTCATCGAGAATAATCACACTTTTAGATAAATTATGTAATTTTCTACATCTTGAGCGTTTATGTGCAAAAAGTGATTCGAAAAATTGTACGTTTGTGGTTACCGTGATAGGGATATCCCAGTTTTCGGAGGTTACTTTGTACCATTTCTCCTTCATTTCAAAATCATCATCCTCTTCGCGACGAGGATCAAAATTGCTATGATGTTCAAGGACGTTTTGTTCCCCAAAAATATTCTTAAAAATAGCTGCATTCTGTTCGATGATACTAGTATATGGTATAACATAGAAAATCCGGTTAAGATTATGTCCCTTCAGATGTTTTAAGGCAAAGGCCATTGAAGATAACGTTTTTCCTCCACCGGTAGGGACAGTAAGAGAGAAAAATCCAGGGGATGACTCAGCCTTCTGTAAACACTGATACAATATTTCCTTCCGGTATCGGTTGATTGTGGTATCATCTGAACCTGAAGTCTTTTCTTCCATGTAATTCGAAAATAATGAGAACAGATGCTCTGTAGAATCATACTTTCCTCTCAATGAAGAATGAGAAGGACTCATAAATGCTTCAGTATCCAAAGAGTCTGCATCTACCAGACATGAATACAGCATTCGGATGAAAAATGAAATGGAAAAACCCATATTAGCTTTCAGTGGACGAATGGGAATACCAGGTGAAATCTTATCCGGAATGACTACTTCTTCTTGGTATCTGGAGAAATCTTCCAAAATTGAATTTTTCAGCCGCTCACCAAGGCCACTCTCATCACTTCCATAATTTAAAAGACCAGTATGATGACCGGCGATAATATATTGCAGGAGTAAACTCTGTGCCTTTGGATATAATTTTGATACTGCAATAGCACCTGCAGTTGAATGGTCTACTCGTGCTGGAGATCCTTCCAGTCTTTTTTGAAACTTATCTGAATATTTCCCGATATCATGGAAGATACCTGCAGCATATGCCAAATCTCCGGCATTAAAATCTAATGCAAAAGAGGATGAAATTTCAGCAACCTTTTTTAAATGAACGATCAATGGTTGCCAGTCTGATTTATCTGGATTATCAGTTGTATGGGCATAATACATAGTAACACTTCCTTAATCGAGAAAGTCAGATAATATGTTGATACTGAATCTTATCGTGCAGTCACCATAAGACCTTGGTGTTTAGCATTTTTTTATAGGAACAGAACTCACTCATTGCAAACACAGGCGACATATTTCCCTGAAGGAGTAATTTGTAATATCATTTGTCTTCCGGCCTTTGTTTTTGTGATATATTTTGAATGAACCAGTCTTTCTATCGGTCCCTTCCTCAGTTTAGTCAGGTAGTTAGATTGACATTTTCTTCTTTCACTTACCGGAAGTTCCCAATATCTGAGTTCATATCCAGCAGTACCGGTGCTGATAATATCATGGATCAAATCCTCACCAGATATACCATCTGGTTTTTGCGCAATTCTTAACAAAATATCCCGATCAATACCAGAAGGCAAATCATATCGAAAATTCTCTAAATCCCAGACACGACATGAGTGACAAATTGATAGTCCATGTTTTTCGGTTTCAATATCATTCTGAGAATACGAATCTGCCCTCACATAATAGAGTTGAACATTATGTGCCATTGCAGCCTGAGTTACAGCAAATGCAGTTAAACGACCACAAGCAGACATATTTAC
>CAZGDK010000181.1:0-4596 GCA_964525155.1 uncultured Smithella sp. | reverse complement strand
CAACCTTTGGATTCGCGGAATACGCGGCGGCGGGAGCAACCAATTTCCCGTATTTTCAGCTGGGCTGCCTGATTGTGGGCGGTTTGATTCTGCTGAGCCTGAAACGCAAATACAACAAGATGTACACGACCGAAGTGGTCGGCGCTTTCGCCCTTTACACGATCCTGATGGCGCTCTTCACCAATCCGGTGATCGATGCGGTAAAGAATTTCGTCAGCTAATAATGCTTTGTAAGGAAAACGTCACGAAAACTTTGGAAAGGAGGACAGGAACATGATCACGGCAAGAAAGATACACTACCAGAATTACAGGCACTACAACAAAATGAGCGGAATATTGATGCTGTCGGCCTGGGGATTTGCGATCGTCATTGCTTCTTTCCTGTTCCTCTGGGTGGGATACAAGATCGATGAATATTTGGGAACCACCCCCAACTTTATGTTCGGATTCTTCTTTCTGGCGATTTTCCTCTGTGTGATGAGGCTTTACAATGAAGCCAAGAAAAGGATGAAAGAGCTGTAGCCGCTGCAAAAAACTGATCTGGGAAAAATATTAAAACCCCTTCAATGCGTTTCGCCTTGAAGGGGTTTTTGTTTGAAAATGACAGACGCCGCAGCGGCTTCACTTTTGTCAGGCTACGACCGGCGCGTCTTTTTACGATGCTCCGTAATCGCCATCATTATTTTGCGGCGTCCTTCACGGCATCTTTTGTTTTTTCAGCGCCTTCCTTGACGGCTTCCGTGGTTTTATCAACGCCTTCTTTGACATCTTTGGCGGCCTGATCTACCTTATCTTTCGCCGTATCCACCGCCTGATCGATTTGCTTGCCCACCTTTTCCATGGGACCTTCTTCTTTGGCGCACCCCGATACGGAAACCACGAACACCACAACAACACACAAAGCCACAAAAACCTTCAAAAACGACAGAATTCTTTTTTTCATAGAGCCCTCCTTTTTTTATTTACTTTTTTTACCCTCCCGCGCAGAGACTGTGTCGCAATTCCAAATTTTGTCATTCCGGGCAAGCGAAGCGCGACCCGGAATCCAGGAATAAAGGAACTGGTTCCCCACCTCCGCGAGGACAACGACTGGATTCCCGCCTGATGTTTACCGGCGAATGCCGGGCGGGAATAACCGTTTTTAACATTCTGACACAGTCTCTCAGCCTGACCGCTGAATACTCCATTTCAAACGTCAATTCCCTTCACTTTTTCCCCGAATTGCGGGCCATCATACTTTCGTGCTCTTGTGTCAGATGCCTGATATATTCCTCAAACGTCCAGGAAAGCGCCGTTTCGGTAAGTACGGCAAAGATCAGATTACCCGGATCGGAAAGCGCCGCCTTGAAGCACCGCATGATCTGGAAGACCTCTTCACGCTCCGTCGTGTTGACCACCATTACCCTGTAGGGCGGATTCTCCGGCGACGCTGCGGCCTCGGGTTGCCCGCGTTTTTCATCATTGCTTGCGTCCGAACCCATAATCAACCCCGCCAGCACATCAATGACCGGCAAAGCCAGCATGTCTTTAGTAACCAAGACGACATCCAGCGCTTTTTCACCCGCAGCCGCGCCCTCAAATGAAGCCTTGCCTTTTTCGATATCCTCTAAAGAAAGCCCCAGAGCAAAACAAATAATCCTCTCCATGCGGAAAATCAACCTCCCCTGAATTTGAACGAAGCAGAACCGATCGGGATATTCTTACAGCCCCCTCATGTACTCCGGCCGCAGCATGCGGGGGTCTTTCCGGGAAAGCAATGTGTCCAGCTGCCCTAGCACCTTATCTTTATCTTTGGGCATCGTCCCGCGGATGGCAAAATAATTGGACGCGTGCATGGAGCTGAAAAAGCAGTTGGTGAAGGTGGAATTTTCCACCAGCCCTTTAAGCTCGCGCAAAGAATCAAACGGCGTGATCAGTTCAAATTCACCGCGTTCGACTTCTTTGTACAACTCGGTTCCGGGCACCAGCGTGAGCGTCAGCGCACCCGCGTAATCCGGGTCCATCTCTGTGAGAATCCTGGCTGTTTCCGAAACATGTTTGGCGCTGCCCTGAACGCCGCCCAGCCCCAGAATCACCGTCATCGAAAGCAGTATGCCTGCCTCTTTTACTTTTTTGGCGGCCTCCACCATCTGATCGTGCGTGGCATTTTTTTTGATCCGCTTCAGAACATCGTCATCGCCGCTTTCCACTCCCATGTACAAAATGCCGAGTTTCTGCTCTTTGAGCGCCTTTAACTCCTCAACAGACCGCCTCAGAACATCCTGCGGTGTTGCATAGCTGGCAATGCGCTGGAGCCTGGGGAACTTCCGGTTCAGATATTCAAGCGCCTCAAGCAGTTTGGGATACGGATAGACCAGCGCGTCTCCATCCTGCAAAAAGACTTTCCGTCCGTCCCACTCCTGCAACAGGTAGTACACAATCCGGGGTTGCCCCGGCACAAACATGCGGGAAGAGACATACAGCGACATGGCGTCGATTTCGCTCTTGACGTCTACAAGATCGCGCAGCCCCAGATTCGTAAACGAAAAGTTGCAGAAGGTGCATGAATTGTTCGAGCAGCCCGACGTCAGCGGCAGATAGTAGCTCGCGTGCTCGCTGGGGGGCCTGATAATTTCCGGTCTGACAAATGACATGGCTTGTTCCTCTAAAGAATAAATTTTATACTTCAATATAGATTCAAGCCGGTGTTTGTCAAGGTAATGTATCGGCTATTCACAAAGGCCATTAAGACGATCCTTGTGAACGCTTGCCTTCCGGAGCATGGAACCATCATGTAATTTCGGAAAATACAAAACCCCAAATCTTTGCTGAAATGGGGTTTTGTGTCGCTCAATGTGAGATATAAAATTACATCGGGGGGCTCACATGTTTTTATGAGCAATGATTTGATTTCAGTGGCAGGTTTTTATAATAATCAGATGCTGGGGATCATAGCGCATAAAATCTTCTTTCACATACACGCTGTTTTCCTTATGGACCAAAACCGTCAACAATCGGCCATAAAGATTTTTAACTCTATCTCCGGTTTGGAATTTTTTTGTGTTTATGGTCTTGCTTTCCATGATACCCTCCTTTTCTCATCATTTAATTTTTCAAATCCGTTTGCGTTGTTTTCAGGCGTTTTATAGCTCTTTTCTTTGAAAAATGTTGTGACCGAAATCACTGAAAAAAAGGATTTTCCAATTTTTAGTCAGCGCGGCTGCAAGCCCCAGTCGTTGGTAAACTGATAGACGCGGCTTGCGTAATCCATGCCCTCAAACACCCGTCAAATAATTCGCATGCTTGGGAATCCTTCGTGATCTCCGTCACAGAAACAAATATGTAAATATTTGATATTAATAGCTTAATTTTTACGAAGACTCGCCGATATCAAAACCAGGAGGAAACACACATGCGCTCTATTGCCACAACCTGGAACAACAATAAAGGCCCTGATCGTGAGATAATCGTTAAGGTCATGGCCAGAAGAAACTTTTTGAAACGCCTCAATCAGCTGGCAAAAGCCGCCGCTTGGGACGATAGAATTCCGGCCGCTGAAAAATGGCTCGGTAAAATCTGCCGGGGCCTCATCGGCTTTTCCGCAGTGTACTTTATCGCCGTCCTGATTTTGAGATAGCCGCAAGCCCGACTTTCACCTGAATCACCATGCTGTTCCCCGGATGGTGCCCCACCGATCCTGTTTTACCGCAGAACTATCTGCCCAGATCCGGCGGTGGCTCTTCAAAGCGGCATTTGGGCTTGTTGTAAGCGTCGGTCACATTGGCAATACCTGTCGGGTCCAGTGCAATCAGAAAGTCTTTCGTATTGAAATCGTCGGCCATGCCGGCTTGCGCCAGGTATTCCGCGGTATTCCAGCACACCTCTTCGGCGATCTCCCGGGAGTACTTTTGGAGCAGCTTCTTGTTGAGCCGGACGCGAATTTGCGGGGCCATCTCATGAGCAATCGTTTTAACCGAATTTTTCACGGCCGCTTTTGCCGCCGCTTTTTCTCCGGCCTTTATAGCCGTTTTCGCCGAGGCCTTTGCCGCGGAAACGGCCGCATTGCCTGTTCCGCCTGTTGTCACAGCCATCGCCACATTCAACGCAACCTCCAGCGGGGCGATTTGATAAAAACAGTTCTCAGTTAATGCTTTTTTTAACTTCAGAAGGTGGTTCTTCCTGTTTGGTGACAAACCCGGCCTGCTGCAGAACATTCATCACATTTTGCAGCTGATTAAACAAAGCAACCGTCGCCTCCGGCGTCATCACCACACGGCACACCGGATATCGCTTTGCATGCGGCGGATCAGGCGGGCGGGTCATGTCCATGCGGGTCACGCAAAGCTCGAGACGTGTCACGCCGTCAAAGCTGACAACCCCCAGCGAATCAACAAATGTCTCCAGAATATCCGGACAATCAACGTATTGGATCTGGTTTTCAGGTAGTATCATTTTCCTCTCCTCATAAAAATACTTATTAACAGTCTCAAAATAGTAACGACATTTAATCAAATTGCATTTTCATCGTCACCCCGGCGAAGGAAGGGGTCCAGCTCAACAAGTCTATAGGGGTAGGAACAACGCATTGGTTTGCGTCGCCCCTCCCTCCGAACCGGA
>CAZGDK010000180.1:0-4597 GCA_964525155.1 uncultured Smithella sp. | reverse complement strand
TCGATGCCTGCAAAAACGTCGTTCGCAAAATCGCCGGCATGCCGCTGATCGAAAAGAAGAAGAAAAAGAAATAACAAGACAGGTTAAACCGGTAAAGAGAAAAGGCGTCCTCCGGGACGCCTTTTTTTATCAATTACGCTGCGACTTGCGCCGCTTTCAGACCTGTTGTTTTAACCAAAAGACTGTTTCGTGTTACTTTTTATTTGATAATCAAAAAAAAATTGCTAAGGTCAAGCTGGACACTTGCAGCAAAGCGCAGAATTTATTATTGAACGTCTGGAACAACAGGGACGCGGACTTCTCATGAAACATGCCATAACACTTTTCATTTTCAGCTTAGCGGTTTTCAGCATCATGAGCTACTGGGGCATCCGGGAACCGGACAGCGAGGTCGTGTTTCGCACAACCGAGGCTCTTGCGACTCAGGGTACATTTGCAGTTTCAGACGCACATTATTCCTGGGATGCCTTTGGATTGCCCAAAGGCAAGGACGGGAAATTCTATTCACTCTTCGGCCCGGGCGAGGCGATTGCCGCAGTTCCTCTGTATAAAATCGCGGGGATCATCCATGCCACCGGGTGGTATCAGAATACCCGCCTTCCCATCAGCATCAGCCACTACACCAATGACGACGGACTCATGCATTATGTCCAGGGTACCGCGCCGCCGGACATTGGGCCTCATGCCTTGCGCATGTTTATGGGACTTTTCAACATCATCACGGCATCGCTTTGCGTCCTGCTATTTTTCTTCACCGTCCAAGCGCTCACACAATCGAATCAGGCCGCCTTGCTGACCAGCATCGTGTTTGCTTTTGGCTCTCTGGTCTTTCCATATTCAGGTACATGTTTCAGCGAGCCCCTGGCAACCTTCTTCGTCATGCTGTCCTTTTACCTGCTGGTTCACGTTAAACGCATTTCCAGCTCTCAGAAAAGAATTCTCCTGCTTTTATCCGGCCTGTCGCTGGGTTTGGCCGCCGCTACGCACATCACGGCCATTTTATTTGCACCCTTCTTTTGTCTTTATGGCGCAATTCCGGACAAGATCGTACCCCCCTCAACTCACGAAGAACCCCGCCGCAATAATCAGGGCCTCAAACGCGCTTATGCGCCATCTCTGCTTCGCTCTGTGCGGAATATGACTCCCGAAGAGATGAAAGCCATCTTCATCAATGCCGCTCTCTTTTCAGCAGGCCTGGGGCTTCTTCTGGCGCTGATTGGATATTTCAACTACATCCGCTTCGATTCGATTTTTGAAACCGGACATACACTGGGTGACAGGCCCGAGTATGGCTATGGCGAGTTTATCGCGCCCTGGGCGGGAATCTGGGGCTTTCTGGTCAGCGCCGGCAAGAGCCTGCTTCTCTATTGCCCCGCCGTGATCCTGGGGCTGATTGTATGGCTTCCGTTTCATAAAAAACACCGTTTGTTGTCATTTACCATTCTGGCGGCGGCGTTTGTGAGGATTATATTTATCGCTTCACGAAGCGACTGGCACGGGGGATTCGGCGTCGGCCCGAGACTGATGTTTATGCTGATTCCATTTCTTCTGTTGCCTTTAGGGGAATGGATCAATGAAATGATAAAAAATAAAAATATCAAGGCCATCGTTGCCTTTGCCACGTTGACGCTGGTTTGCATCGCCCAGCAAATTTACTTTTCGCTGGGGGAGATATTTTCCTATTCTCATTTCGTCAAATGGGAGGGGATGCGTCATGGCGTTAACGTATTCCAGGACAACCTGATCTATCTGAGCTGGGATTTATCTCCCCTGTTTCATCTTTTAGAGGGAAAGCGCGGACCTTTGCTGCTCAATTTTTTTGAGACCGGCAATTACGTCTTATGGTTGATTCTGGTTTTGATTGCGGCTTTATGCCTGTTTCTTTCGTATCGATCGGCCCTGAAAAGCCTTTTGGCAAAGGCGGTGGTGGCCGATAAAAAAAGCGGACGCTAAACGGTCAGCCGGGATTATTTCTTCTCCGGCTCACGGTTGCTTAATAAAATTTTCAATCAGCGCGTTGACCTTTTCGGCCTGCTCGTGCTGAATCCAGTGGCTGACGCCGGGCATCCTGATGAGTTTTCCATTTTTGCAATACGGCATGCTTTCATCGGCCATCTGTGCGAGCATCGCGATGTCTTCTTCCCCCCACAGAAACAGCAGCGGCGCTTCCACGTCAAAGCTTTGCGGCTGCTCCTGCTTTGTTTGCACCGATGCGCGATACCAGTTGACCATGGCCGAAAATGCGCCGGGCCGGGCAAACGCCTCGCGGTATTTTTCCAGGTCTTCCGGCGAAAACGCGCCGGGTTTGGCGTTGGACGTAATCAGATTGAGCGCCCACTGATAGTTGGTCGCCTGGGCAAGTTGCTCCACCGCGCCGGGCAGTTGGAAATAAAAGATGTACCAGCTTTTCTGCATCTGGTCGTAATTGGTAAACATGTGTTTGGCCATGACTTTGGGATGCGGCACATTCAAAATGACCATCTTCGAAATGCGCTCGGGATATTTCATCGCCACCCACCACGAAACGGAAGCGCCCCAGTCATGGCCAACTAAAAGGATTTTGTCGCGGCCGTAAGCATCGATCAGGCCGACAATATCTTTGGCCAGTTCATCGATCTTGTAGGCCGCAATCCCCTGCGGCTTGTCGCTTAAATTATAGCCGCGCTGATCGGGCACCACCACCAGATAGCCTTTTTCGGCAAAGTAGCCGATCTGTCTGCGCCAGGCGTACCAGAATTCGGGAAAGCCGTGCAGGAAAAGGAGCATCGGGCCGTCTTGCGGACCGGCTTCCATGACATGCAGTTTGATTCCGTTGGTTTCAATATAGCGTTCGCGTAAATCCATTTCGATATCCTTTCGTGGCCGATGACTCGTAGGGAACGGTCTTGCCACCTGCAGCGTGGTCGCGACCGTTCCCTACCTTGAGCCTTGCACCTTGTCCCTTGAACCTTCGTTAAACTTCCCACGCCGCCTTCGCGCCATCCGTTGTCGCTTCAATAATCCGGCGGGGCGCAAGGGCGTCGCCGACCACAAAATGACGGATGCCTTTTTTTGCAAGCATGTCTTTGAGTTCGCTTCTGGGCGTGACACCGATGGCGATAATGACCTGATTGGCCGGAGAAAGCTTCTTTTCCTCGCCCTTGATTTCGATCGTTACGGCATCTTCTTCAATCTTCTTTACTTTTGCGCCAAAGAGCAGCTTCGCGCCTTGAGTTAACAGCCGGCGGTAGAGCATCTGCCCATGCGCCGCCTGCGGCAGCACCGGCGGCCGGGTGAGCATTTCCACGACGGTGATGTCTTTGACGCCTTTCTCCCGCAAGTAGTCCGCCGTTTCCATCCCGACCAGGCCCGCGCCGATGACCACTGCGTGATCTTTTGGCGCGACGGACCCGTCAAGGATGTTCCAGGCATCGCAAACCACGGAGGCCGTGACGCCTTCCACCGGGCAGGCGGTTTTGTCCGCGCCGATGGCCAGAATCACGGCTTCGGGTTTGCCTTCTTCAATCATGGCTTCCGTGACATTCACGCCCAGTTTGATGTCCACGCCCTGCTTGTGGCATTTTGCGGTGAGCGTGCGAATGTATTTGTCGTAAACCTCTTTGTGCGGGGCAAGAGCGGCGTAACGCACGTTTCCGCCGGTGCGCGGTTCGCGTTCGTAAAGCGTCACCCGATGCCCCAGGCGCGCGGCCTCATAAGCGGCGGTAAGCCCTGCCGGACCTCCACCGATGACCCAGATATTGCGTTTTTGCGCCGCCGGTCCCTTGGGATAGATCAGTTCCTGGCCGGTTTGCGGGTTGATTGCGCAGCGAATAGGCTTCAATTCCAGGGACTCGCGCTCAATACAGCCCTGGTTGCAGGCCAGACATTCCAGCGTATCTTCGGGATGGCCGGCTCTGGCGTTATTGAGAAAATCCGGATCAGCCAGATTCTGGCGCGCCACGGCGATCATATCCGCATCGCCCCGGGCAATGACCTCATCCATGAAAAACGGATCGGTGTAGCGGCCCACACTAATGACGGGAACTGTCGTCACCTCTTTCACTTTGCGCGCCAGATAGGCTTTGAACCCGGGCGCATATTCAATGGGCGCACTGGCGTTGGGCGCGTCGATATTGACTTCCGGAGAGCCGTGCGTGGCAAACGATACGTTGATGACGTCTGCTCCGGCGGCCACCAGATCGGGAACAATCGTCTGGATATCTGTAATGGAATAGCCGTTTTTAATGCATTCTTCGCCGGAGAGGCGAATGGAAATCGGGAAATCGGGCCCTACCTGCGAACGGACTTCCCGGAGGCATTCGATCATGAAACGCGCGCGGCCCTTGAAATCGCCGCCGTACGAATCGGTCCGGTTGTTGGAATGCGCGGATAAAAACTGCATTAGCAGATAGCCGTGCGCGCCGTGGAGTTCCACCATATCGAAACCGGCGGCTTTTGCGCGTTTTGCGCCCGCGCCGAAGGCGGCAATCGTCTCCTGCACTTCGGCCAGCGTCATTTCCCGCGGAGCTCCCAGGAAGTTGTAGATATAACTTGGTATTGCGGACGGCCCGATCGCTTTTTTCTCTTTCAGTGCCCGGTAATTCTCCCGGCCGCAGTG
>CAZGDK010000179.1:0-4611 GCA_964525155.1 uncultured Smithella sp. | reverse complement strand
AAATCCCCCTAAATCCCCCTTTATAAAAGGGGGACCGACACAGACTGGGGCTGATCCTTCTATAGCCTCCCTTCACGAAACGGAAAAAATTTTCCCCCCTTTTTTAAAGGGGGGCAGGGGGGATTTAAAATTTGCCCCTCATTCGTTCTACACCTTTTCCAGCGCCTGCCCGATATCCGCCAGAATGTCGTCGATATGTTCGATGCCGATGGACAGGCGGATGAAATCCGGCGTCACTCCTGTTGTCAGCTGCTCTTCGGCAGAGAGCTGCTGATGCGTGGTGGACGCCGGATGAATCGCCAGCGTCTTGGCATCGCCGATATTGGCCAGATGCGAAATCAGCTCAAGCGAATTGATGAATTTCTTCCCCGCTTCAATTCCGCCCTGAATGCCGAAGCCGATAATCGCTCCCGCCCCTTTGGGCAGGTACTTCTCCGCCCTCGCTTTCTGAGGACTTCCGGCAAGCCCCGGATAATTCACCCAGGCGACTTTGGGATGCGCCTCCAGATATTGCGCCACGGCCAGCGCGTTTTCGCAGTGCCGGATCATTCTCAGATGAATCGTTTCCAGGCCCTGCAAAAACAAAAAGGCGTTGAATGGCGAAAGCGCGGGTCCCAGATCACGCAGCAGCGTCACCCTCGCTTTAAGGATGTAGGCAATATTCCCGACCGGTTTCAGTGCCTCGACAAAATTGATCCCGTGATAGCTGGGATCGGGATCGGCGATAAGCGGATAGCGGCCGCGGGTCCAATCGAATTTTCCCGAATCCACAATCACGCCGCCCAGCGACGTGCCGTGCCCGCCGATGAACTTGGTCGCGGAATACACAATAACGTCCGCGCCAAAATCAAATGGACGCAAAATATAGGGAGAAACGGTGTTGTCCAGAACAAAGACCATTCCATGCCTGTGCGCTATGTCGGCAATGCCTGTGAGATCGGCCACATCCAGCTTGGGGTTGCCGATGGACTCGGCGTAGATGGCTTTGGTCTTTGGCGTAATCGCCGCTTCAATCGCCTGCAAATCGTTGGATTTGACAAATTTCACTTTAATCCCCAACCGCTGGAACGTGTAATGAAACAGAGTGTACGTACCGCCATACAGGTTATCCGCCGAGATAATCTCGTCGCCCGCCTGTGCGATATTCAGAAGCGCCAGCGTGATGGCCGACTGGCCGCTTGCCACGGCCAGCGCCCCCACTCCGCCGTCGAGCAGGGCAATTCTTTTTTCCAGAACGTCCGTGGTGGGGTTCATCAGCCGCGTATAAATGTTGCCGAATTCGGCAAGCCCGAAAAGCGCCGCGGCGTGATCGGTGTCTTTAAATTGATAAGACGTGGTTTGATAAATCGGCACGGCGCGCGATCCCGTTGTTGGGTCCGGTTCCTGGCCTCCATGCAACGCCAGCGTTTCTATTTTCAACTGAGAATCAATTTTGCTCATTATGATACCCTTTCTTATTCACCACTTCTTCAATCACCCCACCCCCCAGCAGCTCATCGCCGGAATAAAAGACGAATGCCTGCCCGGGTGTAATCGACTCCTGGGGTTCGAAAAATATCACATTCAGTTTATCTCCGTCTTTTTCGACCCGGCAGCGCGCCGGTTTTTTCCGGTAGCGAATCTTCGCCTCCACTTCATCGGGCCATTGTGTTTTCAGAAGATTCAAATCGCCTGCCATCAGGCCGTTGGCCAGCAAATCCTCTTTCCCACCGACGACCACCACGTTTTTGTCCGGATGAAAACGAAGAACGTACAAAGGCTCTCTGGCGCTGATTCCCAGGCCGCTTCTCTGTCCGATGGTGTAATTCGTAATTCCCGAATGACGCCCCAGAATTCTTCCCGTCTGATCCACAATATTGCCCGACTCGGCCGATAGGTTTCTGTCTTTCAACAGCCTGCGGTAATCGCCGTGCGGCACAAAACAGATATCCTGGCTTTCGGCTCTGTGCGCCGTGTGCAACCCCGCGTCTTTCGCCTTTTGCCGCACCTCTTCCTTGGTCAGCGCCCCCAGCGGAAACAAGATAAACGGCAAATCCTCCGTCCGGATCGGATAAAGAAAATACGTCTGATCTTTGGCTTTATCCCTGGGACGCATAAGCGACCAGCCGTCCCGGCGTTTTTCAATTTGCGCATAATGTCCCGTCGCCAGATAGTCAAACCCCAGCTCGCGCGTTTTGCGCATCAGCGCGCCAAACTTGAGATAACGGTTGCAGTCGACGCAGGGATTGGGTGTTCTGCCCGCCTGATATTCGGCAAGAAATTTTTTAATCACCCGCTCCTCCATGCAATCGGCATAAGAAAATGTCAGGTGAGAAATTCCCAGTTGACGGCAAACGCTTTCGGCGTCGGCGATGGACTCATCCGTAAAACGGCCGGCATCCTCCGTCGTCCGATGGATTCCCAAAGCCATCGTCACACCGGTTACGTCATATCCCGTGTCCTGAAGCAGCAGAGCCGCCACCGATGAATCCACCCCGCCGCTCATAGCCACCAGAACTTTCTTTTTTGAAGAACATAAACTCATGTGCATCAATCCATGTAATTGAATAGATAACGAATAACTTGCATCGTTATTATTGCGCTTTAATCTCTACCTGATTGCTAGTAAATAAACAAGGTCCATTTGTCAAGGAATTATATGCGACATGGAAAAGTTCGTAGCTCGCAGCTCATAGCTCTTGGCTCGTAGTAACAACACTGTCCTCCGCTGGCGGAGGTGGCGCGAAGCGCCGGAGGTGGAGGCTTTTTTAGTGGATTCTGAATGGTTCTCCCCGCTGGCGCGTTAGTCCGGCGAATGCCGGAGGGGATTAAGGGGGTGGATGCAGCTTGTCGCTGCCAGCCGCTGTTTGGCCACCCGCCACAATGTTTGTCATAACCCCGAAGGGTTTCAACGTTTATAGCTTGCGACCATGTAAAATGTTCGACCCCGACGGGGTCGCAGGTTTTTGAAAATGTTTTGGCTACAAACCTTTAACCCCTTCGGGGTTGGGAATAGAGAACTGCAAAAGTAACGTCATCATCAGAAGTTCGGAAACGGATTGGACAAGTGTTTTGACATATACTGCCGGGACAACCTAAACCAAGCATCTGCGGAAATTTGCTGTCTGGAAATTATTCATAAAAAAAGGCAGGATCTTTGAGACCCTGCCTTTTTTACGAATATGAAATTAAAATGTTATTACTTCAATTTTCTGCCAACACCGGCAAGCCCCAGAAGACCGAGACCGAAAAGAAGCATTGAAGCAGGTTCCGGAGTCTGAACCGGAATTTTATCCGTGTTGATCGTCAGCGAAATTCCTGTAGTCGAGTAATGGCAATTGGGATCCAAGCCAATGCCAAAAAATTTATCGGAGACATAAGTCGTCAAATCAGCAATCTGGTCGGCGGAAAAGTTGTAAGTCAGATTTTGACCGGGGTTTGCATATTCCGTGGTGGTGTAAGAGTGCCACCCAAAACACCAATAGGAATGAGTCTGCTCGTAATAGTATCCGTTTGCATCATTGTAAACTGTTAAAAGTGATTTTGTCGGCCAGTGGGTCGGCGTTTCGTAAGGATTGTTTAACAGATAAATATTTAAATAATCGCCTATCTCCGGTTCTTCTGAATTATTCAAACCAGATATTGTCAGTGATGCACTGACAATATATTCATCCGTTGGAATTCCCCATGACCCCTGATCTGCTTTCCATGTATAATCTAGCCCATGCGTCAGCGTAGAAAATGAGTTTGTCGTAAATGTTTTCGTTGAAGCGAATGCCGAACTTGCCAGCACTAGAATTGCTCCCAATGCGAATAGTGCGAATACTTTTTTCATTTTTTCCTCCGTAAAATTTTATTGTCATGTTCAATGCAGATAGCATACCAATTCACAAACATCGATGATTAATAACTTCAATTGACTGTTATTATTAAAATATTTAATATTAATTCGCTAAAATATGGTTTCATGTGTCAAATAGGTGCGCCATAACTTGTAAAGTTCCCCGACAGTGACGAGATGCTAAAAAGTGGGTTTACGCCTTCCCGACAGCATAAGCATTTAATTGTATGATTAAAAATGACTGTAAAGTTTTCCGACAAAAAACCGGATCGCACCGCTGCCGGATTGCGACATTTATGTCGCCGCTCTGTTCGCCCCCGACAGGGTCGCGGGTTTTGGGGAAATGGCTATTGCTATAAACCTGCAACCCCTTCGGGGTTGGTAAGTGAGCTGCGTGACCTAAGCCCTAAAAGAATCCACCTCCGGCGCTTCGCGCCACCTCCGCCAGCGGAGGACATTGTTGATGCCATGAGCTACACATAACTACGCAAGATCCACAATACAGTCATTCCCGCGAAGGCGGGAATCCAGTATTATCAATTAGTTTCTAGATTCCTGCCTTCGTAACCTGAAGGTTACAAAACGGGAATGACAAAATGAGTATTTTTCAAAAGGTCTCGCCGTAAGGCGGCAGACTCGCCGGGTTTGGGCTAAACGAACAAAAGGCGGCAGCCTTTAAGCCCCGCCTTTTATTCGTCATGGTAAAAAATATTTATTTTTTTCTTCTTCGTGCACCAGCCAGGCCCAGAAGACCTAACCCGAAAAGAAGCAGCGATGCGGGTTCGGGCACC
>CAZGDK010000178.1:0-4636 GCA_964525155.1 uncultured Smithella sp. | reverse complement strand
GCGCTGACCTTGGCCAGAAGGGCGTTGGCCCCGATGGCCTCCGCCGCCGATTCCACAAGCGATGCGACGATAATGCTGTGGTGATACGTGCCGGGGGCTTCGATGATCATCCTCTGAAAAAGAGGCTGGTTGAGGTTGGCCAGTTCCAGCAGCTTGATGTACGTGATAAACCCGAAAAGACTTTCAAACACCGGCGTGAGTCCGGCGACCAGTATTCCGGTGAAAACGCCGCCAATCAACCCCATCCCCAGTCGGATAACCAGGTCTTTGATTAAAAAGTTTCCGGATAAAAGCGTCAAGCACAGTATGGCGGCCATATTGATGACGCCCAGAAAAATGCCGACCTTCAGAAAAGCCGAACGCTGGCGGCTGTTGACAATATGGTAGGACGCGGCGACGGAACCCAGAAAAGAGTAAAGAGGAATAATGATGCGTTCATCAAATAACAGGCTGATCAGGAAAGAGGTCAGAATGCTGATGATCAAAGCCACGTTGCGGTTGACCAGCACGGCAATCATCATGGCGCCGCAGGCAAACGGGATGGCGAAATAGCAGGCGTCAATCGGAATCGTGTAAAAGGCGCGATTGACCGCTTCAGCGATAAAGATTCCCGCTTTCACAAAAAATATTTGCAAAAGAGCGATAATGGCAAAAACCAGAAAATCGACATTGGAGCGCGTGGTCGTTTTCAACCAGTTGCGCGTTCGCCAAAAATACATGAGCAACGTAAGAAACAAGGCCGTAAAGAAGATGCCCAGAAGAACCGTCAGACTGGATATTTTGTTGTCGGATTTTGATTTGGAAAAAGCTTCCAGTTTCGCCAGTTCCAGGTAGCCGATTTTTTCGCCTTCCCGGACGATCATTTCATTTTTTTGAACTTTGAAATAGACGGGTTTTACATCACCGATGATCTCGTCTTTTTTCTTTTCAGTGGCCTCTTTGTTGAACGTCAAATTGGGTTCCAGCAGCTTTTTCAGCAGAGAAAATGAAAAATGTCTGTATTCGGGGGGATCATTTTTTAAGACGGCATTGATCCTCTTTAAAAGAGGTGCGTCGATGTTCTTCATCTGGAGAATAGAGGACACATCTTTCAGATTTGATTCTTTGCGTGTGATGACGTCAACAATCGCAATGCCTTTTTCCCGATCTAATTTTTGAAAGGCATTTGATGTGATGAGCGTTTTTTCATAAAAGGTGGAGAGAATCCGCGATAATTTGTTTAAAAGATCGTTGGAGTGGCTGTTGGCGCGCAGAAAAGAAATCTCATCATCCGTCAGAGAAACGCCCCATGAGTTTTCAAGAAGTTTTTTCAGTTGATTGCTGTTATGGTTTTCGGACGTTAACGCGAAAGAATTTTCAAGAATGGTGATGAGCGTGATGGCCATTTCGGCGTCATAGTCGTAAACGTTGCAGGCGCTTTCCGCCGCTTCATTTCTTTTCTGGCGCGTTGAATCGGCGTCTTCCACATCGAAATCACGATCCGCTTTGATATTCTCCTGCGCAATCATGCCGTGGACGTATTCCACTTTTGAATCATAAATATTCGGCGCCAGAATAAGCGTCAGGCCGATACACAATATAATGGCGATGGCCCAGCGCTGAAAAATGACATTGTGCAGAAAGGTAAAGGGAAGGGTATGACTGTCCTTAATCTTCTGAAACAAATGATCAATCTTTTCTGAGGCCAAATCGATAATATTCATATGTTTTATTATCTTTTATCGGATTTTTTTTCACTGTCCCAGGAAGCGTAGGCGGCAATTACATCCTGAACCAGAGGATGACGGACAACATCGATCTGTGAAAAGCGCACAATTCGTATGGCATTTATTTTTTTTAGAATCCTTTCGGCTTCGATCAGGCCGGATGATTTATCCGAAGGCAGATCAATTTGCGTAATGTCGCCCGTGACAACCGCCTTGGAATTGAAGCCCAGCCGCGTTAAAAACATCTTCATCTGTTCGGATGTCGTGTTCTGCGCTTCATCCAGAATAATAAATGAATCGTTGAGCGTCCGTCCGCGCATGAACGCCAGCGGCGCGACTTCTATCAATCCTTTGTTGATGAAAGCGGTGGCCTTTTCCATATCCACCATATCATAAAGGGCATCGTACAACGGGCGCAGGTAGGGATTTACTTTTTCAGCCAGATCTCCCGGCAGAAAACCGAGGCGTTCGCCCGCTTCCACGGCGGGGCGCGTCAGAATAATCCGCTGCACTTTCTTTTCCAGAAGATGTGAAACGGCCATCGCCATGGCTAGATAGGTTTTGCCTGTACCGGCCGGACCGATGGCCAGAACCATATCGGCGCTGCGCATGGCGTCGATATAGTGGCGTTGGGTGATGCTTTTGGGCGTGATGATGCGCTTCTTGGATGAAATAAAGACCGTATCCAGAAAAATGCGGGCCAGGTCAAAATCGATGTCTTCGGTAAGGATGCGATGCGCGTAGTCAAAATCGGAAATATGGACATGCCATCCTTTTTCCATGATGCCGTAAAGCTGCATAAGAACGCGCGTGGCAATCAGAACAGCCGCATCTTCGCCGGTGATGGATAAATGATTTCCCCAGGGCTTAATTTTAACAGGTTCAAGCTTTTCGAGGAGTTTCAGATGTTTGTCGTGTTCGCCGCAGAGATTTTTCAGCAAGTTTTGATCCGCAAATGTAATTTTCTCTGCCTGCGAGTTTTTAGTTGTTTTAATCAAAAATAATCAGCCTCAAAAAGGTTGATCTTTGCTATCACTTTATTTTTATTATAAAAATACCCGCAATAGCCCTGTCGTTTGGCCGTATCTATCACTAAGATACGGTATTTGCAATAGAATTTACGGTTGTAAAAACAAGTGCGCAAAGACCTTGGCGTTGCCGATCATATTGTCAATCGGGCAATTTTCATCCGGCTGATGCGCGTTCATATTCGTCTTGGACCAGACGGCGACCGGAAAGTCTTTTTTTCGCAGATAGGCCGCAACCGTTCCGGCGCCGACGCCGCCGGGAAAGGCGTCCAGGCCGTACACTTTTTTAACCGCCTTTTGCAGGGCGAAAACCACCGGCGCATCCGGAGGCGTGGGCAAAGTGGACTGTACATACTGATGTTGAGAAATTTCAATTTTTACGGAAAAGATCTTTTCCACTTTTTTTGTCATCTTGCGAATTTCGGCCAGAACGTCCTGCAGATCGTATTGGGGCAGAATACGGCAATCCATGAAAAAAATGTCTTCTCCAGGAATCGTGTTGATGTTGCCGACATTGGCTTCTTTCTTGGTTGGTTCAAACGTGCAGGTTGGCGGTTCAAACAGGGGATCAACCGCATCAAAAATCTTGCGCAGCCGGGCTAATTTGGTGACGAGATACGACGCGGCGGAAAACGCGTTGTTGCCCAGCTGCGGCTTGCTGCCGTGACATTGTTTGCCGAGAGTTTTAAATCCCAGCCACAAAATGCTTTTTTCGGCAATTTCAATAAGCGAGCCTTCCGGATTGCCCGAATCGGGCACGACGATCAAATCGTCCCTGCTGAAAATTGCTTCCGGCCGGTCCAGCACGTAATAAAGTCCTTTACCTCCGGAGGTTTCTTCGTCCGCTACAAAAAAGAGACCGACAGACGATGCGGGCACAATGCCTTCCTCAATAAATGCTCTGGCGGCAAAGATAGAGGCCACCATATCCTGCTGATTATCCTCCGTCCCGCGACCGTAAATAAGACCATCCCGGACATAAGCCTTGTAGGGATCGGCGCTCCAGAGGTTGAGCTCGCCCGGCGGAACAATATCCAGATGCGTGATGATCCAGATTTTTTTTGAAGGATGTTGCCCCTGAAGTTGCGTATAAAAATTCGGACGATACCCCGACGAGACCGTTTCGTCCGGAGCATTGTAATGGCGAAATTCAGTAAAGCCCAACTGCTCAAGACGTTTCTTTAATAGCTCGGCTTTCAGCATTTCGCCGTCGCCGCCGTTTAGCGGGCCTACGGCGGGCGTGGCCGTGAGCGCGGTTTGCAAATCAATCATGTCATTGCGGTAAGAGTCGATCCTGCGGGAGATTCTTTCAAAAATCTGGTCATCCATATTTGATCCTTTTTGTTACTCCTGGGGGGTGATGTAAACAGGCCGGACGGACGCGTCAGGAAAGGCTCCGAATTTGTCCGTATCGCCCAGAATCAGCGTCAGCCGTTTCTTTTCGTCAAGATATTTTCCCGCCACGCGGCGCAAATCGTTGCGGGTGACGGCGTCAATATGCATCAGATAGTTGTTGAGGTAAGTATCCGGCAGTTTTTCAAAAGCGATGGTCATCTGCTGAGAGGCGATAAAAGCGGGATGATCGAATGAAAAAATAAAACCGTTGCGGATGGCGTTTTTCGCCCAGGTCAGTTCAGCCTCCGTGATGGACCCGGAAGCGGCCTTTTTTAAAATCGAAGAAATCAGGTTCAGCGCCTGATATGTTGTCGCGGTTTTGGTAAAAGCATAGGAGCCGAAAACGCCGAAGGCGGGGCGGGCCCGGTAAAAACTGCCCGCGCTGTATGCCAGTCCTTCGTTGTTGCGCACGGCACTGAAGATATGGGATGAAAAACCGCCGCTGCCGATAATAAAGTCCAGCACCAGAAAGGCATAAAAATCAGGATCATGCTTGCCGATGGTCAG
>CAZGDK010000177.1:2886-4725 GCA_964525155.1 uncultured Smithella sp. | reverse complement strand
CCCGGCGAGGTGACCATGTTTTTAAGCTGCGCGGGATGCTCCTTGCCCGTAAGACACAGGCGCGCCGAACCCAACATCGTTTGCGCGGCCAGCGTCTCGGCCAGATTGCGCGTCAGTCCCAGCTGCACACCGGCGTCGGCGAGCGCTTCGATCATCAAAAAGCAGTATGCCGGACCGCTGCCGCTTAACCCCGTGACGACATCCATCAGTTTTTCATCCACCTCCACGGCGAGCCCCACCGCGCCGGTGATGGCCAGCGCATACTGCACGTCGTCTTTTTTGGCAAAATGCCCGCGCGCCACGGCCGATGCGCCCTCCCCCGCTACGGCGTTAACATTGGGCATCACGCGCAAAACGCGCGGCTTTTTTAAAAGCGCCTTTTCGATGAAATCGGTCTTCACGCCCGCCGCGATGGAAATAAACAGTTTGGACGGCGTGGCAACCGGGCGGATCTCTTTGAGCGTCTCGGCAAAACTCTGCGGTTTGACGGCCAGAACAATAATATCGGCGTCCTTGACGGCTTTTTTGTTGTCGGTTAATACCTGCAGATTCAACGTGGAGCGCAGATAGTCGAGCCTGGCCGGATCAATGTCCGTCACAGTGATGTCTTTTGCTGAAAGGACTTTACGGTCAATCATTCCCCGGGCCAGAATGCTCCCCATTTTTCCGCCGCCGATGACGGCCACCTTTTTGCCTGTAAACATGATCGTATAGCCCTCCTGAAGGAATGCGAATACATGCACTTTTTTGGCGCATCCTGTCAATACAAATCCTGACGTCCGTCCCAATCTTCCCGTTGCATATCATTTTACTTTTGTGATAGTCATGCCGGCAAAGGACAATTCTTCATGCTGAAATATTTTCTGGTTAAAGAAAACAACATCTCCTGCTGGGTGAACCCGAACCACTTTGGCGCGCACCGGCAAAGCCTCGTCTTCATTCACGGCTCCGGCAGCAACTCCGGCGTCTGGGTGCATCAATACGGACGCCTGCACAGCCTTTTTAATATCGCCGCGGTCAACCTGCCGGGCCACGGCTCTTCCGGCGGACATCCGGCGGACTCGATTGCCGGATATGTTGAGAACGTCAAAGACATGCTCGACGTTCTGGCGCTTGAGCGCCCGGTCCTGATCGGGCATTCGATGGGGGCCGCCATCGTTCTGGGCCTGGCTGCAAAGTATCCGCAGATCATGGCCGGGGTTGTTTTGCTGGGCGGCGGCGTGACCTTGCCGGTCAATCCCGACATTCTGGACGGCTTGGAACGTCAGCCCAACCTCGTTTTGGATATGATCTGCAAATTTTCCCTGGCAAAGGAAAATCGTCCGAAACTCTTTGACGCCCTGAGGGCAAACCTTTCTGAAACCGACATCGGCGTAATCGCAAGCGACATGCAGGCCTGCAATAAAGCCGATCTGACGCCGGACCTTCCGAATATCCGCGTTCCCGCGCTGGTCATTTGCGGTGCTCAGGATAAAATGACGCCGCCTGCCGCATCAGAGAAAATTGCCGCCGGCATCAAAGGCGCTAAACTTTTACTGGTAGACGGCGCGGGGCATATGGTCATGATGGAAAAACCGGATAACGTCAATGACGCCGTAAAGGAATTCTGCGCGGGGCTGAATTAAAAGAGGTATTTATGTTCGTACTGAGTAATTTCATCGTCGCTGCTGCTAAAGTCATCGAAATCGCCCTGACGATTTACATGTGGATTATCGTCATCCGGGCGCTCATTTCCTGGGTCAATCCCGATCCGTATAATAAGATCGTTATTTTTTTGTATCGCGCAACCGAACCAGTCTTAAGACCCATCCGCCGGATGATTCCGCGCCACAATCTGCC
>CAZGDK010000177.1:0-2786 GCA_964525155.1 uncultured Smithella sp. | reverse complement strand
GGCGTTGTCGGCGCGGCGACCATGGTGAGCCGCGTATTCGGCTTTGTGCGCGATTTGCTGATCGCCATGTTTTTTGGGGCCAGCTGGATGACCGATGCGTTCTGGGTGGCGTTTCGCATTCCCAACATGCTGAGGCGCCTTTTGGGCGAAGGTTCGCTGACCATTGCGTTTGTGCCCGTCTTCACCGAGTATCTGCAAAAAAAGACAAAGGAAGAAGCCCTGGAACTCGCCTCCAACGCCTTTACCATTCTCTCGGTCACTCTGGCTGTCGTATCCGTCATCGGCATTCTGATTTCGCCTGTGATTGTCGGGCTCATCGCGCCGGGGTTTATTTCCGATCCGGCCAAGTTCGAGCTGACCGTCTTTTTGAACCGTTTGATGTTCCCGTACATCTTCTTTATTGCGCTGGTGGCCCTGTGCATGGGCATTTTAAATTCCTTCAACCATTTCACCGCCCCGGCTTTGTCGCCCACCATGCTCAATATCGCCATGATCACCGCCACGCTGCTTTTAAAAGATTTCTTTGACCGGCCGATTATTGCATTGGCGGTGGGCGTTTTAATCGGCGGCGTACTGCAACTGGCCATGCAGTGGCCGGCCTTGCTCAAATTCGGCGTAAAGTTTAAATTTCGGTTTCATCTGCGCCACCCCGGCATTCAACAAATCGGTCTGTTGATGCTTCCGGCCATCCTGGGCGCGGGCGTCGGTACGATTAATACATTTATCGGCACGATTCTGGCGTCACTGCTTCCCAGCGGGTCGGTCACCTATCTCTTTTATGCCGACCGGATGATCGAACTGCCCCTGGGCGTTTTTGCCTTTGCCATCGGCACGGCCGCGTTGCCCTCCTTTTCCAAGCATGCGGCGGCAGGCGATATGGACCAGCTGAAATCCGGCATTTCCTTTTCTCTGCGACTGATGCTTTTTCTCACGATTCCGTCCATGGTGGCCCTGATGGCGCTCAACCTTCCGATCATCTCCGTCCTTTTTCAACGAGGCGCTTTTGACGCGCAAACCTCGATTCATACCGGCCATGCCATGCTTTGCTACGCTCTGGGCCTCTGGGCCTACGCAACGCTGCGCGTGTTTGTCTCCGCTTTTTACGCCCTTCAGGATTCCAAATGGCCCATGAAAGCCGCATTCATTACGCTGGCAGTTAACCTGGCGGTCAGCCTCGCTCTTTTGTATCCGTTGAAGCATAACGGCATAGCGCTCGCCGGAGCCGCCTCCGCCATGGCCAACGTTTTGGTTCTGGCTTTCGTCCTGCGCCGGAAAATCGGAAGATATCTGGATCGCACCTTCTACCTTTCTCTTTCCAAAATAATTGCTTCCGCCATCGCCATGCTGGGAGTCATTGGACTGATCGAATACCTGATGCCCTGGCAAACGTCCGCGGGATTTAAAGACAGACTGCTCTTCTTGAGCGTCAGCCTGGCGGCCGGGGGGATTACTTTCTTCATCTGCGCCTATCTTCTGAAAAGTCCTGAAATTCATGCAATCTTAAGCCGCTTCAAAAGCAGGCTGCGCCGCGCCTAGCTTCGATTTTCCCGATAAAATCATTGACTTCAAGATACCAAAGTGATAGGTGATTTCGTCTTTTAAAGGTGAAACCGGACAAGGACAGTAAAGGTGATTTATGTTAGATCTTAAGTACTTGAGGCAAAATATCGACTTCATCCGCAAAAAGATGGATGAACGGGGCCAAAAGATCGACTTTGACCGTTTTGTCGGTCTGGAGGCGAAACGAAGAGACATCTTGCAGAACGTCGAAGCGCTGCGCAACGAACGAAACAGCGTGTCCAAGCAGGTCGGCGAACTCAAAAAGAAAAAAGAGGACGCATCGGCGCTGATCGAAAAGATGGGCGACGTTGCGGCCAAAATCAAGGAATATGACGAAACGCTGCGCGTCACGGAGGAAGAGCTAAACGCCTTCGTCATGATCGTACCCAATATCCCGCATGAATCCGTCCCGCTGGGCGCGGGCTCGGAAGACAATCCGGTCGTGCGCACCTGGGGGGAAATACCGGTGTTCAATTTCGAACCCAAGCAGCATTTCGACCTCGGCGAAAATCTCAACATTCTGGATTTCGCACGCGGCGCAAAAATCACCGGCGCGCGCTTCACCCTCTATCGCGGTGCGGCGGCCCAGCTGGAACGCGCCATCATGAATTTCATGCTGGATTTGCACACGACCCAGCACGGCTATACAGAAGTCCTGACACCCTTTATGGTCAACGCCGACAGCATGACCGGAACGGGACAATTGCCGAAGTTCAAGGAAGATCTTTTCAAGATTGAAGGAATGGAATACTACATGATCCCCACGGCGGAAGTCCCGGTGACCAATATTTACCGCGACGAAATCCTGGAAGAAGACAAACTGCCGATCTGCTTTGTGGCCTATTCCCCCTGTTTCCGGGCGGAAGCAGGCTCCTACGGGAAAGACACACGCGGATTGATCCGCCAGCACCAGTTCAATAAGGTGGAAATGGTCAAATTCAGCAAACCGGAATCCTCTTACGATGAGCTGGAAAAACTGACGGCCAACGCCGAAGAAGTTCTCAAGCGCCTGAATATCCCGTACAGGACCGTTTGCCTGTGCACGGCCGATCTGGGATTTTCATCAGCCAAAACCTACGACGTCGAAGCCTGGCTTCCCGGACAGAATACGTACCGCGAAATTTCGTCGTGCAGCAACTTCGAAGATTTCCAGGCCAGGCGAGCCGCCATTCGCTACCGCCGCAAGGACAACGGCAAAGTGGAATTTGTTCATACGTTAAACGGTT
>CAZGDK010000176.1:0-4846 GCA_964525155.1 uncultured Smithella sp. | reverse complement strand
CTCAAAAAGACGCTGCTGAAATTCTCGAAGCTCATGATGGATTTGCAGGACGTCGTCGAATCGGTCGACTTAAACCCGGTCATGTGCACGGCCGAAACCTGCACGGTGGTGGATTCGCGGATTATGTTGAAGAAATAGAATCGGCTTCATATCAAGCGTCTCATAATTTCTCCAGACTCCGTCATTCCGGCGGAGAGGCTGTGTCGCAATCACAATTTCGTCATTCCGTACAAGCGAAGCGCGATACGGAATCCAGTATTTTCAGTAAGTTCTGGATACCGGCTTTCGCCGGTATGACAGCTTTTATGGTTCTTTTTTCTATTGCGACACAGTCTCGGAAGCCGGAATCCAGGTATTAATAAAACCGCTTCCCAGCCTGCGCCGGAAAGACAACTGAAGACACCGAATCGACTAAGATGTTTTTTCGAATCTTAATTGGTTGTTCGTGATGATTGTGAAGAAATCGGCTGACCAGAGCTCCACCGCATCGGGATTCTTAATAAACGGCAGAATGTCTTTTTTCGCCTGCATAAAATCGACTGCTGCAAACCGATTGTGTAAGCGGCTTTTCAAATCACTTTCCGTCAGACCGGCATCGGACGAAAGGTGTCCGGTCTGTTGCATCCGCGCCGCCAGATGATTCAGATTCACCGGAATGGCGCGGGATAAAAACCAGACATAGTCACAAAAATCACGCCCCTTAACGCGTGTTTTCCACGACCGGCAAAGCAGCGCATGAATTTTCCCCGCAAAAAGAGACGAAGGCGAATAGAGACGCACCACATAAGGCACCGGACGCAATTGATATTTCATCTCGAACGCGGCGCCTTCGGGCGGCTGGGTATCCACTTCCAGTTTGATGCGTAATTGCTCATGAGGATGAACACCAGTCACCGGCGGTGTTATGGACTCGATACTCATCATATGAATTTGGGTGCCGCCTTTGATAAATGCCGATCTGACGGGAGAGTCATTTTGTTTGATTTTCTCTTGAACCGTCATTTCTAGACCGTAGGCTCCCAACTCATTTTGGACAACCTGTGTAAAAGACGAAAGATCGAATTTCTCATCAACTTTTAACAATGAAAAATCCAGGTCTTCGGAAAAACGTTCCATACTGTAAAAGATGCGCAGCGCCGTACCCCCGTAAAAAGCGGCTTTCGCAAAAAAACCGCCGCGATAAAGCCCCAGAAGAGCAATCTCCTGAACGATTTCATTGAGCGCATGACGATAGTCGTCCGCTGTTCGCAAATCATACGCCTTGAGCATGTCGGCAATGGCGCTATGCATGGTTGATCTCTCCTTCCAGCCATTTTAAAAGCAATCGGACTATTTGTTTTCGGTAAAGCGGCGCAAGAAAAATGAGGGTTTCCCGATCCATAGAAAGCACGGCTTCGCGTTCCATGCGCCAATCCTCAAAAAGAAGCGCCTGAAGCGCTTTGGAACTGCCGACGCCGCGTGTTTTGTAAAGCGTATCGCAAAGCGCCTTTTCCGGCGTGGCAATCAGGTAACTCTGCTCATTTTCGGAACCCAGTACAACGCCGTAAGGGAAGACCGCCGCCGGCAGATAATAATAGTAAAAATCGCCCAGTGGGGTGGAAAAGCGGCGATTTTTGTTTTTGCCGTAAGCTGCGCAGGTGACGGCTTGAACCCGCTCCGGAATCAGCCCGTAATGGGCCAGCGCATATTCAAAGGAGATGTAGGACGGCCCGTAAATGATGGTGGCGAGGCTCTTGAGCGAATAACCGGTTTTCTCGGAAGCGTCCAAAAAGACGCCCCGCCGCACCTGAATCACCTCGCCTGACTTGATCATCCGGGTCAGGCGGGCCTTGGGCGATGCGTAACCGCTCAAGTCGTGCATGATGGTCCAATGATTTTTAAACATATTATCTCCAGTAAGTATCACAATATTGTACTTAATGGAGAAAATCAAGCCTATTTTAGTTTCGTCTGGGTTTATTTAATGAACGTTCTTATCCACTCTTGCTTCCGTAACTCGCAGTGTGAACCAGAACTTAATCCTATTCAAACGCAGATATTCTAAAGAACAATATGCCGTTGAAGAAAATTAAAAAAGGGCGGATCTAAGGTGAAAATCCGCCCCTGGCTAAAAAATTTGTTGAATGGTTGACTTTTGACCGCCCTTATCCCGCTTTTTCCACACCATTTCAGTGGTCAGAGGCGCTGAAGATTGCAACATCCGCATTGAGAAACGGAGTGCTTATGGTCAATCTTCCAACCATAATCATCCATGATTGGGCGGCATGATACCACTACATATAGACACTGTCAATCTCCAGAGCACTACATATTGTAAATTATTGTAAAGCGCCGCATCATCCTCTTTTTATTCCCGAAGCTGCCGTTTTGAGTCACCGGCTTAAAAAAATTTCAACATTTAAACGGCCCGTTTCAATGATTCGTTCAATCCGCCATCAAAATCAGCGTCAATGACTTCATACCGAAAGCACCAGCAATCATATATTCATAAAATAAATCAAATACTTATAATAACAACCTTCGCCTTGTGAAAATCTGGCACGTAAATTTCATTAGCATAAAGGCAAATAAACGACCTTGAAGGAGGTAACAGATCATGAAAAAGACATTAGGAACAATCACGGTGGCGGCGACAGTGGTTCTTTTAACGGCAACCTTCGGCTTTGCCGAATACAAAGCGGTGGGAGCGGCGGCGTTCCCGTACTTCCAGCTGGGCCTCCTGATCATCGGCGGCCTGCTTCTGATTCAGTTGAAACGCAGATTCACTAAAATGTACACGACGGAAGCCGTCGGCGTTTTCGCCCTGTATACGGTCCTGATGGCGCTCTTCACCAATCCGGTGATCGATCTGTTCAAGGTCATTGTGACCTGATCCGGTAAATTCAATTACCGCCGACATGATCTGTCCAAATAACGCGCCTCCCCGTGAGCATAATGCTCCGGGGAGGCTTTTTTATCCGAATAATCTTCATTGACACCGCGTCTCTTTCAATATTATTGATACGACCGATTCATGGACAAGACATCGTGGCATCGCTTCACACTACAGGTTCAAAGAGGAGTCCAGATGGAACGCCCCTGGCTGAAACATTACGCGCCGCATGTCCCCCGCACGCTGCACTATCCGCCACAGCCCCTGCATGCCTTTTTGGACCATACGGCAATCCAGCAGCCGGACGCCATTGCCCTGACGTTTAACGATCAGCACACGACGTATGCCGAACTTGCGGACAAGGTCCACCGCTTTGCCCGGATTCTGCAACAGCAAGGCGTCCGGAAAGGCGACCGCGTCGCCTTGATACTGATCAATTCTCCCACCTACGTCATTTCATTTTTTGCCCTCATGAAACTGGGCGCGGTCGTTGCCAACTTAAGCGTGGGGGTCACCGGCGATGAACTGGCCGCGTGCCTGAACAATGCCGGGGCGCGCCTGATTATCACGCTCGATTTGTTCGCCGAAAATCTTTACAGCGTCATCTCCCGGACCTCCGTGAAAACCGTCATCCTGCATTCCGTGTTCGGTCTGGAAAAAAAATTGCCGCGCGACGAACATCTTCCCGAGCCGCTGGTTTATCTGGATTTGATGGCCGCCGTGGAAAGCGCGCCCGCTCCGGATGTAATCGTCTCGCCTCATGACGTGGCGGTTTTGCAATACACGAGCGGTTCGACGGGCGCGCCCAAGGCGGCGACGCTCACGCATGCGAATCTGGTGGCCAGCGCCTGCCAGTCGGATGCCTGGATGGACATTTCCGACGCCGGCAACGCTGCGGTGCTGTGCGTGATCCCGTTTTTTCATGTCTTCGGCATGCTGGCCTGCATGATTGTGTCTGTCAAAAAAGGGTACCGGATGCTTTTGCTGCCCCGGATGGACGCGATGGATATTCTGTCGCTCACCAAAATGCTGGAAACCTACCGGCCCGTTTCCGTTCCCGCCGTACCCAGCCTCTGGAACGCCCTTTTGTCTCAAGCCGGCGACACGGTTCGCAACCAGTTATCCTCCGTGCTCGTCGGCACCAGCGGCGGCGCTCCGCTGCCGGAAATACTGCATCAGCGTTTTGAAAAAATTACCGGCCGGAAAATGATGGAAGCCTACGGCCTGTCCGAAGCATCGTCGGCCACCCACATGACGCCTTATCCAACTGGCGCGCCGGCAGGGTCGATCGGCATTCCGCTTCCGGACACGGATGCAAAAATCGTGGACATCGAAACGGGACAAAAAGAATGCCCGCCCGGAGAAATCGGCGAACTCGCGGTGAAAGGCCCGCAAATCATGCGGGGGTACTGGAACAATGAAGAGCTGACAGCCGCGCAGCTCAAAGACGGCTGGTTTTACACGCGCGATCTGGCGCGCATCGATGAAAACGGCTTTTTTTATATTGTGGACCGCAAGGACGACATGATTCTCTCCAAGGGGTTCAACGTCTACCCCGGCCAGATTGAAGACGTTCTCAAAAGGCATTCCAAAATCCGGGATGCAGCGGTGGTGGGCGTGGCCGACCGGCTCAAGGGGCAGGCCATTGTCGCGGTTGTAGCTTTAAAAGACGGCATGGAGGCAAACCGCGAGGAGCTTTTGAAATTCTGCAAGGCCAACCTGCCGGATTATCGTGTGCCCAAAGCTGTTCTCATCCGCGACACAATTCCCCGCGACCCTGCGGGAAAGCTGCTGCGCAGGATATTGCGGCAAAATGCGACGGTCGAGTAAATCGCCGATTTTCTTCATTGACAGCCCGTCCGTTCAGTATTACTAGAAAAAGCCAGGCGGAGAGCTTTGCAAAATCCCTGTCAGCGTCATTCCCGCGAAGGCGGGAATCCAGTTTAAATTGAACTGGTTCCCCGCCTTCGCGGG
>CAZGDK010000175.1:0-4854 GCA_964525155.1 uncultured Smithella sp. | reverse complement strand
TGCAGACCGCCAGCACTTCGATGGCTTTTTCCAGCTCCGCAACCGGCGGCCGGGTGGGAGAAATACGGATGTTGGCGTCTTTGGGGTCGCGGCCGAAAGGGTAGGTCGCGCCCGCCGGCGTGATCGCGACGCCGGCTTCCTTGCACAGGGCCACCGCGCGTTTGGCAACGGGTTTGGTGGTGTCGAGGCTGATAAAATAGCCGCCCTCGGGTTTGCTCCAGCTTGCCAGCCCCGTTCCCCACAGTTCTTTTTCCAGCACGTTTTGCGTGGCGTCGAATTTGGGTTTGAGCAGTTTGGAATGTTCCTTCATGAGGCCGGCAATGCCGCCCGGATAAGCGTTGAGGAATTTGACATGGCGCAGCTGCTCGGCCTTGTTGGGGCCGATAAACATCGTGCCGAAGAGTTTGGCGATATAGGCCAGGTTGGCGACGCTTGTGGCCATGAAGCCCAGTCCTCCGCTGGCAAACGTCGTTTTGGAAGTTGAGCTGAACAGGAACACCCGGTTGGGATGGCCCGCTTCTTCACACGCGCGCAGCAGGTTTTTCGGCTTGACGGGGTTATCCACCAGGTGATGAACCAGATAAGCGTCGTCGGCAAAAATGGTGAAGTCGGTCGCGCCCGTCTTCATTGAGGCCAGCCGTGTTACGGTTGCATCGGAGGCGGTATCGCCTGTGGGATTGGAATAGGTCGGCACAAAAAGAATGCCCTTGACGGACGGGTCCGACGCCGCTTTCTCCACGGCATCCATATCCGGGCCATTTTTGGTGATTTGCACCGGGACCATTTCAAACCCCAGTTCATGAAGCAGCGTGAAATGCCTGTCATAGCCGGGCACGGTGACAATCATTTTGGGTTTATCGGTTTTGCACCAGGGGGCTGGGCTTCCCAAAAGGCCGCGCAGCATCGCCCACATCAGGACTTTGGACAACAAAAGCAGACTGGCGTTGTTTCCCACCAGCATTTCTTCGGGTTTGGCCCCCAAAACGGGTGCGAAAAGCTCCCGTGCTTCCGGCAGCCCCAGAATACCGCCGGGATAATTGCGAATATCGAAGCCGCTTTGCGTTATGATATCTTTTTCCGTAACGATCGTCAGCATGGTGTTGGACAGGTTGAAATTTTCGTCTGACGGCTGACCGCGTTCAATATTCAGTTTTAAACCAAGGCCTTTGAGCGCTTCATAACGCAACTGCAGGTCTTTTAAACTTTCCATGCTGATTTTTCTACCTCCCATGACGTCTTGTCGTCTCAAATTTGTTTTCCCCTCTTTCATGATTACAGGATTTTGTCAATCGGGAGCGAAGCGATTTCATGCTGCCTGTTCGAAGGGATATGAAAAGACATAAACCCTGCGACATAACGCTGTATTACTGATCGTGTGGGGGGGGGCATTATTCCCGTCTGCCTAGACGCGCTTTTTGACCACCAGCTCGGCGAAATGCTCGAAAGACCGGTTGAAGGTTTTTTCGGCGTCAGCCGGGAAAAAGCAGGCCGGCAATTGCCTTTTTTGGACATGGTAGGTCACGCAGTCGCAGCAGACGCCCTTGCGGCTGCACGGTTCGTAGGTGCAGTTGCATGCCTTCAGGTTGCTGTCTTTTTTGCATTCCATTTTTTTACCTGTTTGCGACGTCCGTATTATGGGGGTGTTTTTGACCTTTGGCATCGGGAACATGGGCCAGTTTCGCCGTGATGGGCTCGCCTCCTTTCGGCAGCGCCACCACCAGATGTGTCGTGTTCATGCGCACCAGCACGCGTTCCTTGTCGTCGCGGACAACGGTTTCGACGACCTTCATGGTGCGCCCCGCATGCACCACCTTGGCTTCCGCTGTTGCATCCCCGGTGTTGGTGTTTTGCAGCAGATTGGCGCTCACCTGCACGGAAAAGGGAAACGCTCCATTGATTTTTCCGCAGGCCGCCGTGGCCGTGATATCGGCAAGCGACATCAACGCGCCCGCTGCGAACACGCCTGTGAGCTGACTGGTGTTGGGCATAAACGGCATTTTCATGACGGCCCGGCCCTCAACGATTTCCACCGGCTCAATGCCGAGGGCGATGAAAATGTCTCCGCCTTTTTCTTCGAAAGGCCGCCGAAATTCCGCGACGGCTTTTTTATCAAATATCATGGCTGTATTTAAACTCCTTTGTCCTTTAAAATCATGAGCGCATCTACCACAACCGGTTTGCTTCCCGCAAGAATTACCGGATTGAGGTCGATTTCCATGATGTCGTCAAAATCCAGGCCGATTTGGCCTATGGAAATCAGCATTTGTGTGAGTGTTGCGGTGTCGGCGGCGGGCATGCCGCGCACGGCGTCGAGGATCTTACGCCCTTTGATTTCCTCCATCATTTCCAAGGTGTCGCGCTCTGTAAGCGGTGCGCGCCGGAAGACGACGTCACGCAGGATTTCCGTAAAAATGCCGCCCAGGCCGAACATCACGCAGGGGCCGAATTGCGGATCGCGCGTCATGCCGATGACCAGTTCGCGCCGTCCGGAGATCATCTCCTGCATCAACACCGCGCCGTCAAACCCTTTCATCCCTTCCAGGATGCTGCGATACGCTTTTTTCGCTTCGGTGGCGTTGCGGATGTCCACATGGATCAGGCCTTTTTCCGTCTTGTGGGCGATATCGGCCGAGCAGCTTTTCAAGACCTGCGGGAAGCCGATTTTTGCAATGCCTTTTTCCAACTGGTCTTTGTCTTTGACGAGAATCTCTTTGGTGATCGGAATGTCATAGGCGGCGAGAATTTGTTTGGATTCGTATTCCGTAAGCGTTTTGCGGCCCTTGCGGACGGCGCTTTCAATTATTTTTGCGGCTTTGTCTTTTTTCATTTTCCCCTCCTTTTATAATAGGTGTTTACATGGGCGATGGCCCGAATGGCGTCATGCATTTCATCAAAAACGGGGATGCCGTAATTGACGTACTCCTGACGCGTTAGAGCGATCATTTCGACGACATCGGCGCTTTCCACCCCTCGTTTGGCGCTGGGCAGAACCGCAATCACCGGCTTGCCGGTTTGCGTAACAACATCGCGGACGGCCTGCGCCAGTTCCCGAAACGGTGCGACATCCGCAACCGGCTGATGAAGCAACCGGGCAATCGTTTTATAATGGAATAGGAGCGACACCAGAATCTGCAACTCGATGCGTTCGTCCTGCGCGGCGGCAAGCATTACCTCCTTGAGCGCCTGCGGCGCGACAAACGGATTGGCCACGTCAATCGGATTGATCGCGCTGGAGCCGGGCCGGGGCAAAACACTTTCAATGCGCGCCCGGAGATCGGCAGGCAGTGGCGGGATTTCGATGCCATAGCGCTCCGCCATGTCGCAGGCGGTCACGCCGATCGCGCCTCCGCCGCCCACGACGGAAATGTTTTTAAATGATTTGGGCGGAAGCAGCGCAAAGGCCAGATTGGTCTGGGCCAGCTCTTCCGAGTCATGCACTTGAATCGCGCCGGCCTGCTTAAGAATGGACTGCCAGATCACAAGGCTGCCGCCCATCGATGCGGTATGGCTGGCCACCGACCGCGCGCCGGCGGCGGAGAGGCCTCCCTTGTAGATAATCACGGGTTTTTTCGAGGCGGCGGCTTGCAGCTCGCGGAAAAAAGCGTCGCCGTCCTTGATGCCTTCAATGTACATCGAAATGACCTTTGTTTCCGGATCGGAGGCGAAGTAGTGAAGCAGTTCCGCTTCGCGCAGGTCCGCACCGTTGCCGAAGCTCACCATTTTGCTGAACCGGACGCCCATCCAATTTCCTGCATGCGCAAAGTCAATCGCCATGCCGCCGCTTTGCGCGACAAAGGCCACGGGCCCGCTCTCGCGGGAGAGGTCCGGGCCCGGCAGCATCGTGAGCCCGCTTTTGGGGCAGTAGATCCCGAAGCAGTTGGGCCCCACCACGCGAATGCCACGGGCTGCGATGGCCGAAATCTGCCGCTCCAGGTCCCGCCCTTCGTCCGTTCCCAGTTCGCTGAATCCTGATGAGAGAATCTCCGCGCCTGCCACGCCGATTGCGCGGCAGGCCTCCAGCGCCGCCGGAACGTATCTTGCGGCTACGGCGATGACAGCAAAGTCCACCGGCTCGGGAATATCTTCCACCATCTTGTAAATCTCCTGACCGGCAAATGTGCCGCCCCTGGGATTCACGGGATAAATTTTGCCTTCAAAACCCATCATGGTGATGGCGCGAAACATGCCGGCCCCGAAACCAAAGCCGTCTTCCGTGGAAACGCCAAGCACGGCAATGACGCGGGGATGAAAGATCCGCTCATAATCCGTGGCCGGGTAGCCGGTTTTGTGGTGACTTCCTGATTTTTTCGGACTGTCTGACATTTTTGACCTCCCAAGGCGTCCATGTCATTTTGTATGCTAACGAATATTTTCCTTTCGTTACTTGCGCAGATCTTTAAGCAACCGGATCAGCAGCAGCCTTTCTTCCACGCTGAATTGTGAAAGAATATCAAGGTTTAAGGCTTCCGTGCCAGCCAGGAACTGCTCGCGGTACGAATGCGCTTTGTCTGTGAGTTGAATGCTCAGCACCCGCCGGTCGTCTTTGGCCGGGGTTTTGATGATCCAGCCGCCGTCCGCCATGCGGTCCAAAACGCCGGACAGGGTGGCGCTGTCGAGCGCCAGGCGCTTGCCCAGTTCTCCGGCGGATAGCCCTTCTTCTTCGTAAAGCGCGTGCAAAACCAGCGCCTGCATGGGTGTCATGCCGTAACTCTGGGTTTTGGATTTAAACGTGGCGTAAACCTTTTGATAGGCCTTGCTTAAGATAAATAAAATGACGTCCTGGTAACTGAGCATGAAAACCACCGGCTTCATTATTTAGTATGCAAGATAAATAAACCGGCTCATGAAGTCAAG
>CAZGDK010000174.1:0-4899 GCA_964525155.1 uncultured Smithella sp. | reverse complement strand
CTCTACAGCGATGACGCTTTGTATCAGACTTCCACGATCAACTACTTTACCGATGAAGTTGCTAATGGGCTCTCTTACGCTTACTGGGTTGAAGCAGTGTACGACGACGGCGTTTCCACTCCGACCAACCGGGTGGTAGCACGCACTCCAATCGATGTCACATTCCCGTACCGGGAAGACTTTGAAGAAGAGACCCACGGATGGCTGTTGAAAAAAGATCCTTCAGGATGGCAATGGGGTACCGGAGCCGACTTTAACATGACGCAGCTTGGTGACTCCAAGTTCATCGCCATCAACTCCGAAGTGGCTAGCCAGGTTGAGAAACGAGCAACCGACTATGCTATTTTGCCGACTATGGATCTGACTGATCTTGCTGAGCCCATCATTTCTTGCAAGTACGCTTTTAGCCAGTATCAGCGGATTGATAAGCTCTATTTGGTTTATCGCACGGTTGAAAACCCCGTCTGGACGAATCTGATTGAGCTGGAAGCAACGAGCCGGACTCCGTGGACCTGGAGGAATTTCACATTCACAATCCCGTCCGATCTGCTGATTCCCGATATTGAGTTTGCTTTTTATTACAGTGACATGGGTACGCTGGGATATGGTGCAGCCATCGATGACTTTTACATCGGACCGGATGTCAGCGGTATTGATAATACCAAGATTGAAGGACAGGTTACCGTTTATCCAAACCCGACGAATGGTGAGTTCAATGTGAATCTAAAAGGATTACAGGGGCAGGAAGTTCAGGTTGACATCCTGGATGCCACCGGAAGAATGATTCAGCAGCGGGTGATCAGGGTTGAAACCCCGGAAACCTTAAGCAATTTCACCCTCGGAAATGTTGGCCGCGGTCTCTATTTTGTTCGCGTTACCAGCAAAGACAATCAGTGGGTGTTGCCTTTAACCAATAATCGTTAATCACTGAATATCAACCGGCATGATCGAGGAGCAACTCAGCCAGATGGATCGGGAAGTTCAAGAATGTACGCGGTGCGAGCTTTATCTGAAGCGGACACAAGCTGTTCTGGGCGGAGGAAACCCATTCTCTGAGCTGATGCTCATCGGTGAGGGGCCGGGAGAGGAAGAGGACAGGCAAGGCGTGCCGTTTGTCGGGAAATCCGGCCAGCTGCTCGACAAGATCCTGGCGGCGGCGGGCTTTTCGAAAGAGGAGAATGTTTACATTACCAATATCGTCAAATGCAGACCACCTGGCAATCGTGAACCCAATCCCGAAGAGCGCGCCGCCTGCCTCCCTTTCCTCATGAGGCAAATCGAATTGATCCAGCCAGGAATTATTGTCCTACTGGGAAGTACCGCCCTGAAAGCTCTGATCGATCCAGAAGGACGAATCACAAAAATGAGGGGAAAATGGATCACCTGGAACGGGATTCAGGTAATACCCACATACCATCCATCAGCACTGCTACGAAATCCTGACCTCAAAAAGGATGTCTGGGAAGATTTTAAAAGTGTGGTGCAAAAATACCGCGAAGAGATCGATCCCCACCACCACTCAAACTATACCTGACCCCGCTGATTAGATAATCAACATCGCATCTCCATAGGTACCAAACCGATACTTTTCTTTGATGGCCACTTGATAAGCCTCCATAATCCGGTCGAAACCGGCAAAGGCGGATACCATCATCAATAAAGTACTCAACGGCAGATGAAAGTTGGAGATCATGGAATCCGCTACACTGAATTCATAGGGCGGAAAAATGAATTTGTTAGTCCATCCTTCATAAGGTTTTAGCAAACCATCTGTTGACACTGAACTCTCCAGAGTCCGCATCGTGGTAGTTCCCACAGCACAGACATGCTTGCGGAGACTTTTGGCGGTGTTTACCTTGTTGGCCGCTTCTTCAGATATGATAATCTGTTCTGAATCCATCTTGTGCTTGGTTAGGTCCTCTACATCAACCGATCGGAAATTCCCCAAACCAACGTGCAAGGTGACAAAGGAGAAGTCTATTCCTTTGATTTCCAGCCTTTTCATTAATTCGCGACTGAAATGCATCCCGGCAGTCGGAGCAGCAACAGCTCCCTCATTCTTGGCAAAAATGGTCTGATAACGCTCCCGATCCTCAGGCACCGCCTCACGCTTAATAAACTTGGGAAGTGGAGTCTCCCCTAATTCATAGAGGGTCTTCTTGAATTCTTCGTACGGACCATCATACAGAAAACGTAACGTCCGTCCACGCGATGTAGTGTTGTCAATCACCTCGGCAACCAACATGTCATTCTCACCAAAGTACAGCTTGTTTCCAATACGAATCTTCCTGGCCGGATCAACTAAAACATCCCATAACCGCTGATCGCGGTTGAGCTCCCGAAGCAAAAACACTTCAATTTCTGCTCCCGTTTTTTCCTTGTTCCCACGAAGTCTCGCAGGGAAAACCCTAGTGTCATTGAACACCATTACATCCTGGTTATCAAAATAATCAAGCACATCCCTGAATACCTTGTGCTCAATCATACCAGTCTTCCGGTTCAGCACCATGAGCCTCGATTCATCACGATTAGCCGCCGGATGCAATGCGATCAATTTCTCCGGCAAGACATACCTGAATTTCGATAGTTTCATACGTCGGTTAAATAATAACACCTATACTTTTTTAAATGAACAAAACAGTTAAATCAGATTGCCTTTATACGCAGGAGTTTCCCATTTGTTTCAGTAGTAGAAAATCTTTTTCAAATTTTTCGATCGTCAAGGCCTCACTAACGTCAAGATCTCCGCTCCGGGTGCGCCTTAGTTCAGTTAGGTGACCCCCGGAATCCAAATTGATACCGATATCTCTGGCCAGGGCGCGGATATAGGTTCCACGTGAGCATCTCACCCGGAGACGGATATCCGGCGGTGTAAAGCTAATCAACCGGATCTCATCAATCCTGACCCGCTTGGGCTCTAGAACCTTTTCACTACCTGATCGTGCTATCTCGTATGCCCTGACACCCTCGATCTTTTTAGCACTAAAGAGGGGGGGTACCTGATCAATATCTCCGGTTAGTCGCTCCAAAACCTCCTCCACCATACGCTGATCCACATGCTCATAGGGAAAGTGCTGGTCGATCGGCTTCTCCAGATCAAAACATGGGGTGGTAGCCCCGATTCGAACAGTAGCGAGATACTCCTTATCCCCAGCCTGCAACTCGTCTATGCGCTTGGTTGCCAGTCCGGTGGCAACAACCATTAATCCTGTAGCCAGCGGATCTAACGTGCCGGCATGACCCACCTTGAGCTTTTTGATCCCGGTGTTACGCTCAATCAACGTCCTAACCCGCCGCACCAGAAAAAAGGAGGTCCAGCCTAGTGGCTTGTCGAATAACAATACCTGCCCCGACGTCCAAAAATCGGGATTGAGATAGGCGGAATGTAAATTAGTGGATTGATCCATAGGCATTTATGCGGCGATGATGGCTATGACGCCGATGATCAGACAGTACACCGCAAACCAGATGAGCTTTCCCTTTTTTACCAAGTTGATCATCCAGGAGCAGGCTAGTAAACCTGATAGGAACGCGGCAATAAACCCAATGATCAAGGGGAGAGCAGTTGTTGATTGACCAGTAGCTACTGCAGCCTGTTCGCCGAAATCTTTGATTTTAAGTAAGTTAGCTCCGATAATCGGGACGAGCACCATTAAAAAAGAGAATTGTGCCGCCTCACGACGGTCGGTTCCCAGCAAAAGAGCGGTACTGATCGTAGCGCCCGAGCGGCTGATCCCTGGCAGGGTGGCCACGGCTTGTGCTATTCCGATGATAAAAGCCGAAAACCAGGTTACAGGCTTACCCTGGCTACCGGGCTTAAAAAAGTGGGCAAACCCCAGCAAAACGGCAGTAACCAATAGCATCGACCCGACAAACAGCAGGTTTCCGCTGAAAAAGCTCTCAACCCAATCTTCTAGAAAAATTCCGACAAAAAGAACGGGAATCATGGATACACCTATTTTCAGTAGGTAATTGGTCTCCTCATTCAGTTTAACGCGGACAGCCCCGCGGAGAAGCCGCCAGAGTTCGCGCCAAAAAACGATGATGGTAGAAAGAACTGTCGCCCCGTGAACCACTACCGTAAACGTTAGATCTTCTTGGGTTTCAACACCAAGAATCACTTTACCTAACTCAAGATGACCGGAACTACTTACCGGTAAAAACTCCGTCAGCCCCTGGACTAAACCGAGCAATAAAGCTTGTAGCCAATCCACGGAATTAATCCTCCTTCTTTGGCTTGGGCCGGTACATGATGGCCACTCCCTCAATGACAAAGCCGATCAGCAAAATGACCGGTCCCAGTGTAATCCTCCTGAAGCTGAAAACTCCCGGATCCCAAACCTCCGGATTATCCGATCCGCCACCGATCATCATCATAAATCCGATCAGCATTACAATCAATCCGGCAATCAGCAACTGGTAATTGAGCTTCGTAAACACGAAACGGCCGGGAGTGGGCTCTTTCTTCCCACTTTTATCGTCTGTCTTGGTTCGTTTCATCTATTTCGTTAATGGTAAATGGAATATCAATAATATAGCGAATCTCGATCGAGCGTTAAATACTTGTTCACCGCCATCACCGTAGTTAACCAGGTTAGCAAAACGCCCATCAGGAATATCAACACAATCAAGGATCCGACTGTTTGCATATCGGTGAAAACCAGCAATTCTGGCATTCGTTTCTTGGCAATCTGAATCAACCCCATCATTAAAAAGGTGGCAACTGCCGAGCCAATGATTCCGTGCATCAACCCCCTCACCAAGAAGGGACGTCGGATGAAGCCGCGAGTGGCACCAACCATCTGCATCGTCTTGATAATAAATCGCTTACTATACACCATGAGGCGGATGGTGTTATTAAACAAAGCGATGGATACCACAAAAAGCAAAATACTAAAG
>CAZGDK010000173.1:0-4904 GCA_964525155.1 uncultured Smithella sp. | reverse complement strand
TCTACGGCATTCTCAAAGCCATGGAAGGATACGGCGTCACCATCCGCCTGCTCGATCCGCCGCTGCATGAATTCGTTCCGCACGAAGCGGCCAGCCAGAAGGAAATGGCCGATGAACTGGGCATCTCCGTGGAAGCCGTCAAAGCCAAAGTGGATTCGCTGCACGAATTCAACCCGATGCTGGGCCATCGCGGCTGCCGTCTGGGCATCACCTATCCGGAAATCACCGAAATGCAGTCGCGCGCCATTTTTGAAGCCGCCTGCCAGCTGGTGAAAGAGGGCGTGGATGCCAAACCGGAAGTCATGGTTCCGCTGGTCGGCACCGTGAAGGAACTGGCCTCCCAGAAAGCGCTCATCGTCGCCACGGCGGAAAAGGTCATGGCGGAAACAGGCGTGAAAGTCGATTATTCCGTGGGCACCATGATTGAAGTGCCCCGCGCGGCCGTCACCGCCGATGAAATCGCCAAGGAAGCCGCTTTCTTCTCTTTCGGCACCAACGACCTCACACAGATGACTTTCGGCTACAGCCGCGACGACGCGGGTAAGTTCCTGCCCGATTACGTCTCCAAGAAGATTCTGCCGGTCGACCCGTTCCGCGTGCTGGACCGCGGCGGCGTGGGCAAATTGGTACAGATGGCCGTGGAAAAAGGCCGCGGCGTCAATGCCAAGTTGAAAGTCGGCATCTGCGGTGAACACGGCGGCGATCCCAGCTCTATCGAATTCTGCCATCTGACCGGCCTCAACTACGTCAGCTGCTCGCCCTTCCGTGTTCCCATTGCGAGACTGGCTGCCGCTCAAGCTGCACTGCGCAATGCGGCTCCCGTAAAAAAGGCGGCGCCGAAAAAAGCGGCAGTCAAGAAAACCGCCCCGGCTAAACCGGCGGCTAAACCCGCCGCCAAGGCGGCAGGTAAAAAAGCTGCTGTGAAAAAAGCAGCGCCGAAAAAGGCGGCAGCCAAAAAGCCCGTTGTCAAAAAGGCTCCCGCTAAAAAAGCCGCGCCGAAAAAAGTTGTAAAAAAGGCAGCGCCGAAAAAAGCGGTTGTCAAGAAGACGGCTTCCAAAAAACCGGCGGCAAAGAAAGTGGTAAAGAAGAAATAAGTTAAATAAGTATCAAACCCGAAGGCTGTCGGAGCCAACATCTCCGACAGCCTTCGGAAAGTAATAGTTACAAACGCACCAAAGAACAAACTATTTGAATTTAATAATGAAATTACATTGATTTTTTGACGAGTCTCACATTGTCTCGCAAAGAGACAGATATGTCCGAGAACCTGAGACAAAGGGTCTGTCAGCGGGAAGACACCTTAAATATTTCGCTTATAAAATCAATAACATATAATGCTATACACGTTTGGCATGCATACTGCATAAAAAGAAGCAATTTCGAAGCATCAAAATTATCGGCTTGCCCTGTTTTGGGGAGAAGATTTGTTTTTGTTTTGTTTTTCATTGCGTTAATGGTCGCATGACCAAAATTACACAACAGATTGTTTGTGTACGCTTTTCAAAGAAAAGCTAATTTTAAAACACATTTTGAAAGGGGAAGGTTTTTTATGAAGAAAAAATCAACGCGGAAACTTTTAGTCCTGACGACAATGTGCCTGTTTACCTTGGGCATGATTGCGTCGACAGCCAATGCGCAGTGGTGGAGTTCATCTTCAAGCTCATCCACAAGTTCAGGATGGTGGATTTCATCGTCATCAAGTTCAAGTTCATCGTCATCAAGTTCGTCGTCTTCAAGCTCAAGTTCATCGTCTTCAAGCTCTTCAGGGTCGTCAAATCTCGGTCCATACACTGTTGTAACCAGTAAGATTGCAGATCCGAATACAATCAGCGTAAGCGGCATGACCAAACTATCATCTGTTTCATCAACCGGCTGGACGAAAGTTGCTCTGCCCAGCCCCTGCAAAGACGGTTCGGGCGCCTCGACATTTATCATGGCCAGAAGAGGAAGTGTCAACAATATCGTGATCCACTTCGAATGGGGCGGAGCCTGTGAAGACTACTCCACTTGCGGATCCGTTCTTTCCGGTGGAACGGTCATTACGCTTAATCCCAGCTATTCGTCTCTGTCTTTAAGCAACACCGCGGGCATCTGGAACAACTCCAACACGAAAAACCCGTTCCGCAACTGGACGAAGGTTTTTGTTCCCTTCGGGACAGGCGATATCCACCTGGGAAACAGAGTTGTGAAATACACCAGCGGTCTTTCCAGCAAAACCGTTTACCATGCCGGTTATGTCAATGCTATAACCGCACTGCGTTGGGCCAAGGCTCAGGGCAACTTTAACAAGGTTGTTATCACCGGTTCCAGCGCCGGCGGATATGGAACCATTCTGCACGCTTACTCAGCTTACAAGGTTTTCAATCAGCCGATTTACACGGTTAATGATTCGGGTCCCGGATTGAATGCCGATCCGAGTGCTAAGTCGGGGAATAACGCAGAACTTGGAAACCGATGGGGCTCCTGGCAGAATTTCCCGGCAGGCGCCATCACGGATCAATCCAAACAATTACTGTACTTCACGGAATACACGCTGGCCAACTGCACAAACTGCTATTACGGTTTGTTTGAAACGTTGCAAGACAGCACCATCTCTAATTTCGAGGGTATTTCCGGTGCTGCACATCAGGCACAGTTGTTAAAGGTCGTCAAAGACATCGACTCAAGAAACGACGCCAGATTCGGCTATTACCTGCCGAACGGCACAGCCCATACGATCCTGTCGGCCAACGGCTTCTACTCCACGACACTCAGCGGCACATACCTGTACAATTGGGTAAATAACCTGATCAATGGTTCAACCTCTGACCTTTCCGCCGTAAACTAGGTCGGACGATAACAAAACCCGCAAAAGTAGTAAATTAAGCGGAAATCAAGCAACAAAACAACCGGAGCAAAACTGCTCCGGTTGTTCTTTTTTTGAAGAGACGCGGCACATGAATACAGTCACGGATATTAGCAAGGCCAAAACATCTTTCGGCAAAGTCATCCAATGGACGGAGCTTTCGCTTGCTGCTGCGTTTCTGCTCCTGTTAATCGCGGCGCATGTCGTCCTTTTATTTCATTCGGGAGGCCTGTGGCGCGACGAAGCCAATACGATCAACGTCAGTCACCTGCCGTTAACGGGAGAACTGTGGTCTCAACTGGCGTTTGATTCCATTCCGGTTCTGTGGTTCCTGCTTCTGAAATTCTGGCATTTGATCGGTCTGGGGGAAACGGATTTTGCCCTCAGAACACTGGGATTCCTCGCCGGGCTTGGCATCCTGGGCGCACTATGGCAGACGGCAAAAACGCTGGGCATGCGCCTGCCAATGGTGTCACTGATCCTTTTTGCCATGTGTCCGACGGTCCTGGCGGGGGATTCCCTGCGGGCCTATGGTCTGGGGACCGCGCTGATTTTACTTGCGATGTCAGCCATGTGGCGCGCGCTGGATCATCCAACACCCCGGCGCATGCTGATCTCAGCGATCCTGATCCTTCTGAGCGTTCAGTGCCTTTACATCAACGCGGTTCTCATACTGGCCATCTGTCTGGGGGCGGCGGCGGTGGGGCTTTATCGCCGCGATTGGAAAATGTTCTTATTTCCCATCGGCGCAGGCGTGCTGGCGGCTCTTTCCTTCCTGCCTTATCTTCCCACGTTTTCGATCGTGAAAGACTACAATGTCATCCGCACAGGCGATATTAGCCTTGTGTGGATTATAGACAGGCTGCATTCGGCCATTGATCCTTCGGGCGTATTCATTGCGCTGGCCTGGAGCGTGCTGGCGCTTCCGGCCGTGATCCTGCTTGCTTGGCCGTTGTTTAAGACCCCTCCGGAGGGCGCAGACCGTAAAAAAGAAATGTCCATATTTCTGCTTACAACCATGACGATCGGCGTCATCGCGTATGTGGCATTCATCAGGATACTGGCCTTGCCGACACAGAGCTGGTACTACCTGCCCCTGATGGCGCTCATCGCCATCATTATCGACAAAGGCATCGACCTCGCATGCACCGACAGGCCGCCCGTCAGAGTTATTCGAATGGCGGCATCTCTGCTGATTGCGGCTTTTGTATTCAGCGGATTATGGAATGAGGCGCATGTACGCAGAACAAACGTGGATATGCTGGCCGCCAAACTCGAGACGCTTGCCGGTCCAAACGATTTAATCGTAGTCACGACATTTTATTACGGCATCTCATTTGCCCGCTACTACAAGGGATCCGCGGCATGGGTCACCCTGCCGGACTTAAGCGATCACAGCACGCATCGCTACGATCTGTTGAAGGACAAAATGGCGCAAAACGAACCCGTCAAGGACGTTCTGGACAAGATAACCCAAACGCTGCAAAGCGGGCATCGGGTATGGGTGGCGGGCCGCCTGAATGCCCTGCCTCCGGGTCAGATTCCCCGCGAGCTCCCCCCCGCGCCTTTTTCGCCCTATGGCTGGAGTGAAGGCGCCTACCAGCAGACATGGTCCAATATGGCGGTGCACGCGTTGCAGACTTCCGGCCGGACCCTGCAACGGGTATCGGTCTCGGATGATATTCCCGTCAGTCCGTTTGAAAACCTGCCGCTTGTGGTCATTGCCAGGTAGGCCGTAAAATGCCGATGAGCTTTAATATGAGCATTCAAACATTCCTGGAAAATCATAAGCGGCTTGTCTTATGCCTTCTTTGCGCGCTGGCGATGTTGCGGATATTTTTTTTCAGCGCGGCTTTTCCGTTTTTTAATAACGTCGATGAGCAGATTCATTTCGATACGGTCGTCAAGTATTCCAAAGGTTATTTCCCCCGCCATGCAGATATTCCCTTTGAATATGAATCAGCAAAACTGATCGTTTTATACGGCTCGCCGGAATATTTTCACGGCGCCTCGGATTTCAATTTTGCCAGCATCCCCCCGCCGCTGTGGAGCCTGGATC
>CAZGDK010000172.1:0-4917 GCA_964525155.1 uncultured Smithella sp. | reverse complement strand
CCGCCGGTAGTAGGTCAGTTTAAGATCCACACCTCTGCATAATTAATTATTGACAATTATATCGCTTAATGTTTACAACGAATCATCATAATGTTTACATTTTCTTATGAGAAGGTTGTCAATATGGTGCGATTAAGAAAAAAAACTGAATTAATTAGGGAATTTATTCTCGAAAGCATTGAGAATAATCAAAAGGAATTAATATCAAATATTTCCCAAAAATTTGGTATCACTCGTCAAGCCGTTCACAGACATATTAAACAACTTACTGAACAAAATATTTTAATTCATACCGAACATGGTCAATATGAACTTTGTGCCCAAGAAGAATGGTCTGAAACATTTTCCATCCATGATCACTCCGAAGAAGATGTTGTATGGAGAGAAATAATAACGCCGCAAATAGGAAAATTGCCAGATAACGCATTAGGTATTTGGCATTATTGTTTTACCGAGATGTTTAATAATGTTGTTGACCATTCTGAAAGTGATACCGTCCTGATTAAAATCAGGAAAACTGCCCAAACAACACAGATGGATATTGTTGATTATGGGGTTGGTATATTTCATAAAATCAAGAATGCCATGAGCCTCCTCGATGAGCGTCACGCAGTTGTTGAATTAACAAAGGGAAAATTAACTACAGACCCCAAAAGACATTCTGGTGAGGGCATATTTTTTACATTACGCATGGCTGATGAATTTTATATCCTTTCTGGTGAAGTATTTTTGTCACATACCAATGGAGAAGATGAAGATTGGATATTACAAACCAGAGAAAACAGGGCCGGAACGTGGGTATCTCTGAAATTAAAAAACAGCACTTCGCGAAAAACAAAAGAGATCTTTGATAAATTTTCGGATGATTATGGTTTCACAAAAACAGTCGTACCCGTTAGATTAGCTCAATATGGAAATGAAAAGCTGGTTTCTCGCTCTCAGGCCAAAAGATTATTAGATAGAATTGAGAAATTCAAGACCGTGTTGTTTGATTTTACCGAGGTAGAATCAATCGGGCAAGCATTTGCAGATGAAGTATTTAGGGTGTTTGTTAATGCACATCCAAACATTGATATTGTTCCTGTTCGAGCCAACGATGACGTTTTACAAATGATTAATAGAGCGAAGGCCGGTGATTCACAAGGTGAAAAGCAAGGTCGGTTATTTTAATCTCTTTTTCCCACGCCCCGACCCACTACTACCTGTATCGTTGCAAATACCGCTCCAGCCGGTCCAGGCCTTCTTTGATATTTTCCAGCGACGTCGCGTAAGAGAAGCGCAAAAAGCCTTCGCCGCCCGAGCCGAAGTCGATGCCGGGCGTGACGCCGACTTTGGCCTCCTCGGTGATCTTAAACGCCTCTTTGTAGGAATCCGTAAAAAATTTACGGCCGTCGGCAAAGACGTAAAACGCACCCGTGGGCTCGACGTGAATGGTGAAACCCATGTCGGTCAGGCGCGCAAGCATGTAGCGGCGGCGCTCATCATAGGTTGCAATCATGCGCTCGACATCGGCCTTTGCTTTTGTGAGCGCGGCAATGCCCGCCCACTGGATGAAGCCGCTCGCGGAAATCATGAAGTTCTGATGGATGCGCTGCATGACGGCGCTGAACTTTTTGGGGAAAATGAGATACCCCAGACGCCAGCCGGTCATGGCGTAAAGTTTGGAAAAGCCGTTGATGACAAACGCGTGGTCGGTAAATTCCAGAATGGAATGGGCTTTTCCCTGATAGACCAGGCCGTGGTAAATTTCATCGGAAATAATATACTGTCCATCAAATCCTGCAATGTCTTGAAGCTGACCGGGCGTCATGACGATGCCGGTCGGGTTGCACGGCGAATTGATGAGAATGGCTTTGGTTGCAGGTGTTAATTCCCGGGCGATATCCCGGTGGCGGTATTGAAACCCCTCTTCGGGGTAGGTTCGGATTTCCTTAAGCTTGCCGCCCGCCGCCAAAATGAAATTCTGATAACAGGGATAGCGGGGATTGGAAAGAATCACTTCATCGCCTGCATCCAAAATGGCGAGCATCGCAAACAGCAGTAAAGGCGACGTCCCGGTGGAAACCAGCACCTGATCAGGCGTAATCGACACGCCGTATTCCGTTCGGTAGTAATCGCAAATCGCCTGGCGCAGCTCTAAAAGCCCCAACGCGTGCGTGTACCGTGTTTTGTTGTCTTGCAGCGCCTCAATGGCGGCATCCGAGATGACCTGGGGCGTGGGGAAATCCGGCTCGCCCACTTCCATGTGAATGATGTGTTCGCCTTTTCGTTCCAGCTCTTCGGCCTTCGCCATGACGTCCATGACGATGAAGGACGTAAATTCCGATGCGCGTTTTGAGATCATTAAAAACCTTTATTTGTCTGTTTTGTCTGCTTTCACAACTTTGTAAAAATGACCATTTCTTCCCTCTTTACCGTTGTCCTTTCTTATTTGCTGAGGGCTCTCGCTTTTTACTTTGAGTGTTTTATTGATTTCTATCAGAGCCTCAATCAGCTCCTCGCGGGAGTTAACCATAATCCTTCTTGGACCTTCCCCCTTTTCTTTTTCTTTACCCTCCATTGTTCACTGCTCCTTTTTGAAATCTGATTTACCTGCCTTTCGTAAAAAGGTTCATAAACCGGAAATGTCTTGCTTCCCGTGCCTTTACCACAGATCAGGTTAAAATTCCGCCGTTTTAATTATCTTTCATGTTTAAGGAGTGTACGAAATGCAAAGCTGGAAAACCCATCATTTCGGAAGGAAATATGCTCTGAGGTATTTCCGGCGCGCATGAGCCTTCAAGCCGTCTGTGCCTTCTGGGGTTTGACGGGTTTTTGCATGGCAATGGCATCCACCGGGCAGGTCTGAGAGCAAAACCCGCAGCCAATGCAGGCTTTGGGGTCTGTAAGAAGAGGGTAGGCATCCACCCCTTTGTGCCGGGGTCGCTCCGACATGGCGAGACATCCCACCGGGCAGGCATCGATACAAATATTGCAGGCGATGCAGGTTTCCAAGACGACTTGCGGTTTAAGCCACTCGGATCGTTTGATCATGGCGCACGTTTTGCCGCCTTCATCCAGAACCGCGGCCTGAGGGCAGGTCCTGCCGCAGGCGCCACAGTCGATGCATAAACGCGCGTTGATCGTATGGGGTTTCTTTTTTTCACCCGAAATGGCGGCAGCCGGGCAGAGACGCGCACAAGCGCCGCAGCCATTGCATTTTTCCGTGATGGTGTAGGGCATGTCTTTTTCCTTTTATTTGATTTTCAGCTTGCGCAAAGTTTCGTCCTTGGGCTTGCCGGTGGCCGTGTCCCATCCGAACTGATCCCAGTAATCGGGTGCGAGTTTTTCCACGTCCACAACCCGTCCCTTATTGGCCCCTTCCGTCTGGGGAATCTTACCCAGGGCGCGGCTGCTCATGAAGTTGTCTTTCGGTTCAACGCCTTGTTTGACGTTGAACGCCTGCTTCAGGGTCTGAATTCGTTCGCCGATCGTCATGTAGTCTTCGGGCGAAAGCTGCCAGCCTGCCGCGGCGTTGAGCCAGTCAAAAGTCGGAACCCTTTTTATCCCGACAAAAAGTCCGAACATGCACATTCCGGCGCCGTTGGCCAGACTCATGAACTTGCTGCACGCGGCGGCAACCTGAGCCTTTTCCTTATCGATTTTGTACTTGCTTCCTTTCGTAAACAGAGGCTTGGGTTTGGGCAGGCCCTTGACGCGTTTCCAGAGTTGAAACATTTCATAATACAGATGGGCGCCGAGGGTATGCCGGCCCGGCGACGGCTCCAGGCTGTAGTGAACGTTGAAGCCTGGGTCATTGCGGCCATCATGCATGGCCGGTTCCTGTCCTCCGGCCTGGATGGCGAATTCGATGGTCCCTTTCCCGATCTTTTGGGCGGCAACTTTGGTCCCGTCGGCCAGAAGATCGCCGATGCCCTCCCGGCGAATCATTTGTTTGATGAGGGCGACGATCGCTTCCGTATTGCCCCAGGTCAGTTCCAGGCCACCGGTATCGTCTTTGGTGAGGATGCCCTTCTCAAAGCATTCAATGGCAAAGGCCGCCGTCGCGCCTGCCGAGATGGTATCCATGCCCGCCCGGTTGAGCAGTTCGTTTAAGTAAAAAATACTGTCCAGATCCTCGTTCATGCACAAACCGCCCAGCGCCAGAATGCTTTCATATTCGGGTTTGTGGGTGTGGGCATACTTTCCCTTCGTGGCGCAGATGCCGCCGCAGCCCAGGGGGCAGGAGTAACAATGATATTTTACAATCTCCGTATTTTTGATGAGATCGGGATTGATCGTTTTGGATTTGGCGATGGGGAAATCCCGGTTGGATCCTTCCCAGTTTTTCACCGGCGCATCCCCCATTTCTATGGATATCTGGTTCATGCCCCCCGTGCCCCACTTCCTGAGGATGGAGGTGTATAGCAGGCCGTCCTGGGGAAAAACAACCGGGGTGACGCGCAGGAAAGAACCGACGCGGGCCATCAGCCCCCCGGATGCGGGCAGCGGAAAGTTGACCCATTTGACGCAATGTTGGCTCAGCCGCTTCATGGCCGCCGGATCGGCCGCGCCGATGCGGCAGACCCCGTCCAGAACAACGGCCTTGAGTTTTTTGACACCCATGACCGCGCCTAGACCGGAGCGGGCGGCAATCCGGCCCTTGTCGCTACAGACGCCGGAAATGAGGGATATCTTTTCTCCGGAAGGGCCGATGACGGCTACGGCCGCTTTCGGGCCATACTGCTTTTTGAGCATCTCTTCCGTTTCGATGGCGTCTTGTCCCCAGAGATCCGCTGCGTCATGCAGCGTGGCCTTGCCGTTTTTGACATACAGATAGACAGGTTTGGGGCTGATGCCTTTAAAGAAAATGGCGTCATAGCCGCAATGCTTGATGGCCGGGGAAAAGGTGCCGCCGCAATTGGCGTCGCCCCAGCA
>CAZGDK010000171.1:0-4949 GCA_964525155.1 uncultured Smithella sp. | reverse complement strand
TAGAAAATGACGCCTCCGGGGAGGCGCCATTTCTGCTTTATTTTGAATCATTTAGTCCTGTTTTGGTTCTTCTTCAGGAACTTCATCCACGATCTCTTCGACCACGGGAGTTTCATTCACTTCTGGGATGTCCTCTATTACAGGGGTCTCGTTCCCTTCGGGAGTTTCTTCCACAGCCGGAACTTCATCCACGGTCTCTTCGACCACGGGAGTTTCATTCGCTTCCGGAGTATCTTCCACGATGGGTGTTACGTCCACTACAGGAGTTTCGTCCACCTCAGAAACTTCATCTACCATGGAGTTATCTTCCAGGATATCCTCGCTATGTTCGGCTCTTTCCTTCTCTTTCTGGGCCTTTTCCGCTTTTTTCTTCTGCATTTTGGCTATGCGATCGCGCATATACTGCTCGTGGATCTCGGTGTATTCTTCTTGCAGCTTGGGATCACGTGAGAAGAAGAAGGCTTTCACGGAAAGGATCAGACGGCGATTGTCCATATCCAGCTCGATCACTTTCAAGGGCAGATCTTCGCCTACATGGAAAGCATCTTCGCTATGCTCCAGTTTGGGTAATGCGAGGTGAGAAATAGGGATAAATCCCTCCACCACGTCTTCGCCCATGGGGATATCCACTAACACACCCTTGGGGATGAGTTTGGAGATTTTTCCCTTCACTTCGGTGTTCACTGGAAGCACCTGATTCAGGCTTTCCCATGGATCTGGAGCGAGTTGTTTCACGCCGAGGGCGATGCGATGCTGGGCTCTATCGATGGATAGGATGATGCTCTGCACTTCCTGACCCTTGCGGAATACTTCGCGAGGGTGATAAATGCGCTTGGTCCAGCTGATATCAGAGATGTGCACCAAGCCGTCGATACCTTCTTCGATTTCCACAAAAGCGCCGAAAGCGGTCAGGCTTTTCACTTTGCGGGTGAGCACAGTACCGATGGGATACCGATCTTCAATGGTGAGCCAGGGATTGGGATCCATCTGTTTCATACCAAGGGAGATGCGCTTGTTTTCCTTGTCCAGTTCCAGGACGATGGCATTGATGGCGTCACCGTTCTTGAGGATTTTCCGGGCATCGGTAATCTTCTTGGTCCAGCTCATTTCGCTGATGTGAACCAGGCCTTCTACGCCGGGTTCGATTTCCACAAAGGCTCCAAATGATTTCACGCTCACCACTTTACCGGTGATGCGGGTGCCTTCAGGATACTTGATCTCTATGTTTTCCCATGGATGGGGGACCAACTGTTTCAGACCAAGAGAAATCTTATTGGTTTCAGTATCAAAATTGATGACCTTCACCTTCACTTTGTCGCCAATGGCAAGCATTTCCGAGGGATGCGTGAGCTTTCCCCAGGACATGTCGGTAAGGTGCAGCAAGCCGTCGATGCCGCCAAGATCAATGAAAGCTCCGTATTGAGTGATGTTTTTTACTTCACCTTCAAGCTCGGAGTCGATCTGAATCTTTGTCAGCAGTTCTTCGCGTTTTACCGCAGCTTCCTCTTCCATTACAGCACGACGTGAAAGGATGATGTTGCTGTGTTCTTCGTCAATATTCACCACCTTGAATTGCATCTCTTTGCCGATGAACTGATCCAAATTGGGAATGGGTTTCAGGGACATCTGACTTCCCGGAAGGAAACCTTCAATGCCAAAGATATCAACGATCATGCCACCTTTCACTCTGCGACGAATGACGCCTGGCAAGACACTGCCATCGGCAGCGGCGTTCTTGATTCTTTGGATATTTTCCTGATAATCCGCCTTTTTCTTGGAAAGCTGCAGACGGCCGTCTCCACTTTCGATCTTGTTGATATAAACGCGGATCACGCTGTTGCGTTCGGGTGGGCCACTGTAAGCAAATTCAGAAATCGGGATCACACCCTCGCTTTTAAATCCGATATCCACGCGTACGTCTTTATCGGAGATGTCCACGATGGTGCCATCGATGATCTCACCCACTTTGAAATTGGAAAAGGATTCTTCATACATGCTCAGCATGGCTTCCATTTCACGTTCTTCGGGGCTTAGATCAGCTTTCGGCTTCGGCTCTTCCTTGGGCTCTTCCTTCGGCTCTTCTTTGGATTCTTCGGCTTTTACTTCTTCTTGTGCAGGCTCGTCTTGAGCTGCAGACGTTTCTTCTTCCATTACCGGCTCTTCAATATTGAGCACTGTTTCTTCTTCCGTTGATTTCGACGCTGTGTCTACTCCCTCGACAGTAATCTCGGGATCGACCGGGTTTTGATCATGATTTAACATGATTCCTCCTTAAACAAGGGGATACTGGCGATTCCCGTCACTGGAACCGCGTCCCCATTTATTTTTCTTATCTTGTTATAAACTGCTACGATGCGGGATTCGGGGGTGCTGGCGCCCGCCGCCAGACCGATGCGAGCTACCCCGGAAAACATGTCCAAGCTTAACTCCGCTTCGGTTTCAATATGAACCGTGGGACAATACTTGCCGCATAAACTGGCCAGCATCTTTGTATTCGAGCTGTTCTTGCCGCCTATCACAATCATCAAATCACTGTCTTTGGCCAAACACTCGCTGGCTAACTGCCGTTGCGAGGTAGCAAGACAAATTGTATTGTAAACTTTTAGCTCCATTACGACGTCAAGCAATTTTGATACCAATTCGCGCAAATATTCTATCTTTTGCGTAGTCTGCGAGATTACACAGAGGCGGCTACCCCTGATCTCGGGAAGCTCTGAGCCCGGTTCATAGACCTGAGTACGTTCATCTCCATAACTGCGGAGACCGATAACCTCAGGGTGTTTCGGATCGCCCAGGATAAGGACGGGATAGCCTTCATCATTGGCCTTTTTAATTAGTTCGTGAGTGCGCTTCACATAGGGACAGGTGGCATCAATGATGCTATTTCTGCCATGTTCCAATATGGCAAGCTCTTCCCTGGAAACGCCATGAGATCGGAGCACCACCGTGCTCTGCTCTGTCCCAGCGGCATCATTGATCACGAATATTCCTTTTGCCTCAAGCTCTTGCACCACCTGAGGATTGTGAATCAATTCTCCCAATGTGCACACTGGCACCTGGTGATCAGCGGCATCCAAAGCCAATTGGATGGCCCTGCGAACGCCAAAACAGTAGCCGGAATGCCTAGCCAGACGTATCAGCACGTCCTCTCCATCAGTTTGACGTAATGATCATAAAGGGCATCCACCATTTCTTCAATGCTGAAATCCTGAGTGTCGATGTGAATGGCATCCTTAGCTGCAATAAGCGGGGCCAAAGCTCTGGATGAATCCGCCGCGTCTCGTTCTCTCATCTCGGCCAGAACTTCCTCGTACACGCATCGATGGTCTTTGGCTACGAGTTCCTTTTGCCTGCGCAACGCTCGCACTTCCAACGGAGCAATGAGGAAAAACTTCAATTCAGCAGCGGGAAACACCACAGTGCCAATATCTCTGCCATCCAATACTACTCCCCCATCGCGGCCCATAGCGCGCTGCAATTCCACCATCCTTTCGCGTACTTCCTGCTTTGCAGAGATGGCAGAGGCCTGCCGGGATATTTCAGGAGTTCTGATAAGGGAGGATACGTCCTCACCATTTAAGAGAATTGTGTTACCATCAGAATTCTGGGAGATATCAATGCACAGATTGGCCAAAAGATCATGCAATGAGGGCGCATCGTTGATATCGACGCCTGCTCTGTTTGCAGCCAGAGCACAGGTACGGTACATCGCGCCTGTATCGATATACAGATAGCCTAGCCGACTGGCTAACAGCTTGGCCGCGGTGCTTTTACCTGAGGCAGCCGGGCCATCAATGGCTATAATAATTCTCTTCATCATCCTTCAAATATCTCCAAGATACACCATTTTTTCTAGGCATATCTGAGTCAACCGAAATCTTTACTTTTCTTGCTCCCTGCCAGCCCGAACGCCACCCCCAGGCCTCCCGAACTCCTCTCGAACCCAGTTCAGGTAGAGTTCAAGTGGGATTCAGGAGGAATTCAAGCTACAAGGGGGGAGCAATATCTGACAGAGGAGGAGGATGTATTCTCTTAATTGGCCAAGCACAATAACATGAGTAGTGAAAAGAGCCTCAATATTCCAATGAGAACTGCGTGCCTATAGCTATGCTATGCAGAGCGTTATGGCAACAGCATCAAAGATACAGGCGTCAGCAGTAAAGATTTTCCTTGTCTATTTTTGCACTGTCCCAAATATAGGGCACAAAGAAAATATCACACAAGGAAGTGTCCTAAATGCAGCTATCAAAACGCGCAATCGAGATTCAGGCTTCCCCTATCAGGAAACTGATGCCTTACGCCAATAGTGCAAAGGCCAGGGGAATCAAGGTCTATCATCTCAATATCGGTCAACCTGATATTGCCACTCCCCCCGAAATGCTCAAGGTTTATCACGAGTTTTCGGACAAGGTGCTGGCCTACGGTCCCTCGCAAGGACTGGAAGTGTATCAGGAAGGTCTGGTACATTATTACTCCAGGATCGGCATCCAACTCTCCACGAAAGATATCATCGTGACCACAGCGGGAAGCGAAGCCGTCACTTTTGCCATGATGGTGGTGGCTAATGAAGGTGACGAGATCATCGTACCCGAACCTTTTTATACGAATTATAACGGATTTGCCACTATGGCATCGATCCATCTGAAAGCCGTAACCACACATGCTGAAAACGGTTTTGCCCTGCCAGATAACGCTGAAATCGAGAAGCTGATCAATGCCAAGACCAGGGCGATCATGCTATGTAATCCCGGCAATCCCACTGGTACTGTCTATAGCAGAGAAGAGCTCTTCCGCGTGGCGGATATCTGTAAGAAACATGGACTCTACCTTATTTCAGACGAAGTGTATCGCGAGTTTATCTACGATGGGCTCAAACATACATCAGTACTGGAAGTTCCGGATTTTGAGGATCATGCCATCATGGTAGATAGCGTTTCCAAACGTTACTC
>CAZGDK010000170.1:0-5074 GCA_964525155.1 uncultured Smithella sp. | reverse complement strand
CGTCTCTCTTTCCTCCAGCAGGCTTCTGGTTTTTCTTTCCTGTTCAACCACCATACTGGCGAGAAAAGCCAGCAAGTAGAAGGAAAGGATGTGAACGATGATTCTCACCGTGACATCGCCGGAATCCACCGAATAATCCCGCCCCGTGCTGTATAGCGTGGGAATGATGCGGAAGTATTCGAGATCAACAATCAGGCCGTAGGCAACGCCTGAGATGGTTGCGACAATCAGCGCCCCCCGGCGTCCCAGAAAAATGGCCGAATAAATGATGACCAGCGAAAAAAGCAATGAATAATTGCTGCCGATGCTTCCGGTAATATAGACAAGATAGGTAATCAGAAGAATATCGACGGCGATTTGAAAATAGACGTTCAGGAGAAAATACTTTGCATTTCGCAAAAGCAGCGTGTAAAGAAGCGACATAAAAAACATCATGATGACGACGACATAACTTGAATATAAAACCGCGGTGGGGACGTATATGACGGGCGTTACCGTGCCTAGAAAAAACGCCGCGAGGAAAAATATCGTCAGAATAAGCACTCTGCTGGCGATCAGCATTTTGAGCCGCCGCCAGTTTTGCTGTTGCTGGTCCATGTTCTTATGCATAACCCGCATCCGAAATGTTTTTTAATTAAAACTGCCGTTATTAATATAATATTTTAATTTATTTGGCTAATGATTTGAATCGGTATTTTAAAATCATTCCTCCGTTATGCGAAGACCGTTATTTTATCCATTAATGGCTCTGATCGCCGGCATCATTGTCGGTGACCGGACGGCTGTTTCTTGCATCGTCCTTGCCTTTGCGGCCCTACCGGCTCTGATTCTCCTGCTTTGGAGCGTCAGAAATAAATGGAACGCTGTCTCACTTGGGCTGATCCTGTTTCTTTTTTTCCTGACGGGCCTGTTTAACATCTCGCAGTATCAGTATTTGCGTTTGGACGGCCGTCATATCATGCATTATGCGGGTACTGAGAAGCTGTCCATGGAAGGCGTCGTTTTATCCGAAGAAGATATGGCATCGGGTAAACGCGCGTTGATCGTGCAATGTTTCAGAATCGTCAAGAATCATAATTATCGGCCGGTGAATGGGCATATCCGGCTGGTTGTCGCCTCAACATCCGGTTTTGAGCGCGGCGATTTTGTCCGTTTTCGCACCATCGTTAGAACCATCTCGAGTTTCAACAACCCGGGGCATTTTGATTATAAGCTGTATCAAAACCGGCGCGGCATATTTGTTTCCGGCTTTATCGCAGATCCGACGGATATGATTTTGATCCGACGTCATCAGGACCGCGGCCTGGAACATGGCGTGGATCATTTCCGACGGCATTTAAGGCTTTTGATTGCCACCCATGTAGGCTCGCCGGAAGGTTCTATCCTTGAAGCCATGGCAATCGGCAACCAAAAGAGCATTCCGCCCGATATCCTTGATATGTTCGCAAAAACGGGAACATCGCACATTTTGTCCATCTCCGGGTTACATGTGGGAATTGTCTCGTCTTTCGCTTTCTTTCTGGCGCTGCTTCTTTTGAAATCCTCGGAATATCTGATGCTGAGATTCAACATCACCAAAGTCGCAGCCGCCGTTTCTTTGATTCCGGTGCTGCTTTATACGATGATTGCCGGAATGGGAACACCAGTTCTGCGCTCGGCGTTCATGGTTCTGGCCTTTCTCATCGCATTGATGATCGCCAGACCGAAAGACTCCTATAACATCCTGTTTGGCGCCGCAGGCATCATTCTCATCATCATGCCGGAAGTCCTTTTTGAAATTTCTTTTCAATTGTCCTTCAGCGCGGTGTTCGCTCTGATTTACATTGTACCTAGATTCAGCAATCCTGCCTTGCCTTTTCTCGACGCCTGGCCGCATTGGCTGAAATGGACGTTGATGCGGGTCTATCTTTTCTGCCTGGTATCGGTCGCCGCCACGGTGGGCACGCTGCCCATCATCGTCTATTATTTTAACCGCATCTCGACGGTGACCGTTGTCGCCAACCTTCTTGCCGTGCCCCTTTTAGGCATTCTGACGCTCCTTTTGATTTTTGTTTTCATTTTAACCGCCCTGTTCTCCGCCGTTTTATCCGGCTTTGTTCTTAAAGCCGCCTCCTTTTTTGTCTCTGTAACCGTTAAGATCATCGGCGGTTTGTCTTGTCTTCCTGGGTCATCCGTAAGCTTTGTAAAGCCCGACGGCATTGATATTCTTCTTTTCTACATTCTCCTGTTCGGCATGGTTGAACTGCTGACGCCGGTAGAGCAAAAAAACAGCAAGGCCTTTGCAACCCGTCATCCGATGCTGATCAAAACCGTCACGGTCGCTTCTCTTGCATTTCTTGTCGGAAGCGGCGCTTATCTCTACTGGAAGGATGCAACGTCAACTGATTTAAAACTGACGGCCATTGACGTGGGCCAGGGGTCTGCAACGCTGGTCGAATTTCCAGGAGGCGCGCGCATGCTGATCGACGGCGGCGGGTTTCGCAACAGCGAATTCGATATGGGTAAATCCGTGATTGCGCCTTTTCTTTACGCCAAAAAGATCCGCACCATTGACATTGTCGCACTGACGCATCCCCATCCGGATCATTTGCAGGGGTTAATTTACGTCGTCAATAACTTTAACGTCCGGGAGGTTTGGACCACGGCGTTTGAGCCGGACGATGATCTTTTCCGTCTTTGGAAAAAAACGCTTGCCGAAAGGAAGATGAACGTCCGCTATTTGACGTCTTCAGAACCCGCAAAAATATTACACGGAGCAAAGATTGAATGTCTCTGGCCCGATTCTCATCTCTCTTACGCCGGTGATGATGACATCAACGATTTGTCCCTGGTTTTAAAAATAACATTTGGCGACAGTCGGTTTCTGATTACGGGAGACATCACGTCGCGTGTCGAAGACATCTTATTGAATTCCGGCAAGAATCTTCAAAGTGATCTGATCCTTGCGCCGCATCACGGGTCGGTTTATTCCAGTTCCCCCGCGTTTATCCGCGCCGTTTCGCCTCGATATGTTATTTTCAGTTGCGGAAAGAATAATGTCTTTGGCCATCCTCATCCGGAAGTGCTTAAACGGTATCATGATCAGGGCACTGCTGCGTATCGAACGGATATTCAGGGGGCTGTCACCGCGCGTACTGACGGAAAATCTTTGGAAATTCGACCCTGGCTTGCGTCATCACGCCCGGGTCATTAATGATTGTCAATTGGCGGTTTTTGAGCTATAGGAAACTCCATAAAAAAAATAAGGGGTAACATTATGGCAATTCAACAGACATTAATTATTATCAAGCCCGATGGACTGGTCAAGTCGCTGACAGGCAATATTCTTTCTCGTTTATCCGAGGCCAAGTTGACCATCATGGGCGCAAAGGTTGTGCGGGTCAGCCGCGAGTTAGCTGCAAAACATTATGAGCATTTGAAGGATAAACCTTTCTTTGAAGAACTGATTGATTATATTGTGGGTGACGTGCACAATACACGCCGCGTGCTTGCCCTGGTTTATCAGGGAGAAGAGGCCATTGTTAAAATTCGGGATATCGTCGGCCATACGGACCCCGAAAAAGCCAATCCCGTAACCATCCGGGGCGCATACGGCAGAATCACCACATCAGGCGTCTTCGAAAACGTCGTTCATGCCTCCTCCAGTCCGGAAGATGCGGAAAAAGAAATTAAGCTCTGGTTTGAACCACATGAAATCGTGGAAGATGTTTATCCTGTGAAAGAAATAACCGTAAACACCGCCAAAAAGACGGTCTGGGCATAAGTCAATTCATCTCGAAGCGGCCCGCAAGGGCCGTTTTCGTTTTATCCCATCCCTGGTTCAAATCGCCTCTTGCGTCTGTCTTTATATTGAAGAACGCTTAGACGCCTTTTTGAATATTTCATTGCCAACACATAGCCGATATGCTAGAAGCTATCGATTTATTTTAGGATATGACCATGGATAAAATTACCGCCATCAAAGGCATCAAAGATATTCTTCCTTCCGATACCCCCGTCTGGCGTCAGGTGGAACAGGCCGCGAGGCAGACGTTCGAACGCTTCGGATTTTGCGAAATCCGCGTGCCGATTATGGAAAAAACAACGTTGTTTCAGCGCAGTATCGGGGAAACCACGGATATTGTTGAAAAAGAAATGTACACCTTTCGCGACCGCGACGACGAACTTCTAACCCTGCGCCCGGAAGCGACTGCATCCGTCATACGCGCCTTTATTGAACATAATCTCTCCGCTTCCGATCCGGTCACCAAGCTTTACACCATCGGGCCGATGTTCCGCCGGGAACGACCGCAAAAAGGCCGCTTCCGCCAGTTTCATCAAATTGACGTAGAGGTATTTGGAGACGACACTCCCGCCTCTGACGCCGAAGTCATTTTCATGCTGATCCATTTTCTGGGTACGGTGGGGCTTTCCGAATTGTCTCTGGAAATCAATTCCCTGGGCTGCAAGGCCTGCCGTCCGCAGTTTTCCAGTGCGGTGGTTGATTTTCTCAAAGGATCGGAAAACGCCCTTTGTCCGGATTGCCAGCGCCGGATTTATACCAATCCTCTGCGTGTTTTCGACTGCAAGGTGGAGACCTGCGCGTCGGTCATCAGCGGCGCTCCCCGGATTCTTGACTATCTGTGTCCTGAGTGCGACGGTCATTTCTCAGCGGTCAAATCATTTCTGAATGATCTGCATTTATCGTTTTCAGTGAATCCCAAAATGGTGCGCGGTCTGGATTATTACACCAAAACCGCCTTTGAGGTAAAATCCGGCGCGCTGGGCGCGCAGAATTCCCTGGCCGGCGGCGGCCGCTACGATGGCCTGGTCAGTTTCCTGGGCGGCCCTGAAGTGCCCGGCATCGGCTTCGGCATCGGCATGGAAAGGCTTATCGCCTGCCTGCCCGCCGCCTCTTCTAACGGCGCCGAAACAGACGTCTTCATTGCCGCGCTGGGAGAAAAGGCCCAGAAGCTCGGATTTCGCCTGACCAACGAACTGCGTCAGAGTGGTATTGCCGCTTCGATGGATTATTCCAACAAAAGCCTCAAAAGTCAGATGAAGCGCGCCGATAAATTGAACAGCGCCTACACCC
>CAZGDK010000169.1:0-5098 GCA_964525155.1 uncultured Smithella sp. | reverse complement strand
ATGGCGATAATGATGGCTTCAATATATTCGTGGGTTTTTGATTTGTTCTGAGACTCGTCTTTGGCGTTTGAGGTTTTTGGTTTTGTTGTTTCGGATTTTGACGTATCGTCTTTCATGGCTGAAAATGAGCTCCTACGAGTAGATATGGTGCAGAGATACAAAAATCATCACCAACGAAAACAAACCTTTAAGGGCTTTTTTGCCGATCATGGCAAGAAAAGTTCCATTGCTGGCGGGGGCGGTTCCCTTGATCTTTGACAAACGGATCAGTTCCATGATGACCAGGCCCGTTAATCCTCCGATAAAAAAACCCACCCATGATCCGAGACCAAATAGAAAGGGGGTTAAAATCAGTGTGCCCGCCAGGGCTCCCACAACCGTTGCCCAGATGGATTTTTTAACAACGGGTGGTTTATAAGCCCTGGTCATTCCCAATAAAACATCAATGGTTTCAGAAAGAACGGCAAAGACCAGCAGAAACAGAAGCAATTGCCATCCGACGCGTGCAAAGCCCGTTCCCACGGCGTAAATCAAGACGTCGAGAAAGATCAGAATTGTTCCGGGTAATCCCAAAACGCTTAAATATATTCCCAAAAACAATATGACGATAAAAATTGCAAATCCAGCCGTCGCCAGGGATGACAATTTAATTTGCCTTCTTCGTTTTTGAAAGTTTAATATTTTCAAAAAGCAGTACGATGGTGCATGCAATGTACACGGACGAATACGTGCCGATGACAACGCCGACCAGAAGCGCAAAAGCGAAATCATGAATAACCGCCCCGCCAAAAATGAACAAAGCCAGAACCGTGAGGAAAACGGTCAGCGAGGTCAGAATGGTTCGGCTGAGTGTCTGGTTGATACTCATGTTAATAATGTCTTTGAGCGTCATCTTGGGGTTGAGCTTGACATTTTCCCGGATGCGGTCGAGCACGACGATGGTGTCATTGATGGAGAAACCGATAACGAAAATAAGCGCCGCCAGAATGGAAATCGTAAATTCCATATTCATGATGGATACGGCTCCGATCGTAATCAAAACATCGTGAACCAGGGCGAGAATGCCTCCCAGCGCATAACGGAATTCAAAGCGCCAGCCGACGTAAATGAGCATGGCCAGCCAGGACAGAATGACGGCGACAACCGCCTTGCGTTTAAAGTCCGCTCCAACCTTGGATCCGACCACTTCGACGCGGCGTATTTCGTAATCCTTGCTGAAAGCAGTCGTTAAAGGTTGTTCGACATTGGCGGCCAGCAATTTCTGATCGGAAAAGGATTCCGCCGTCCGGATCAAAAATTCATTGACGCCAAACTGCTGAATGGTGCTGTTTTCCAGCTTTGTGGATTTGAACGCCGTACGAATCTGATCGGCGGTGATCGTTTTTGTAAATTTAACCTGAATGACGGACCCGCCGGCGAAATCAATGCCGGGGTTCAGACCGCCGTGATAAGCGACCGAGCCGATGCCGACTATAATCAGAACGGCGGAAAAAATAATCGCATATTTTATTTTTCCAACGAAATCTAAGTTAATGCCTGGTTTGATCAACTCCATATGATGTCTCCTGACTGCGCTTGAATTTTAAATGCTCAATTTCTTAATGTTAAAGTTCCAGGTTACATAGTCAAAAATGACGCGAGTAACGAAAACGGCCGTGAACAGACTGGCCAAAAGCCCGATAATCGTGGTGACCGCAAAGCCCTTAATCGGACCTGTGCCGAAAATAACAAGAATAGCGGAGGCCACGATGCCCGTAATATGCGTGTCGATAATCGTTAGAAAGGCGCGGTTGTAACCTGTGTCGAGCGCCAGACGCACGGTTTTTCCCGTGCGCAGTTCTTCGCGGATTCTTTCAAAGATCAGAATGTTGGCGTCTACCGCCACACCGACCGTGAGCAATATTCCCGCAATGCCGGGCAGAGTCAAGGTGCCACGTAACGCCGCTAAAACGCCCAGAACGAGAAAGATGTTGATGATCAGAGCCAGGTCGGCCACCGATCCCGAAAAACGGTAATAAATGATCATGAAAAGCACAACCAGAAGTGTCCCTATAATGGTTGCCATAATGCCCTGACGGATGGAATCGCTGCCCAGGGAGGGGCCGACGGTTCGTTCTTCCAGAATGTTGACCGGAGCGGGCAGGGCGCCGGCGCGAAGGACAATGGCCAGATCGCGCGCTTCATCCATGGAGAAGTTGCCGGTGATCTGGGCCTGGCCGCCGGAAATGCGTTCCTGAATAACCGGAGCCGAGTGGACGACGCCGTCGAGAACAATGGCGAGACGCTTGCGGACATTTTCATTGGTGATGCGGTCAAAATCCGCCGCGCCCTGAGAATTGAATTTAATGGAAACATTAGGCTCGCCGAAACGGTCGGAAATCTGGACTTTGGCGGTTTCGAGCGATGCGCCGGTCAGCAATGTTTTGTTTTTTAAGAGGTAAGGAACCTGGCCTCTCTGGCCGCTTGAACGGTCTTCGCGCAGGCCGTAGGCAATGCTGGAGCCTTCCGGCACTTTGCCGCGCAGGGCTTCATCCAGAGAGTTTTCCTCATCGACGAGTTTGAATTCCAAAAGCGCCGTTTTGCCGATCAGGTTTTTGGCTCTCTCGGGATCCTTGACGCCGGGGAGCTGAATCATGATGCGGTTGTCGCCTTCAGGAACAATTTCCGGTTCGGCAATACCAAACTGGTCAACACGGTTGCGGATGGTTTCCAGGGAATGTTCAACGGTCAGTTTTTTCAGCTCAACCGCCCTTTTATCGTTGACCTTCAGTGTGACGATCTGCCCGCCTTCACGAGGCGCGGAGGAGGCAATCTCCAAGTCGCCAAAATGGTCTTTCAATACTTTTTCCAGAGTGGCTTTGCCCTCCGAATCCGTCAGTTCCAGTGAAATCGTGGCGCCCTTCGATTTTTCGACATTGCGGAAACGGACTTTATTGTCCATCAAGGATTCCTTCAAATCATTGGCTGTTCTTTCCATCATGGATTCCAAAGCTTTGTCCGTGTCGATTTCCAGAACAAGATGCATGCCGCCCTGCAAATCCAGCCCCAGGTGGATTTTTTCCTTGGCGAGGTATTGGTTCCAAGGCGACGGAATATTGTCAATGAAGGTCGGCACTAAAAAGTATAAAGCGGCAAGACACACTAAAACGGTAATAGCTCCCCTGATCTTTAGAGATTTGAACATGAAACGCCCCTTTCCTTAAACTTATTACTTTGTCGCGGGTGTCGGAGCCGGTGCGCCGGCTTTCTGTATAATAGCTGCAATCGCGCTCCGTGCGACTTTGATTCTTACTTTATCGGCAACTTCCAGTGTGACAACCGCATCGGCCAGGCCCGTGACCTTGCCGTGAATGCCGCCGTTGGTCATCACGGCGTCGCCGTAGGCCAGATTATCCAGCATGGCTTTCATTTCTTTTTGCTTCTTTTGTTGCGGACGGATCATCAAAAAATAAAAAATAACAAAAATGACCGCCATCATGATGATGAAACTCCAGTCGGTCCAGCCGCCACCCGGCTGCCCTTTTGCGCCCTGATTGCCCGCCATTGCAAATGCTGTTGAAATCAATTTCATGCCCTCCTTTTATTCCCTTAGCTCTTTATCAGAAATTTCTATAATTTCACCTAAATTATTTAAAAAAATCTCTTTTCAATTCGGCCATGCGATCTTCACGAATGGCCACCCGTATTTTCTCCATGAGACGCATATAGTGGCGGATGTTATGAATTGTATTCAACACCATCGCCAGTATTTCACCGGCAAAATAAAGATGCCTCAAATATGCCCGGGAGTAGTTCCGGCAGGTGTAGCAATCGCAGGTTTCATCAACGGGGCGATTATCTTCCCGCCAGCGGGCGTTTTTTATAACAATCTTTTCGGTATTTGTAAACAATAATCCGTGCCGGGCGCACCGCGTCGGCATGACGCAATCAAACATGTCCACACCGTGCGAAACGGCAAAAACAATATCTTCCGGGGTGCCGACGCCCATGAGATAGCGGGGCTTCTCTTCGGGCAGAAGCGGTGCGAACTCTTGGGTGATCTCGTACATGATGTCCTTGGGTTCGCCGACGCTTACCCCGCCCAGGGCGTAACCGTCAAAGCCGATCGGAACAATTTCTTCCAGGGATTGACGCCGCAAATCCAGATACGTGCCGCCCTGGATGATGCCGAACAGTGCATGATCGGAATTGGTTTTGGCCGCGCGGCACATTTTGGCCCATTTGGTGGTGAGCGTCAAAGAGTCCTGCGTTTGTTTGTGTGTTGCGGGGTAGGGGGTGCACTCGTCGAGGCACATCTGAATGTCCGAACCCAGAGCTTCCTGGATTTCAACGGCCTTTTGCGGCGTCAGGAGGTGTTTGGAGCCGTCAATGTGCGAGCTAAACATCACGCCGTCGGGGAGAATCTTGCGCAGGGCGCCCAGCGAAAAAACCTGAAATCCGCCGCTGTCGGTGAGAATCGGACCAGGCCAGTTCATGAAGGTATGGAGCCCGCCCAGTTTACGGACCGATTCATGACCGGGACGCAAGTAAAGGTGATAAGTGTTGCCCAGAATAATTTGAGCGCCGCAGTTTCGGAGGTCTTCCGGGCGCAGAGCCTTGACCGTGCCTTGAGTGCCCACCGGCATAAAGGCGGGGGTCGCCACCTCGCCGTGCGGCGTGATTAATGTTCCGAGGCGCGCGTGGGTTTGTGCATCTTTTTTGAGGAGTTCAAAGGCAAAGGGCATGATGGCGGATCCTATAAAATGAGCATGCAATCGCCGTAGCTGTAAAAGAAATAGCGATTTTCCACGGCGCGGGCATAGGCCTGTTTAATGAAATCCGCGCCGGCGAACGCGCAGACGAGCAAAAACAGGGAAGACTCCGGCAGATGAAAATTCGTTAAAAGCCCGTTTACTCTTTTAAACTTGTATCCCGGATAAATAAAAAGGCGGGTTTCGCCGGACTGCGGCGCGATGAATCCATTTCTATCGGCAACGGATTCAATCGTTCGCGTGGATGTCGTACCCACCGCGATCACCCGGCGCGCGGCATTGATTTTGTCCGCGGATTGAGGGCTGATTTCAAAAAATTCCGTTTCCATGACATGATCTTCAACTGT
>CAZGDK010000168.1:0-5131 GCA_964525155.1 uncultured Smithella sp. | reverse complement strand
TTGACTTTGCCCCAAAGGCACGGTAAAAAGTTTTTCCATGAGCAAGCTGGAAGACTCCTTAAATAAAATTGCGGAAAATATTCTTTATCTGGACGAAGCGTCCCTGACGTCTTTGTGGGATAAATACAAAACGAAAATGGAGAATTTTTCTTTTACGCCGGAATGGGAAAAGTCCGTTGTCATTTTTTCCATCATCAATTCCATCCGCGTTAAAAACGCCATTTTTAACGAGCAGATGTTGAAGAAGCATTCAGCGGAAGATCCCCCGTCCCCCAAAAAGAAGCCGCAAAAACCTAACCTGCGCCTGGTTAAGTGATGGACAAGGACACAGCGACCAAACGTATTGCCGAATTACGGCAAGTCATCGAATACCACAACCGGCGTTATTACCAGCAGGATGCGCCGGAAATATCGGATTTTGAATACGACCGTTTGATGCGCGAGCTTCAGGACCTGGAAGCAAGCTTTCCGGACGACGATCTTGCCTCGTCGCCAACACAGCGCGTGGGCGCCGCGCCGCTTTCCAAATTCGCCCCGTTTAACCATCCCCAGCCGATGCTGAGTCTGGCCAACGCGTTTTCTCCCGAAGACATTATGGATTTCGATTCCCGCATCAAACGCCTGGCGGGCATAGACCAAATAGATTATGTAGCCGAACCCAAACTCGACGGTCTGGCCGTCAACCTGATATTTGAAAACGGCGCGTTTGTCCGCGGCGCGACGCGCGGCGACGGCGCCTCCGGCGAAGACGTCACGCAAAATCTCAAAACCATCTCGTCGCTTCCCTTAAAGATGAAGAAAAAAGCGTCTCATCCTTTCCCGGAGTTCATTGAAATACGCGGTGAAGTGTATATGGAAAAGCTGCCTTTTGATAAACTCAATCTGCGCCGTCAGGATGAAGGCGAAGAACCGTTTGCCAATCCCCGCAATGCGGCGGCCGGCTCTCTTCGTCAGCTTGATCCGAAAATTACGGCGCGCCGTCCTCTGAGTATTTTTCTCTACGGCATCGGTTCGGCAAAAGGCGCAACTTTTTCCACCCATCAGGACATCCTCGACGCCTTAAGCGCATGGGGCTTTCCAGTCAACCCCCTGATTCAACACACCGCGGACATTTCCGCCTGTATCGCCTATTTTGAACGTATCGGATCCCTTCGTCCGACGCTTCCTTATGAAATTGACGGCGTCGTGCTGAAGGTCAACAACCTTGCCACACAGGACCTGCTGGGCAGTGTTTCCCGCTCGCCGCGTTGGGCGCTGGCCTGCAAGTTTCCGGCGGCCCGGGAAAAAACCGTTATCCGTGACATTATCGTCCAGGTGGGCAGAATTGGCACGCTTACCCCCGTGGCGGTTATGGAGCCGGTCAATGTCGGAGGCGTCATGGTCAGCCGCGCTACGCTGCACAATGAAGACGAAATTCGGAAAAAAGACATCCGCATCGGCGATACGGTGATTATCCAGCGGGCAGGCGACGTCATTCCGGAAGTGGTTGAAGTCGACGCGTCGCTTCGCACCGGCAATGAACGTCTCTTCCAAATGCCCAGCCAATGTCCGGAATGCGGTTCCGACGTTGTGCGTCCGGAAGGCGAAGTGGCGCACCGCTGCATCAATCTGTCCTGTCCCGCGCAAATCAAGGAACATATCCGCCATTTCGCTTCGCGAGGCGCAATGGACATTGAAGGGCTGGGCGAAAAAGTCTCCGCTCAGCTTTTTGACGCAGGTTTCATTGGCGACCCCGCCGACCTCTATTTTCTGACACGCGAAAAACTCTTGTCACTGGACCGCAAGGCGGAAAAATCCGTTCAGAATTTGCTCGACGCCATTTCCCGCTCCAAAACGCCAACGCTGAACAAATTTATTTTTGCCCTCGGCATCCGCCATGTCGGCGAAAGAACGGCCAGACTCCTTGCTGATCGTTTCGGCGACATCAATTCTCTGTTGCAGGCTCATATGGACGACCTGACGGCCATTAATGAAATCGGCCCGGAAATCGCTCAAAGCATTGTCGCGTTTTTTGCCGAATCCAAAAACAAGGCGGTCATGGATAAATTCCATAAGGCAGGTGTGTTCCCGCAAAAAAAAGACATCAAAGCCGACACCCCTCTTGCGGGTAAATTCTTTGTCTTTACCGGAGGCTTGGAAACACTCGGCAGAAATGAAGCCAAAGCGCTGGTGGAAGCCAGGGGCGGAACCGTTCAGTCGTCCGTCACTTCAAAAACCAATTTTGTCGTCGCAGGCGCTGATCCCGGCTCTAAACTGGAAAAAGCCCGATCCCAGGGCGTTTCCGTGATCAGTGAAGCAGACTTCATGAAACTTATCGGCAAGGCTTGATGATGAAAAGAATGCATGTTTACATCAGTGGCAGGGTTCAGGGCGTCTTTTTCCGCGCCGAGACCGAACGGACCGCCAGAGCGTTAGCCCTGACCGGCTGGGTGCGAAACCTGGAAGACGGTCGCGTGGAAGCGCTTTTCGAGGGAGAAGACGCCGATGTGGACAAAATGCTGATCTGGTGCCATCAGGGGCCACCGCATGCCCGCGTGGATCATGTGATCATTGAGGAAGAGCCCTGCGCAGGCGACATACGCGGATTTAAGATTACCTATTGATTCGGTTCTTTCGTTCTAATCCTTATTCCACACCCAATTTCTCAATCCGGTAGCGCAACGAATCAAATGTTACGCCAAGCAGTTCGGCCGCCTTCGTCTTTGAGCCCTTGGTCTTCTGCAACGCTTTCTCTATTATTTTTCTTTCATACTTTTCAAGAGCGACATTCAAATCCAATCCCGAATCGGGAATAGACAAAACCGATTCGTCTCCTTCGGTCTCTCCCTGCTCCGAAAGCACCAGGTTTTCCGGCAAAATAATATTAGACGTTTCCATCGCCACGCCGCGTTCAATAATATTTTCCAGTTCACGAATATTGCCCGGAAACGGATAACTCATCAAAAGCTCCATGGCGTAAGATGATATCATTCTCACTTCCTTGCCGAAATCGCGGGCGTATTTTTCGACAAAATGTTTCGTAAGCAATGGAATGTCTTCTCTGCGCTCACGAAGGGGCGGCATGTGCACGGGAATGACGTTCAGACGAAAATAAAGGTCCTCCCGGAATTCGCCTTTTTTGACTCTCTCTTTCAGATTCTGGTGTGTCGCCGAGATAATGCGCACATCCACCTTGATGTCATCCGCCCCGCCGATCCGGCGAAACGTTTTTTCCTGCACCACCCTTAAAAGCTTCACTTGCAAAACGGGCGGCAGCTCACCGATTTCATCCAGAAAGATCGAGCCGCCCCGGGCCAGCTCGAAAAGCCCCGCCTTGTCCGCATACGCGCCGGTAAAAGAGCCCTTCATGTAGCCGAACAGTTCGCTTTCCAGCAGATTCTCCGGAATGCCGCCGCTGTTAATGGCCATAAACGGCATTCTGGACCGTGATGAATTGGCATGTATGGCGCGGGCCACCAGTTCCTTGCCTGTGCCGCTTTCACCGAGAATCAGGATGTTCGCGGGCGTATCCGCGACCTTTTTAATGGTCGCGAATATTTTTTGCATTTCCCGGCTTGAACCAATCATGCCGTAAAATTCTGTTTCATTCGTCTCTTTTCTTGCCGCCTGCGCCTCGCTCATCAGACCGTTTTTCACCAGCGCCTGACGCACAATCCTTTTGAGCTCTTCAATATTACCGCCTTTTTCCACGTAATCGTAGGCGCCTTCCTTCATCGCGTTGACGGCTGTTTCGCCGGAGGCATAGGCGGTGATTAATATAACGACGGTTTCCGGACGATGGTCCTTGATGTTTTTCAGAAATTCAATACCGTCGATTTTGGGCATTTTTAAATCGGTAATGACCAGATCATAGGCCGTTTTACGGCAGAGATTAATCGCCTTGACGGGATTGTCGGCAGCGGTTACGTCATAGCCTTCCTGAGTCAGCATGATCTCCATGAACTCTCTCATCCCCTGGTCATCATCAACAACCAGAATCTTCGCCATGTGTTTATTCTCCTTGATTTCCCGTGTAAGATCTCATTGACAGGGCAGCCATACGGTAACTTTCGTTCCCTGATTGATTTGGCTCTCCATCTTTATTTTTCCGCCATAACCGTCGACAAGACGACTGACAATGGCCAACCCCAATCCGGTGCCTTTCTCCTTGTTCGTGAAGAAAGGCTCAAAAACGTTTTGCAAATCTTTTTCTTCGATGCCCGATCCGTCATCCGTCACCACAAATACCACATAATCTCTATGATCTTCCAGTTTAGCGTCATGGATTTCAAGATTTAAAGCGCCTTTCTCCTCCATGGCCTGAAGCGCATTCAAAATCAGATTCTGCATGATCTGGCGGATTTGTTCTTTATTGGCCAAAGCCTTCATCTGTCCGGAAAATGATTTCGAGACTTTAATTGCTGGATTCCATTGCTGCGCCATTTTTAAATTTTCCAGCACGTCCTCCAAAACATCCGACAATGAAACGGGTTCCCGTTTTTCCGGTACGGGGCGCGCCAGAAGAAGGAAATCCCTTACGAAATGATCGAGTTGTTCCTTGCCCCGCAGAATAATTTGCATCAGGCGTTTGTCCGTTTCTTCAAGCTTGGCGGTCTGCCCTAAAAGCTGGATGGAGCCGGTAATGGACGCCAGCGGATTTCTCATCTCATGCGCCAGCCCGGCGGCCATCTCACCGATCAAGGCGAGCTTTTTGCTTTTTTCCAGCTTCTCCTCCATGCGCTTGATTTCCGTCAAGTCCTGAAAAATTAAAATATAGCCGATATGTTTTCCATAGCGGTCTTTTAACGGAGAAACCGAACACCCCAGATTGACCGGTGCGCCCTTGCCATTACGAATATTGACTTCCCGCCGGCTTCGCGCCGGGGCCATCTGCGGATCATCGCTGCCGAAGAATATTGAAAAGTCCGGGAACATGTCCTGAATCTGGCGATTCTCAACCGCTTTGAGCGGATACCCCGTAATGCTTTCAGCCGCGCGATTGAATGTTTTGATTCGTCCCTGAAAGGTCGTCGTCATAATACCGGTGTCCACCGATTCAATAATGCTCCGAAACAGAAGATCCAGCTGATTGAATGCCGTCTCTCTTTCCTCCAGCAGGCTTCTGGTTTTTCTTTCCTGTTCAACCACCATA
>CAZGDK010000167.1:0-5195 GCA_964525155.1 uncultured Smithella sp. | reverse complement strand
TGCTGTTACTCTGACAGTAGTTTCGAAGTGCTTATATCCCAGATGGTTGAAATTTACGCTGACCTCTTCCTGCTCGGGGTGCAGAATGAAAAACCCATGCGCATCGCAAATTGTTCCCTGCCTGGTCTCCGCAATCCAGATGGTGGTACCTGGTAAAACATCACCCGTTAGGCTGTCGGTGACAATTCCCGACAAGGTTCTCTGGTGACCATGAACCGATGGGCTCAGGAGGAGAAAGATGAAGAACCAGGGGAAAGCGATTCTCATGGCAGTATCTACGGCGTTACCGGCTGTAACCAGGCCATCTCCTGATCCCCCTCAGCAAATGGGTTATCCTTGACTTTGCTGGATATCACCCGGGCACGGACAAATAACTCCTTGCCAGTCAGGCGGTAAGCGGCCTCTGCTCCATCAACCCGTTTGAGTACCTCCGGTTCATCGCTACCTTCCAGCCAACCAACGAATTCAGTGGTGTACTCAACACCCTCTTCCGGATTGACCCAGAGTTGGATCCGTTTATGATCAGCTTTAAAATTCACTAACTCCACACCGGTAGAGCAGTAGTAGTTGGCATTAACCATAGCCTCATACAATGTATTCACCGCGAGATCGCCCGTGCGGACCATTACCCAGCCCCGACCGGGGTTGGCGCGCCCCACTTTATACGTGTCGTAATGATGAGCATCATCGGTTGCCACACCCAACAAGAGGGGCTCATTATTATCGATCCGCCATTTATTAGCCTGATCCCACATCTCCTCAGTGCTTGGCCTGATCGAGTCGCCATAGTTACGAACGCCCGGATGCCCATTAAATACTTCAAAAAAGCGGGCTCCCGATTTGGCCAGATCGGTCCATTTCAAGGCCCAACCAAAGTTCGGATGGTTGATAATAACCCACTCCGGTGTGCCACTCTCTTTGAGCGCTTCGCGTATCGCCTTGACATTATTGATGACACACTCTTCTACTGTGGCACCTTTGGCCGGAGGTACCATTTTTTTAAGATTGATTCCGTTAAGGTGGACCGGCTTGCGCTCTGCAGCATCGGAGATCTCCTCCCCATGAATCAATAAAAACTTGCCAGGCTCCTCAAAATCAGATCGATATGATTCAAGCTCCTGCAGCACGATACCCTCCTCACCGCGAACATTCACAATTTTTTCTCCCTCTTGTAAAATATTATGATCGGTTACCGCCAGAAAATGATACCCCTGATCTTTATACCAAGCAGCTACCTCGCCGGGGAAGCCGTTGCCATCGCTCCAATAGGAGTGGGTATGCAGATTGCCTTTGTAAAAGATGGCAGACTCCGGAACCCGATCACAGCCGAATGAGGTAACTATCAGTAATAGAGTACTTAAGATAAAGGAATGAACTTTCATGATACGATAGGTTTTGATAAACAGGCAACCAAGTTACCCAAAATCCCTCTAGTGCCCGCCATTCACCGGTAAAAACTCCGCCATTCACCGATTCGCTATTCCTAACCCTCCATCCCTCCCATACCTTTGCCTCACACCTCACACCTCACACCCCACACCCCACACCCTGACAACCTGACAACTCAACAACAAACATCAACAACAATGGAACGAATCGACCCTGAATTCAAAAAAGAGCCCCGCACCGGTCACCCGGTGTTCGACCGCCGCAGGATGATCAACAGCCGGCGCAGCTGGGGCGTCGTCCTGGTTCTTCTGGGCCTCCTACTGCTGGCCAATGTGTTTAACCTGCTGCCCTTTGGCGTCTGGCGCGTACTCTTCTCTTGGGAGATGCTCCTGATCGTGATCGGAGTGCTGTCGCTGGTGAACAACCGGAGTGCTGTTCCAGGCGTGATCCTGATCGCCCTGGGCCTTTACTTTATGGGACTCCATTACTGGGAGATACCCTATTATCTGAAGCGTGCGTTCTGGCCTGCCTTGCTCTTGATCTTTGGTATCTATCTGATTATCAGTCCTCCAAGATATTTGCGGCATTGGCATAAACCGCAGAAAGGTGAGGACAGCCGGGATTTTATCGATGAGGTGAGCGTCTTTTCGGGCGGCGACCGGATCATCACCTCTCAGAATTTTAAAGGTGGCCGCATTGTCAGCGTCTTCGGAGGCTCCAAAATCAACCTGATGAATGCTCGATTGGCAGAAGGGGAGCAGATCCTCGACACCCTGAGCGTTTTTGGCGGGTCGAATATCATTGTCCCGGCCAGTTGGACGGTGAAGCTGGAGGTTACCTCAATCTTCGGAGGCTATTCGGATAAGCGTGAACGACTCCCAAACCTCGTTTACGATCAGAACACCATGCTGGTGATCAAAGGTTTGGCTATCTTTGGAGGCGGTGAGGTCAAATCCTACGGTCTCTGATGCATGAAAAACCCTTTTCTGATTAGCTTAACCAATACGCTGATTTATTTAGCAGTATGGATCCTGATTGCCGGGGTCCATGCTGTTATTTTATGGGTCGTCACCGGCATGGAGCCGGGTCCTGCCGTGATTGACAGCTTGGTGTATAACATCCTGTTTGCAGGTATCGGCCTATCACTTTGGTATTCCATCCGGTATTACAACATGGAGCGTGATACCATCGCCAGCCGGCTGCTGAACCATGCCTTGATCGCCCTGGTGGTGCTGGGCGTGTGGCTCGGGGTGGGGCACCTCGTGCTGAGAAGTATCCTGGCATCCAATTCCGGATATCTGGAGTTTCTTGACAGCTCCATGCCCTGGAGAGCCATCACCGGAGTCTTTCTTTATAGCATTGTGGTGATGGTCTATTACCTCTACATCAACTCCGAAGACCGCCAGGAGCGCATCCGTAAGGAGTCGGCTCTCCAGTTGCAGGTCCGCGAAGCTGAAATCGAGAGCCTGAAATCACAAATCAATCCACACTTCCTGTTCAACAGCCTGAATTCTGCCTCCTCGCTGATCTCCCGCGAGCCGGCTCAGGCGCGTGAAATGATTGTCCGATTGTCATCATTTCTTCGTTACTCTTTAGAAACCAGAAGCTCAGGAATCACCACCCTGGAAAAGGAGTTAGAGAATATTCGTTATTATCTTGAAATCGAGAAAGTTAGATTTGGAGACCGGCTCCATTTCGACCTGACAGTTCCAACGGCTTGTCAGGGGAAAACCCTCCCGCACATGATCCTGCAACCCCTCGTGGAGAACGCCATTAAGCACGGTGTTTATGAAAGCACTGAGCCGGTGCGGATCAATCTGGCGACAGCCCTAAGCACTAACGGAGAGCTGGTGGTGGAGTTGACCAATGATTTTGATCCGGAAGCAGCTCCGCGCAAGGGCAAAGGCATCGGTCTGATCAACACCCGGAATCGGCTGATGCTGGAGTACGACTGCGCCGATTGCCTTGAGATCGACAAAAAAGCAACGACCTATACCGTGAGGTTGAGGATTCCCCAAACTGTAAGAAATGAAAGAGCTGTTTAAAATCCTGATTATTGACGACGAAGAGCCGGCCAGGGAGCTGATCCGCCTGTTTCTCCAGCCCTTTGCTGAGGAAGTTAGTGTAGTGGGCGAGTGCTCCAACGGATTTGAAGGCATCAAAGCGATCCTGTCGCTACATCCTGATCTGCTGTTCCTTGATATCCAGATGCCGAAAATATCTGGTTTTGAGATGTTGGAGCTACTCGATGAGGTGCCTCAAGTGATTTTCTCCACCGCCTTCGACGAATATGCCATTCGGGCTTTTGAACACAACGCGGTGGATTATCTGCTGAAACCCTATTCGGCCGAACGATTTGAACAGGCTGTCAATAAAGCACTTGAGCGCCTCCGGGCAAAGCAGCTCCCCGATCCGGGCATTCAACACATGACCGGCGGATCCCTGCCTGATGGCCAATACCTCGAGCGATTGGTGGTGAAAACCGGTCAGAAAGTGCGCGTGATAAGCATCGAGGAGGTGGAGTATTTTGAGTCGGAGGATGATTATGTGATGATCTGCACGGCTAATGGGCGGTTTATGAAACAGATCACCCTGACCTATCTCGAAGAGCACCTGTCTCCGGAAGAGTTTCTCCGCATCCACCGTTCCTGTATTGTTCGCATAAACCGCATCGTTCAGCTGGAACCATACGATAAAGACACGAAAGTGCTAGTCATGCAATCGGGCAAAAAAATCCATGCCAGCAAAAGCGGGATGAAACGGTTAAAGGAGGTGCTTGGTTTTTAGTGACGGGTCTTCTCAGTGAATCATCTTGTACCCGATACCCCTGACATTCATGATCTCCACATTGGGATCACCCTGAAGGTGTTTACGCAGTTTGGTGATGAACACATCCATGCTCCTGGCGTTGAAAAAATTGTCGTCGCCCCACACTTTCTTCAGCACCAACGCGCGTTCAACCACCTGATTCTTATTGATACACAGGAGTTTGAGGATTTCCGCTTCGCGATGTGTCAGCTTGGTGGTCTGTCCTCGTAGCTGAAGGGTCTGTTTCTTATGATCAAACTGATAATTACCGATCTGGAACAGGAAATTATCGTCATCCATCTTCATGGTGACGGTGGGTTCGGTGAGGCGAGCCTTGATTCGCACGATCAACTCCTCAATGCTGAAGGGCTTTTTGATGTAATCATTTCCTCCGATTTCAAAGCCTTTAACGACATCGACGGTTTGGGACCGGGCAGTGAGGAAGATGATCGGGGTGGTGGAATCGGTGCGGCGGATCTCTTGTGCCAAGGTGAATCCGTCTTTTTCCGGCATCATGATATCGAGGAGGCAGATATCAGGGTTGAACTCGTGGAAGGCCTGTAGCCCTGCTTTGCCGTCCTGGCAATAACGCACATCAAAATCACGGGTTTCGAGACTCTCTTTGACAATCAATCCGAGCGATTGTTCATCTTCGACAAATAGGACTTTTGTTTTTTTCATATTCCAAACCTGACAGGTAAAGCAATGGTAAATTCTGAGCCGATTCCGGGCTGGCTTTTTACGCCAACCGTTCCACCATGGGCCTCTACGATCTGTTTGACATAGCTCAATCCAAGGCCGAATCCTTTCACGGAGTGCAGATCACCGGTAGGCACGCGGTAGAATTTTTCAAAGATCTGGTTCTGCTGCTCCCTCGATATCCCCAATCCGTAATCCTTAACGCTGAACAGGGCCAATTCATTGTTTCGTTCACAACTAACTTCTATCCGGGCCTCCTCCTGAGAGTATTTGATGGCGTTATCGTAAAGATCTTTCAT
>CAZGDK010000166.1:0-5201 GCA_964525155.1 uncultured Smithella sp. | reverse complement strand
CGCCAGCTGCTTCACGTTATTCGGAGACGAGACGCAGGATTTTGACACCTACGACCAGTACTCTAATTTGTAGGAGGCAGAACATGCGCATAATAGTTGCCACCTGCGACAGGTACGACCATCTCATGCCAGGTTTCGCACGGCAGTTCAACAAGTACTGGAATCCAAACCAAGCCGTCGACGTGCTTGGATTCCGAGAACCGCCGCGAGAACTACCGGGAAATTTCGTGTTCCACGCCATGGAGCCTGTTGAGACCAGATCGTGGACCGATAATCTGAGGACCTGGTTCTCTCGTCAGGCAGACGACCACTTCGTGTTCCTTCTTGACGACTACTGGCTTGTCAAACCGGTAGACATGGAGTTGGTGTCGCGAATGGAACGGGAAGTTGACCGGGGCGCGGTCAAGGGTGACCTAAGCCGGAATACGCTAAATTTCGACCATGTAAAACGAGCGGACGGCCTAATCGAAGCCACGCCAGGTGCGCAGTATCGCACGTCTACGCAGCCCTGCATCTGGAAGCGCGGATTCATGCTCAATCTGCTGGTACCGGGACTCAACCCGTGGCAGTTCGAGCTTCAGGACAATCCCGCGACTAGGGTTGGCCGAATCGTAGGAACCGATACTCAGATCTACGAGTTCGCAAACATGTACTACAAGGGGACAGTAGCCCAGTACATGGTTGACCTGATATCACCGGAAGACATGGCCGATCTACGGTCCTACGGTATGCTCGACGGCATCGTCTAGGCTTTTACGAAGACCGTGTTGATATGGTCGACATAGTCCTCGACGTACCCGGCGGATAGTATGCTACGTCGTAGCATGGCGGCAGGGCCTACTACATCTTCGAACTTTGAAAAGTCGGGATGCACGTCTGCCAACTCTACGATTATCATCGTGGGACGCCATAGCGCAAGATCAAATCCGGCGAACACGTCAGCCTCTCCGCCCTCTACGTCGACCACGAGTAGTTCGAAACCAGGCGCAACGTTATTGTCGACTAATAGGTCGTTTAACGTGGTGCACTTGACTGTTATCTTGTTGTCATGCACCCCCCAGCACAATTTCCTAAATGCCTCATGTGCCGCCTGGTTGGCTGTCGAGGCTGTCCCATCAACAAACAAGTCGAGACTGCCAGACGCGCGTCCTACCGCGCTCTCTACTACGACTACGTTATTAGACGCGTGTCTAACGCGTGTCTTTTCAGCCAATTCAGGGACTGGCTCCACGTATATGCCACGCCAACCGCCGTCTGCCAGCCCGGACGTGTTCGAGTACGTCTCACCGTCGTATGCGCCTATTTCTACGAACGTTCCATTCGGCTTAACACCAAATGCTCGTTCGTATATAGCCGGCAACCCGATTATTTGACAGGCGTGACCCGCCTTGTACTCAAAAGTGCCACGTAGTTGTGTGTCTGAAGTCGTGCTGGGCATAATCATAGCTCCTTATGCTGGGTGTGCGAATGCCTGTGCGTCTGAGTTTGAGCACAGCTCGATGCTGTGTTTATGTACGAGACAAGCCAGTACGCTCTGGTCGTAGCGATGTTCCTGAAAACCTGGAAGTTCTGGGCCCAGCACGCTAGGATCGTCGGTAAGTATCCCTGGCAGTTTGCATGTTTCCAGCCATGTTTTCACAAACTCTATAGTACTCGCACAAGCTTTATACAGGCCGATACCCGCCCAAACCTGATGTTGTTTCAGGAAGATGTCGTCGCCGTCCACTCCTGTCAGTATAAGCGAGTCCCGTTTGCAGAACGCCAGGTTCGAGAACGGTCCGCCTGTAACCAGGGCCATCCCGGACGTCACTGCCGCGGCCTCGAGACGACGCAGAAGGCTTGCCGAGGCTATTGTCATGTCTGAGTCGGCATAGCACACCACAGAGCCCGTGGCAACTGAGTTTAGTTCACGCAGGATGATGTACGGTTTCCAAAGGCAGTACCCTGCGCCACGCGCCCGTGACAGCACGTCTCCGTGTGTTTCAAGCAGGCCAGACCCAATCAACGTCGAAGGGGAGTAACTTGACCCTCGAATGCCAAGCGCGGCCCACTGTGCGTTCTGTCGTTTCTGCGCGCCTACCAGGTCTTTGGTGCCTGATTCTCCGGACGTTGCGTAGTTCAAGTAAGTCATATAGAATCCTATTTGATCGCCGAGCCTACGACCCCGCCGCCTATCGCCGCGGGCACCACGTATTTCATGATGTCGGATTTGATCATCTCCATGCGGCTCTTGTCCTTGCGGATCTCGTCGTCGGTGCGGGCCCGGGTCAGTCCCGTGGACATGCCCGCAAGACCGGCCAAAGCGGTTCCGGCCAGTGCACCCTTGCCGGCCCTGGACGCCAGCGCCCGAGTTACAGTCGGAGCGACCTGCCCGGTGGCTTGTTCTTTGAGGGCGTCGGACTGTCGCTTCTGGGAGGCTATTACCGATGGCAGCACTTCTCCTGCAACCAGGCCTGTTGGAATTCCGAGAATAAATCTAGGGTCCTGAACGGCGCCCACCATTTTAGCAGGCAGACTTTTCGGATACCTGCTCAACACGGCGCGCCCGGATTTTCCGCTTGCGCCGATTAGCCCGCCAAGCATTCCGCCGGTAAGCACGCCGGACATCCTGGACAGCTTTCTTGCGCTTTCCACGTCGGCGTAACCGCTTAGCTCTGGCGATACGTTCCAGCCCCAGTGATGCCCGCTTATGCCTCCGACAATGGCGCCTATGATCGCGCGCGTGGCCAACGCGGCTTTAGGCCCGGCACGCTTGACATGCGACGCCGCCTTGTCCATTTCGCGGTTGTCCGCCATCATGCGGGTCAAGGTGGGGTTCTGCAAAGCGGTCTCGAGTTCGCCGGGTTCGTTGATCCCAAGTCGGCGCCGCAGAAACAGAAGCCGGCTGTTCTCGCTTTCCGCCTCCTGCTTGCCGCTCATGTAGCCCGGCACCGCTCCGAGCAATCCTCCGGCGAGTCCGCCGATCGCCATGTCTCGCGGGCGGTCAGATATCACGCGGGCGATCAACGCGCCCAATGCCGCGCCGGTCAATCCTGTCTCGGCCCCGCGGATCATCCCGGAGCGAACCGGGTGCTGACGGCGTTGGGAGACAAGCGACCTGTCGTACCGCGGGTAGGCCAGCATCCTTGGCTTCGACCTCTTCTGCCCCGGCTTGAATTGTGCCTTCTTCTCGATAACCCTTTCGGAATACATGCTCATGCCTGGCTTCTCCTGTATGGAATGTCTTTGATCGGCGACGTCGGCTCGTATTCCACAAGGATGTTGCCTGTCATGGCCGTGCGGGTCGACAATCCGGTCTTCGTCGACACCTTGAGAGAAAACGCGTAGGAGCCCCTGCGAAGCGAAGACATCACGGTCTGCGGTATCTTCACATGCACGAGGCCGTCCGACTCGGACACCCCGTCGTGCCACGTGCCGGTCCATATCGTCGGGGCGAACCGGTTCTCTGACAGCTTGAATTCGATCCTGGAGTTGTCCGGATCGGCCGGGGAGTCGAACGACGGCGGGACCATCACCTTGGTCGCCAGTTCGAACGAATCGCCTGACACGGCGTGGAACACCGGCATCCGGTCCTCGTCGTTTGGCTGGTTGACGCCTATTGGCTGGGGTTTTACGTACATGCGTGGATTATAGCACCAATAGACCCAGGGTTCAAGCCATGATGGAGAAAGGAACGAACCTGCGAAGCCAATCCATGACGGCCTGCAGACGGGACTTCTGCACTACCGGATGCCCGGCGAACACGGGAATCCCGTGTCCGGTGAACGGGTCACGCCCATCCGAGCCGATGTCGTAGCTGATCTTCTTCATCTTTTCGATCAGTTCGGATGGCGTGAGTTTACGCGGGTTGTCGCCTTTAAGCGCGTCGCTCAGGATCAAAGCGGCGATGCCGGAGATGGCCGGAGTTGACATGGACGATCCAGACATGCGCGTGTACGTGTTGTTGAGATAGGTGGAGAACACGTCGACGCCTCCCGCCACGAACTGGACCTCCTGGCCCGTGTTCGAGAACCGGGCGTGCTTGAGGTTCCGGTCCACGGCCCCTACCGCGATCACGCTGTCGAAGCAGGCCGGCTGGCCTACCGAGGAGTGCTCGTTGCCGGCGGCGGCTATGACGGTCACCCCTTGCGACGCCGCGTAGTCGCAAGCCTGCTCAAGCTCGGCGTACCGGGCCGTCCGGGAGTCTATGCCGAGGCTCATGCTGATGATGTCGGCCCCGATGTCGTCGACGGCCCATCGTATTCCGCGGATGATGGACGCCACGCTTCCGGAGCCGTCCGGACCCAGAACCGCCCCGTAGTAGTCCTCGCAGTCGGGTGCGATGCCGCGGACGCCCATGTCGTTATGGGCGATGGCGGCAAGAACCCCGCCTACGTGTGTCGCATGTCCTTGCTCGTCAATGAGATAGTCGTCTCCGGTTAGCGCCTTTCCACCGGCCGGATCAAGGTCGACATGCCGGGGCAGGCCCGTGTCCAGCACGGCGACCCGCACCCCTGCGCCCATCGTGCTTTTCCACATCGCCGGGACGTTCATCAGCTTGTGGTTGTAATCCTCGGCCTCGGCCAATATGGATACGGTGATCGACGGGACGTAAGGCGGCAGTATCGGAATCTTGCGATCGAGATCGGCTTCCGACGTTCTTTTGGAAACTATGTTCATGTATCATCCAAAGGGCATCAAAGGGGAATAATGGGCACGCCTAAATCACTTCGAGCTTCACCTGCCGGGTCGCCGGGTCGAACCGGTTTATCATCAGCTTATCCGCCCCGACGTACTGCCGCAGCCTGGCTTTCCCGTCGTCCGACAGGGAGCCGACTATGTACATGAAATCGTTGAACAGACTGGACATCACCCTGCGCTGTTTGCAACCGGAGCACCCGCGCGAGGAGGCGAGGTCGGCCTTCATGGCCTGCATCTTGACCTGCATGGAGCGGAACTCCGGTAGCAGTTCGTAGAACTTGAGATCGGCGAGCGCCTGCTGTATGTGCGACTGGCTCAATATGGTTGGTCTAGACATCTATCCTCCAAACGTGTCTTCCGACACGAGTTCAAGTTCGCCATCTTCCATTGCGGTTAACGCACGGTCCAATCCGGCGACGTCTTCCTGTATTTTCTCAAGCGTCTGCCTTAATTCGATTATGCCAGCGAAACGCAATTCAAGATCACGCCCCTATGATACGGCATTTCGTCAGACAAGTCAC
>CAZGDK010000165.1:0-5211 GCA_964525155.1 uncultured Smithella sp. | reverse complement strand
ATAATGTTTTTCACCGGGATGCCGGTAAAATAAACTTTCTTGTAAAGCCGGTCATACTGGCGGACATCCTGATCTTTCATGTAATGCTGATAGTTCATCCCCATCAGCTCGTGGCGGGGCAGTTTCCACATCCGGCAGCCCGCGTCATTGATAAACGTAATATTGCCCTGAAGATCAATTTCACTTAACTGGACATCGACATCGTCAAAAATCGTTTCATAACGTTTCAGCGAGTCTTGCAGATCTTCAATGGTCTGCTTGTAGGAGGTCACGTTGATAATATGCCCCGCCGAGGCCGCCTTGCCCGCATACAAAACAGTCTGGCTGCTCATCTGCACCCAAAGGGGGGTTTGGTCTTTTTTCAGCATGCGAAAGACGGTCAAAGCGGAATCGGCTTTTGAAGATGCCTCTGAGCGGACCCTGGCGTGATCCTCGGGGTGGACCCTGTTCCAGAAGGATTGATGGATTAACTCCTTGGCGCCGTCATAGCCGAGCAGCCGAGCGAGCCAATCGTTGGCAAAGCAAAATACGCCTTCCTGCAGAACGTACAACCCCACGCCGGAGTAATACGCAAGCGCCCTTAGCTCCTCCGGGAGCTCTTCTGCATCAGCGTCACTCTCAGGGTGAACATCGTCCGGCATGGAGAACTCCGCGCTGTTCAATGAAGGGTCTTTGGATGTTCCGGACATAATGCACCTCCCGCCAACGGCTCCGGCAGACATGAATGGTTTTGTGCATACTACGAAACATCCGGCATGTCAAAGAGGTTCAAAACTCGGCCAAATCATTATAATCACATCTTTTATTTTGAATATGATCATGTTATGCCAATCTCGTATGACAAAGCGGTCCTTCAAAAAAATCTCGACGGCTTTCATTCTGGGCGCGGGTCTGGGCACCAGGCTTCGGCCCCTGACCGAAAAAACGCCCAAGCCCCTTCTCCCGATCGCGGGCCGCCCGATGATCACCTACGCGATGGAGCACCTTAAGCAGGCGGGCATCCGACGCTTTATCATCAATACCCATCACCTGGCGTCTCAATACGCCGAAGCGTTTCCGGAGGGCCGCTGGCGGGACATTCCCCTCGTTTTCCGGCATGAGCCGGTTTTGCTCGATACGGCAGGCGGCCTTAAAAATATCGAGGATCTGATCGCCTCGGAGGAGCGCATTGTGGTGTACAACGGCGACATTCTGAGCAGCATGCCGCTTGCGCCTCTTTTTGACCGGCATTCGGAACTTGACACCGAAGCGACGCTCGCCCTGCGGTCTTCAGGCCCTTTACTAAACGTTGATATTGACTCAGATGGCTTTATCTGCGATATAAGAAACCTGCTGCATCGCCCCGGAATACACCGTTGCCTTTTTTCCGGGATCTGTATTATCGAAACAACGTTCCTGCGGCGGCTGACGGCGGGAAAAATCGAGTCGATTGTTTTTCCGTTTGTTGAATCCATCAGGCAAAATCCGCGGTCGGTCGGCGGCGTGATCATCGATGCGGGCTTCTGGCATGACCTGGGAACGATTGAACAGTACGCCAGACTCAACGAGAAAGGCTTTTGAAACACATCCGAAAAACATAACAGAAAACATTTGCGAATTTTATGAACAAAGACGTCCGCGCATTTTTAAACGACCATCTGAGTGTTCTCGATTTTCAGTACGATCCCATCAACAAGGGCGGGTCCGACCGCTTTTTTTACCGCGTGCGCCTGCCGGACGCGCAAACGTTCATTTTCATGCAGTATGGAACCGAGGTGGAAGAAAACGCCTACTGGGTGGAAATCAACCGCTTCCTGCACGAACTGAGCATCCCGGCGCCCCGCATCATCGCGCATGATCACCGGCTGCGCCTGCTTTTAATGGAAGACCTGGGTGACGCGGATTTATATTCCCTGCGCCACGAGCCCTGGCACAGACGCCGTCCCTGCTACCTCAAGGCGCTTTCCGAAATCCACCGCCTGCATCGGCATTCCCTCGACGATTTGCCCCCCACGCTCAAACTCTCCGGCGGCTATGACCGGGCCCTTTATGCCTGGGAGCACCAATATTTCCACGAGCATTTTATTGACGCGCTGTGTCGGATGCCGCTATCCGACGCGCTTTTGAACGACTGGAAAACCGAACTGGCCCTGCTTACGGATCGCCTGCTTGCCGTTCCCGCCTGCCTGATCCACCGCGATTTCCAGTCCCAGAACATTATGATTAAAAATGACCGGCCCGTCTTTATCGATTTTCAGGGCATGCGCCGGGGCAATCTCTTTTATGATCTGGGGTCCATCATCTGCGACCCCTACGTAACCTTCAGCTCCGACCAGCGAAACGAGCTTATGTCCTTTTATTACCGCATCCTGCAGCCGGATTACAGCCTTGATCAATTTCGGGACTATTTCTGGGACGCCGCGGCCCAGAGGCTGATGCAGGCGCTGGGCGCTTACGGCTTTCTGGGGCTCAAAAAGAACAAAACGGATTTCCTGGCCCATACCGAAGGCGGCCTTCACAATCTGATTGCGGCCGTCTCCCAGACGGATTATCTCCCGGCGCTTGGCGAAATCGCCAGAGCCTGCCAAAACCGTCTTGGCGCAAAAGCAGATATCCTGGACTCCGCGGCCGCAACCCCTTAAGCCCCGCGGCGACCGGCATGAAAATGTGTTGATTAAAAAAACGTCCAAAGATGAGATAAACAGACTTTCAAATTCTTACGGGAGGTGTAAAAAATTTTTTTAGCGGGCAAGCGTGCTTCAACCTGTAGCGTCGTTAATATCTTTTTCCATTAGACAAGGGAGGCGTCTTATGAAGATACGGGATATGTTGAAAGTTACGGGCATTAAAGATCAGTCGTTAGTCACCGTCGGACCGGACGAATTCGTCTCAGCAGCGGTTCAGAAGCTGATACGGCACAACAAGGGAGCGCTTCCGGTCTGCAATGAAAAAAATGAATTGATCGGAATTATCACCGAAAGGGACATCGTCAGAAAATGCTGCGCTAAAATTGAGGAGTTCAATGCCAAAAAGGTCGCGGACGCCATGACGCACGAAGTGGCCATCGCCACCCCGGACGACGATCTGGACTACGCCATCCAGACCATGAAAAAAGAAAAGATCCGGCATCTCCCCATCGCGGAAGGCAAACGGGTGGTGGGCATGCTTTCCATGCGCGACATCCTGGGGTTCCAGTATGAGGAAACCAAAACGGAGATCAAGTATATTAAACTGCTGCCCCAGAGGCCCGTATTTAAATAAACGATTAAATCCGCTCATCACCTGGAGCGGCCGTTGACAAACTCCGTAAAATCAAAAAGGCAGGGTCCGAAACGATCCTGCCTTTTTTGTCCGCATGGCGCAAAAGCGGCAAGCGGCAGGTCTTGCCTTATCCGGCCAAAGAAAGATTCATCTTTTGCGCCATCCGCTCCAGCCGCTCCAGCGCCAATTCAAAATCAAAGTTTTCAATGTGCCTCTCCAGATGCTCCACATCTTCCCGATAGACGGTATCTCCAACCCTCGCTTTGAGCGATTCCATGATCTTTCGCGCCTGGGAATCGTGTCTTTTGAGCAACTGAGCCAGTTGCCGCATCACCGGAGCCGCCGCATCAACATCCACCGCCTGATCCCGCGGACCTTGCTTCTTAACCTGCGGCGGCATCCAGGCGGCAAGAGCTGAAAGCACGGGCTGCAAAGCAACGCCAAGCTCCGCCAGCGCCCGCTCACAGGCCCCCTGCGCCTGACGGTTGGCGGCATCCTCCAAAAAGCCCGCAGCCGTCCAGACGCCGGATGCGGAAATGTTTCCGGCAACTCCTTTGAGCGTGTGCGCCAGACGCGCGACGGCTTTCATCTCCGAGTGCCGAAGGCGCTGTTGGATATCGCTGATAATCGTTTTGTATTTCGCGGCAAAATCCAGAAGGAGTTTCGCGTACAAATGCCTGTTTCCGTTGACTCGTTTTATGCCCGATTCCATATCGATTCCGGGAATGCTCCGGGGCAGGCACGCATCCGCCCTTGCCAGGTCGTCCGCAGATGGATCACCCCACGGACTCGTGCCACCGGATTTTTTCCCCGGTTTGATCCATTTCGTCAGCAATTCCGACAGGTGCTCCGGATCAATAGGTTTGCTGATATAATCGTTCATTCCCGCGTCCAGGCACTGCTGCCTGGCGCCGCTCATGGCGTACGCCGTCATGGCGATAATCGGCAAGTTCTGGAAACGCGCATCGAGGCGTATCGCAGCCGCGGCATCGTAGCCGCTCATGACCGGCATCTGAATATCCATCAGCACCGCGTCATAAGAGGATGCCTGCAGAGCGTCCACGGCCTGCCGGCCGTTTTCCGCCACATCCACGACAAGCCCCATGCTCTCCAGAACCTCCCGGGCAACCTGCCGGTTAATGGCATTATCTTCCACCACAAGGATTCTGGCGCCTTCGATGTCGCCCCGGCAAAAAGTGACGCCGCCATCGTTTGAAGTCGGTCTTTTGAAAGCCTTACGACCGTCGGAGCCCAAAACGCCTTCGGGCGTCTCGCCGGTTGGGCGGGCAAACTCCGCCGTAAAGGCAAACGTGCTGCCTTGATGGATCTCGCTTTGCACCGACAGGCTCCCGTTCATCCTGTCCACCAGCTGCCTGGAGATGGCCAGCCCCAGGCCCGTCCCGCCGTATTTGCGCGTCACGGACGTCTCGGCCTGCGAAAACGCGGTGAACAACCGGGATAACTGCTCTTTAGTGATGCCGATGCCCGTATCGCGGCAGGTGAATTGAAGGCGGCAGGTCTGTTCCTGAAGATCGAGAAGTTCGGCTGTCAGAGATATCCGCCCGGCATGAGTAAACTTCACCGCATTGCCGGTCAGGTTGATCAAAACCTGTTCCAGGCGCAGGGGATCCCCCACCAGTTCACGAGGCACGTCGCCGGCCACGGCCACGGTCAGCACAACGCCTTTCTGGGCCGTCCGGAGCGAAAACATGTCTTCTATATTCTGGAAAATCCGGCGCACATCAAAACGGATCGACTCAAACGTCAACCGGCCGGCTTCCATCTTGGAAAAATCCAGGATGTCGTTGATCAATCCCAGAAGCGATTTGGCGGAATTATTAATCTTGTCCAGATAGTCGCCGACTTTCGGCGACAAATCCTGCTTCAGGGCCAGGGCGGAAAATCCAATAATGGCATTCATCGGCGTGCGCATCTCGTGGCTCATGTTGGCAATAAATTCGCTTTTGGTCC
>CAZGDK010000164.1:0-5260 GCA_964525155.1 uncultured Smithella sp. | reverse complement strand
ACCACGGACCCGATGGTTAACAGCCATCTGCTCTACCGACTGAGCTACTGAGGAACATATGTCTTTTCGGTATATTGTAATTTTCTTTCTCCGCAGCAGTTTGCCGGAAAAAAATTCAGCGGCTACATAATACAAGTCGAAGCGGTTGTCAACAAATTCAATTCAATATCCGGAATTATTTTGACGACTCTGAGAAGATTTTGCAAATTATTGGAAATGATTATTTAAAACAATTATTTAAATTGCAATGCATCATTATCTTGCCTCAAAAACCGGGATACGATATACACGCTTATCTCAATTGTCAGGTGCCCGATGGGAAAAAAGCCAGGCTCTCAGGCAAAACTCAAAAAAAGCGTTCTGGAACAAAGCCTTTGTACAGGGTGCGGGGCCTGTGTCGGTCTTTGCCCGTATCAGGTTATATACAGGGATCGGACGGTTCAGCTTTTTGATTGCGACCTTCAGGATGGTAAATGCCATGCTTTTTGTCCCCGGACGCCGGCCGATTATGATGCCATGCGTCAAACGCTTTTTGATGCGGACGATCTGACGCCGGAAATCGGCGCTGTAAAAAGCTTCTATCTGACGCGAGCCGCCAATCCGGAATTACGAAAGTGCGCCCAGCATGGCGCTACGGTCACCGCTTTAATGGAACTTGCGATGAAGGAGGGGATGATCAACGCCGCCATCGTTTCCGGTCGGAGCGAAGATGGGGAACAGGAAGGTAAAATAATCGAAATTCCGGAAGAGTTGCGCCGGTATGCAAAGAGTAAATTCACCGTGTCACCGACCGTTGCGGCCTTCCATCGTCTTTCTGGAAATTATGCGAAGAAAGTCGGCGTTGTGGCAACGCCCTGTCAGGCGCAGGCTCTGGCTAAAATCAAAAATGCAAAAATCGACGGATATGAAAGGGCCGGACTGCTGGGGCTCGTAATCGGACTGTTTTGCGGTTGGACGCTGTCTATCGAAAAATTTCAAAACTTGCTTCAAAAATACCATTTATCCGTGAGCGATCTCACCGGCATGGATATTCCCGCTGGAAAAAATAGTCTTGAGCTTCAATCCGGACAGCAAGTGACGTCTGTGCCGATGGCCGAAGTTGAAACATGCATCCGGACAGCTTGCCGATATTGCACGGACAGCACGGCGGAGTTTGCGGATTTGTCGGTGGGGGCGGCTCGTTACGGCGGCGATTGTGAAGAGATGCGCGGCTGGAATCAGGTGATCGTGCGCAGCCGGACGGGGAAGGATTTAATTGAACTGGCGCGGGAAAAGGGCATTCTGGAAATTCGTGAAGCGCCCGCTCAGGCGTTGCAGGAGCTGAAAAACGCCGCGGCACGGAAGAAGGAAACGGCGCTGAGAAATATTGTGGAGAAAAGCGGATCAGCTAAAAATCTGCTTTATTTGAATAATGATGATCCGGTGATTAAAAAGTATTTGAGTGAAAAATAGTAAAAAATAATTCCCCTCTTTTACTTGTGCCCTTCAGGGTATAAAGAGGGGGCAGGGGAGATTTTAGATCATTGACACAAAGGAAAATCCCCCCATAATCCCCCTTTGGAAAAGGGGGATTATCAGGGTTTTAAAAGTGAGACTATGAGTAAATTACTGTCACCGGCCAAATCGAAGGTTTTATTCCTGGGAAACGAAGCGATCGCGCGAGGCGCGCTGGAAGCGGGCGTTTCGGTGGCTGCCGCTTATCCCGGAACGCCGTCTTCCGAAGTCATCGAATCGCTGGCCGGTGTGGCCCGAGAGCGAAACCTTTATGTGGAATGGTCGGTCAATGAAAAGGTGGCGCTCGAAGTAGCGGCGGCCGCGTCGTTTGCGGGCCTTCGTTCCATGGCGGTCATGAAGCAAAACGGCGTGAATGTGGCGTCGGATTTTCTTCTGCACCTGACTGCGTCTGGAACGCGCGGAGGGCTGGTGCTGGTGTCCTGTGAAGATCCCGGCGCGCTTTCCAGCGTCAATGAAGGGGAATCGCGCTACTTTGCCAGTATGCTCGAAATGCCGCTTCTGGAACCGTCTGATTTTCAGGAAGCAAAAGATATAACGAAATGGGCGTTTGAACTTTCCGAGACCATCGGCAATGTGGTCATGTTGCGCTCGGTCACGCGCATGTCGCACGCCAGCGGCAACGTCATTTGCGCAAAGCTGCCCGCGAAAATTCCCAGGGCGCGCTTTGAATACGACGGACCGGTGATGGATTCAAAAACCGGCCCGATGATCAGCACGCCGGTCGTCGCCAAGCACGCCCTTCATCAGAAAAAAATCAAAGAGGTTGCGGCGCTTTTTGAAAAAAGCCCCTTTAACCGCTATATCGGCCCGGCCAAACCGGACTTGCTCATCATCACCAGCAGCGCGTGTTTTCTGTACTCCCGCGAAGCGGTCGAAATGCTGGGGCTGGAAAAGAAAGTGGGCATTTTGAAACTGGCCACGACCTGGCCTTTGCCGCCCAGGCTCATCAAAAAAAATCTCCTTTCCACCAAAAAGATTTTGATTGTCGAAGAAGTGATGGCGTTTCTGGAAGAAAACGTCAAGGTCCTGGCCGCCGGGATGATGAAAGAGCTCGGCGCAAAAACATTTTACGGTAAATTGGACGGGACGATGCCTGCCGCCGGAGAGTTGAATCCGGATATTGTCGCCGGGGCTTTGTGTTCACTTCTGAAAGTCAAACGCAAAGCGCTGCCTGTCGATTATGCCCGCGATCTGCAAAAAGCGGCGGCGCTGATTCCCGCGCGGGAGCAGACATTCTGCGCGGGATGTCCGCATCGCGCGTCTTTCTGGAATATTCACAACGCCATTTCGCTCGATGGCCGCAAGGGATTTGTCTGCGGCGATATCGGCTGTTATTCGATGGCGGCCCTCTCTCCCGCGACGGGGTATCACACCATGCCCACGCTGCATTCGATGGGATCCGGGACGGGGCTCGCCAGCGGCTTTGCCAAGCTTGCGCAGTTTGGCCTGGCCAAACCCATTCTCACCGTGTGCGGCGATTCCACGTTTTATCATGCCGTGATTCCCGCGCTGATTAACGCGCAGCACAACCGCGCGGATATCACGTTTATTGTTTTGGATAATGCCGGAACGGCGATGACGGGCTTTCAGCCGCATCCGGGGCTGGCGGTAAGCGCCATCAAAGAAGCCGTTCCCGCCGTGGATATTGCCGCCATCTGCCGGGCTATAGGGGCAAAAGTAGCCGTGAGCGATCCGTTCGATCTTGCGGCGACAATTAAAATCCTGACAAACTTCCTTGCTGAAAAAGGATCAGTCAAGGTGCTGATTCTGCGTCAAGCCTGCGCGCTGAGTCCGGAAAAGAAAGGCAAGAAGCAGTTTGATGTTAAAGTCGACGAGGCGTTATGTCTGGGCGACGCCTGCGGCTGCAATCGGCTTTGTACCCGAATTTTCCGATGTCCGGCGCTCACCTGGGATCGGGCCAAAAAGAAAGCGGTGGTCGACGATGTCATCTGCGCAGGTTGCGGCGTTTGCGCGTCGATCTGTCCTAAGCAGGCTATTATCAAAATTATCCCTAAGGGATAAAACGTTTATAGAATTCGAGCAGTAAAAGAGAGTACGACCCCGTCGGGGTCGAACACACGTTACATGGGAATTTGTTGGCTATAAATGTTCAACCCTTTCCGGGTTGTAAAAATTGTCCATTTAGAAGGGACGGATATTGTTTCGATAACAGAAATGAAAAAAATACTTCTCAAGACAACCAAAAATGTCATTTTGACCGGCGTAGGGGGGCAGGGCAACGTCATGGCGTCGCGTGTCCTTGCGGGTATGCTGGTCGATGCGGGCTATGTGGTGACCATCGGCGAGACATTCGGCATGTCGCAGCGCGGCGGGTCGGTAATGAGTCATCTGCGCATCTCGCCCGATTCGGTGAGAAGCCCTCAGATTCCGAAAGGCGGCGCCGATGTCATTATCGGCCTGGAGCCCCTGGAGGCGCTCCGCGTGCTCACGGTTTACGGCAATCCCAAAGTTTGCATCTTGTCCAATTCCCGTCCTGTCTATCCCATCGGGGTTATTACCGGAGCATTGAGTTATCCTTCCGATGAAACCATCCGGACGAATTTTCAAAAACTTTCCGCGTCGTCCTGGATGATTGACGCCACATCGGTCGCTCTGGCCATGGGCAATCCTGTCTTGAGCAATATCATCATGATTGGCGCACTGGCACAAACCGGCCTTTTGCCGATTGATCGGAAAATGTTTGAAAAAGAAATTCGTAAAACCCTGTCGTCGGACAAATGTGCATTAAATTTAGAAGCTTTCGACGCGGGCGCCGCCATGATAAATAATGGTTGACGACGTCCCATTGAAGCTTATATTACAGCTTCGACATACATTAACCCGAGGTGAAAGTTTATGGCAGACAATTACTGCGCGATCAAAGTAAGCGAACATGTATACTGGGTGGGTGCCATCGACTGGTCCATCCGTGATTTCCATGGTTACACAACACCGCACGGCAGCACCTATAATGCTTATCTGATTATGGCGGATAAAATCACTTTGATCGACACGGTCAAAGCGCCTTTTAAAAATGAAATGATGGCGCGCATCGCATCCGTGATCGATCCGGCGAAGATCGACTACATCGTGTCCAACCATTCGGAACAAGACCATTCCGGTTGCCTTCTGGAGGTCGCCACGCAGGTGAAACCGGAAAAAGTATTTGCATCGGCGATGGGCGTCAAAACGCTCAAGGACATTTTCCATGACGATTATGCGATACAGGTGGTGAAAGACGGCGAAACGCTGTCTCTGGGCAATATGGATTTGAAGTTCATGGAGACCCGCATGATTCACTGGCCGGATTCCATGTTTTCGTATCTGGAAAAAGACGGCCTGCTGTTTTCGCAAGACGCCTTTGGCATGCATCTGGCGACGTTTGAACGGTTTGCCGATGAACTTCCGACCGATATGCTCGAATATGAAGCGGCCACCTATTATGCCAATATTGTATTGCCTTATTCGCCGGTGGTGCAAAAAGCGCTGGAAAAAGTCGCCGCGACCGGTTGGGATATTAAAATATTCGCGCCGGATCACGGTCCCGTGTGGCGCAAGGATTTGGGATTTATTGTCAATCTGTACAAAAAATGGGCCGCGCAGAAACCGGCGAATAAAGCCGTGGTCGTTTACGCCACGATGTGGCATTCCACGGAAATGATGGCCAAAGTTATCGCGGAATCCATGGCTGCCGCGGGTGTCCGGGTGAAAATTCTTTCCATGAACGACGTGCATCGCAGCGAAG
>CAZGDK010000163.1:0-5268 GCA_964525155.1 uncultured Smithella sp. | reverse complement strand
AGCGTTAGTTCTGAGCCAGGATCAAACTCTCCAGTTTTAATCCTGTAAAGGAAGATAAATCTTCCTTATAAACTCGCTTGATACTTCAATAAATTAATAGGACCCACAAATTCATTTTCCCACTATTCAATTTCCAAAGAGCCTTCTTGAACGAGCCCTGATGTTTAGTTCAGTCTCGTTTTTTTGTCAAGATAAATTTTCAATTTTTTTCGTCAGCTTCGATGAACAAAAGAACATCTCAGAGCAATACCACAGGTAAACACGTTGAAAACTTCAACAACCCTTCAGTACACCTCTGACGAACAGGAGTTGGCTTTTACTCCCTCTCCCTAAAACTGTCAAGATAAATTTTCAATTTTTTTCTTTCGTCAGCTTCGAGAAAACATCTTAAAACTTTGAGCAATACTATCGGCAAATACGTTGAAAACTTCAACCAACCTTCAAGCACATCTCTGACGAACAGGTGTTGGCTTCTACTCCCTCTCCCCGAAACTGTCAAGAAATAAATGTCATAATTTTAAAATATTTTATGCGTATTAATTTAGCATATGATTACAACAGTTTACCAATAACTGATTTTCGCAAACTTCTTTCTTTAGCATCAAACCGAGATCGAGAGACTCGTCCGCATGCGCTGTGTCATTTGCAGCATGAATAGCCGGGTAAGGGTGCATGATGAGCAGACGGCCATGCTTAACCGTACTTGCAGGACATGAACTCTCGCGCAACAACCCCCTTAGACATAATAAAAAAGCCCCTGGAGGGCACCCAGGGGCTTTTAAACGTGTTTCAAAACAGCAGACCGAAAGGATCGCTGTTATCCAATGTTATTGAGGCAGAGCGCCGGTGAAGATTTCATCGAAGCACTCGTTGACAGCAGCCGGTTCGCCACCGTTGATGTAATCCAGATAACCGTACAGATGCTTCAATTCAGTGCCCAGATAGAATTTATCCGACTGAATCTTACCAAAGTAGAAAGCGGCTTCGGCGTTGTCTTTTACCATCGCCACCACTTTTTCTCCGGCGACGTCGCCGGCCAGGGCTTTGAGTTTAGGAATGGCGACGGTCATGGACCACAGATGCATCCAGGCATGCGCCACCATTCTCATGGCCTGCTGAAGCGGCGTCGCAATCGCCAGAATATCCAGTATTTTCTTGGAATCCCGCCATCCGGCAAGCATCTGCACGGTGGCGTCCATCTTATCGACGGCGGTTTTCATGGCGGCGATGTATTTGTCGTCGACAATGCCTTTGGCCTTTTCACAGGCTTCGGCAATTCTCTTTTTGAAGGTTTTGAAGTTGAACATTTCGGGATTCATGAGCAGTTTTCTCATGGTCATATCCATCGACTGAATACCGTTGGTGCCTTCGTAGATGGCCAGAATCTTGCAGTCGCGGGCATATTGCTCGACAGGGTATTCCGAGCAGTAACCGTAACCGCCGTAAACCTGCATGGCCTCCGAGGTCACCAGCCACGCCATGTCGGAGTTGCCGGCTTTGCAAAGCGGAATCAGGAAATCCAGAAGCGCGCCGGCTTCCTTGCCTTCTTCCGACCCCTTCTTCAAATGAGCCATATCCGCGGAATACGCGGCCAGAAGCGTCAGCATTCTCATGGCTTCCACCTGGGATTTCATCCAGATCATCATTCTTTTCACGTCGGGATGCTTAATAATCGGCACGGATGAGAAATCGCCCTTCTTGGCGGGATCCTGTCCCTGAAGGCGGTTTTTCGCGTACGTGATGGCGTGCATATAAGCGGCGCTGGCGGTTCCCTGGGCCTGCTGGGAGACGTCCAGACGCGCTTCGTTCATCATCTGGAACATGATTTTCATGCCCTGGCGTTCCTGGCCCAAAAGCCAGCCGATGCATTCGTTGTTGTCTCCGAAGGACAGCGAGCAGGTGGCCGATCCTTTGATACCCATCTTGTGTTCGATGCCGGTTGTGGTCACATCATTGCGCTTTCCAATGGAACCATCCGGATTCACAAAGAATTTAGGAACAACGAAAATAGAGATGCCGGGGGTTCCAGGAGGATCGCCTTCGATTCTGGCCAGTACGGGGTGAATGATGTTCTCATACAGGTCGTTGTCACCGGCGGTGATGAAGATTTTCTGGCCGGTGATTTTGTACGTGCCGTCCGCCTGTTTGACGGCTTTGGTTTTCAGAGCGCCGACGTCGGAGCCGGCGCCCGGTTCGGTCAGACACATCGTGCCGCCCCAAACACCTGCCACCATCTTCTCTACATAAATCTTTTTGAGTTCTTCGGAGCCGTGATTGATGATCAGGTTGCAGGCGCCGACTTTCAGCGTATCATAGGAGCTGAACGCCACGCCGGCGGCGCAGAAATATTCCATGACGGCGCGATAAATCGTTTCGGGCATGCCCGTGCCGCCGAATTCCTGCCCGTTGCTCAATCCCGAAAATCCCGCTTCCGTGTAGCTTTTCATTGCCGTGTGGAAACCTTCGGGAACGGCTACCGTTTTGGTCGCCGCATCATACTTGGCGCCGATGTGGTCGGCTTCCTTATTGGCCGGATAAACCTGTTCAACCGCAATCTGTTCGGCCAGTTCCAGGGTTGCCTCGTAAGTATCCTTGTCAAAATCAGCATACTTCTCAAACTGATTGAACTTGTCCGCTTCGAGCATTTCGAAAAGAACAAATCTCTGATCTCGTGAATCAAGTAACGGATTTAATGCCATAATTTTTCTCCTCATCTATTTAATATTTTTTTCAGGCCACGCCATCACCTTGAACTTATTGAACATATTGGCAATGTCCAAGCCCGGTTCTTACAGAGTTTTGTTGCTTAGCACAGTTAAAAAGAAAAGTCACCATCATATCTTATGTTGACACGCCCAACGACCTTTCCTATACTTTGGCCGCAATAAAGTTTAACGATCCATACTAGGAAAATATGACACACACCTTAAGCGCTGATGAAAAAAACCGTTTAGAAAAGCAGATAAAAGACGTGGAAAACCGCACAGGAGCTCAAATCGTTATGGCGGTGATTGAACGCTCCGACAGCTATGCCGAATTGCCGTGGAAAGCCTTCGCGCTGGGAACATCGCTTGCCGGTCTGCTGTTTTTGGTTTTGAATGTGCTCTCGCCTTTGTCCTCCGTGATCACGGCATCGCTTCTGGCGGCACTCATGATCCTTGCGGCGGGAGCGGGTTTGGCGCTGATATCCGTTTTTATTCCCGATTTCGCCAGACTTTTTCTTCAACTCCACCGCGCTGTTGAAGAAACGAGGCAATATGCCGAATCCCTCTTTCTTTCCCGACAGCTTTACAATACAAAAAATCGCCGGGCGGTGCTTCTCATGGTCAGTCTTTTTGAACGGCGCATTGTCATCCTGCCGGATACGGGGTTGACTGTGCAGCTTCACGAGGAAGCCATGAAACAAATTATCGCGGCCATGCGCACGGACTTGAAGGCGGGCCGACTGGCCTTTGCCCTGACCGCCGGACTTCAAACGCTCGAAAAGCTGATACCGGGCAGCGGTTCATCAACATCGCGAAACAATGAATTGCCGGACAGGATCATCGAGGAGAAAGGCGCATGAAAAGAGCTCTGCGATTATCACTTGTCATGGCGGTTCTTTTTTCGGCAGTTTGCGCGTTTGCCATAGATGTTCCGTATCTGACCGGCCGCGTCACGGACAACGCGGGCATTCTCTCCGACGACATGCGCAAATCCATCACGCTGCAGCTCAAGGCCCATGAAGATAAAACCACGAATCAGATCGCTGTTCTGACCGTACCCGCGCTCGACGGCGTCAGCATTGAGGACTATGCCTCTTCCGTGTTTCAAGAGTGGAAGCTGGGGCAGAAAGGCAAGGACAACGGCATTCTGCTGATCGTCGCGCCCAACGACCGGCGGATGCGCATTGAAGTAGGCTACGGGCTGGAAGGAACATTGACGGACGGCATGGCCGGAAACATCATTCGCGATGTCATCACACCACACTTCAAGAACGGCGATTACAACAAAGGCGTTGAAGAGGGCGTAAAGGCCATCATCGGTATTCTCGAAGGGGGACAACCTCCCCAGGCACAAACAACCCTGGACAGCACATGCGAAGAGAAATCAGGCTTTCATCTGGAGGCGCCGGACATGACGCTCACCGAGCGGATTCTGATCGGCGCGTTCATCTTCGGCATCATCGGCCTCTTCACGGTTTTGGGCATTTTGACCCCCGGCGTGGGCTGGTTTCTTTATATATTCCTGATTCCCTTCTGGGCCATGTTTCCCATTATCGTCGTCGGCACCACCGGCACATTGTATATTCTGGTGGCCTATCTGGTCTTTTATCCCCTGCTCAAGCTGCTTTTTTCCAAAAGCGAATGGTACGACAAAGCCGCCAAAGACCTGAAAACCAAAGGCCGCGCCCAGATCGGCGGCTTTACGATAACATCCGGCGGATCGGGCCGTTCCGGCAGTTCCTGGAGCTCGGGCAGTTCCGGCGGCTCCAGTTTCTCCGGAGGGGGCGGGTCCTCCGGAGGCGGCGGAGCGTCGGGCAGCTGGTAATTGACTTAACGTTATTATTTTTTGCTTTTCGACGGCTTTGTTGCGCATCTCTTTCGGTGTCGTCATAAATCTCCTCGTCACTTGGTGTTTTGAAACTGAAAAAATGTTTTTTCAATTAACACACCATGAATTTTTAAAAGATTTTATCAACGGAACCCTTCGAGACTTGTGCTTGAAAGTCCTATATTTATGTGATAGTTGACGGCCACAACATGTCTGATCCGTCTTTAACAAAGACACTGGATTCCCGCCTGCGCGGGAAACCCTCATGTCCCTCGTGACGCCACGTGGGCATGAAAATAGGATCGTTGATATTACTACGGAATTTGCGCTATTTTCGTAGTAATGACATTTTTTAAGGATTCGATCAGTATGAATTATTTCGCGGTTTAACCGCTATTTTTTTAAGATGTGAGGAGCACAAAATGGACTACAAACAGACATTAAATCTTCCCCAGACCGATTTTCCGATGAAAGCCAATCTGGCCCAGCGCGAGCCGGAGATGCTCAAAATGTGGGAAGATATGGGAATTTACAAAAAAATCCGCGAGATGGCCAAAGGCAAAAAACCTTATCTTCTGCATGATGGCCCTCCGTACGCCAACGGCAACATTCACCTGGGCACGGCGCTCAATAAAATCATTAAAGACATCGTCATCAAAGCCAAAAACATGGCCGGCTTTGACGGCGTCTATGTTCCCGGCTGGGACTGCCACGGCCTGCCCATCGAACATCAGG
>CAZGDK010000162.1:0-5294 GCA_964525155.1 uncultured Smithella sp. | reverse complement strand
GGGTTATAAAATTGATAAAAAAAATATTAAAAAAGAAGATTTATCTAGCTTAGGTGTTCATTTTGTAGAAATTAATTTATATAAAGATATTAATGCAAGATTAAAAATAGACATTATTAAAGAATAGAGGTGTATTATGGAAAGAGTATTACCAAATAGTATTGAAGCTGAGCAATCAGTATTAGGAGCAGCTTTTATATCTAAGTATGCATTACAAAAGGTTTGTGAAGATTTAAATGAAGATTCTTTTTACTTAGATTCTCATTCTAAAATTTTTGAAGTGTTGTTGGAATTACAAAATGAGAATGCTGCAGTTGATATAACAACTGTAACAGAAAGATTAAAGAAAAAGAAGAATTTAAAACAAGTAGGAGATGTCGATTATTTATTAGAAATAGTAAATTCAGTTCCCACTGCATCTAATATTGATTATTATATTAGTATTGTTAATGAGAAAGCAGTTTTAAGAAGATTAATTGATACTGCTACTAATATTATTACTGGTGCATATACTGGTGATGAGTCTATTAATGATATATTAGATGATGCTGAGAAAAGAATACTTAATGTAGTTAAAACTAGAAGAACTACTGAATTTAAAAAAATACAAGATGTTTTATTTAAAGCTCAATCAGATTTAGAAAAGTTATCTGAGGCTGGAGGAGAAATAACTGGTGTAGCTTCTGGGTTTCATGATATTGATAGAGTTACTACTGGATTCCATGAAAATGAATTAATAATTCTTGCTGCTAGACCAGGTGTTGGTAAAACAGCTTTAATATTAAATATGGCAACTAATGTAGCAACTAGTACTAAAAAGGCAGTTGCAGTATTCAATTTGGAAATGAGTGCTGAACAATTAGCAATGAGGATGATAAGTTCTATTGGTCAAATTGATTCATATAAATTAAGAACTGGTAGGTTAGAACATAGTGATTGGAAGAGAGTTAATGAAGCTATTAGTCAACTGGCTGATACTAATATACATATGGATGATACGCCAGGTATAACTGTTGGAGAAATTAGAGCTAAATGTAGAAGATTAGCAGCATCTGATGAAGGTTTAGCGTTAATAGTAATAGACTATTTACAATTAGTAATGGGATCTAATAGATATAGTGGAAATAGGCAACAAGAAGTAGCGGAGATTTCTAGATCATTAAAAACGCTTGCTTTGGAACTTAATGTTCCTATTATAGCTTGTGCTCAATTATCTAGAAATGTTGAAGGAAGAGAAGATAAAAGGCCTCTAATGAGTGATTTAAGAGAGTCTGGTTCAATAGAACAAGATGCTGATATAGTTGCATTCTTATATAGAGAAGATTATTATTCAAAAGAATCAAGAACTGATGATAATAATAGTGTTACTGAGTTTATAATTGGTAAAAATAGAAATGGTCCTACAAAAACAATTGAGTTATTATTTAAAAAGAATACTTCTACTTTTATAGGATATAAAAAGGATGAATAATGAAAATATGTGTACTTGCTAGTGGTTCTAAAGGTAATAGTACTTATATTGAAAGTAAAGATACTAAAATATTAGTAGATATTGGTATGTCTTGTAATTATATAGAAAATAATTTAAAAGAAATGAATATAAACCCAAGAGATATAGATGGAATTTTATTAACTCATTTACATAATGATCATATATGTGGGTTGAAAATATTTTGTAAAAAATATAATACTAAAGTATATATATCTTCTAAGATGTTAGACAGTTTAAAAGATTTAATTAATATAGAAAATGTTAATTATATTTCTAAAGAAATGTCAATTAAAGATATTAATATTAAAGTAATAAAAACATCACATGACACAGAGTCATATGGATATATATTAGATGATAATGCTGTATATATTACTGATACTGGTTATATAAATATAAAATATTTTGATATGTTAAAAAATAAAAAGTTATATATAATGGAAAGTAATCATGACATTGAAACTTTAATAAATGGGAATTATCCATATATATTAAAACAAAGAATATTAAGCGATAAAGGACATTTATCAAATAAAGACTGTTCTTATTATTTATCACAATTAATTGGAGATAATACAGAATATGTTGTTCTTGCACACTTGAGTGAAAATAATAATACTAGAGAAAAAGCTTTGGAGGAATATAAGTATAAAAATAAAGATAAAAATATAAAAGTAATAGTAGCAACTCAAAATGAAAGGACTAAAAGTATAAAAATATAATGAAATTAATATGTGTAGGAAAAATTAAAGAACAATATTTAAGAGAAGCAATAGCTGACTATTTAAAAAGATTATCTAAATATATTAAGCTGGAAGTAATAGAATTAATAAAAACAGAAGATATAATTAAAAATATTAGAGATAAAGATTATGTAAAAACATTAGAAATAGGTGGAAATCAATTAGATTCATTAAGTTTTTCTAAAATGATAGAAAAAACTCTAATTGAAAATAGTAATATATTATTTGTAATAGGTGACTCTGATGGTATAAATATAGAAGTAAGAGAAAGATCAAATTATAAATTATCTTTTTCTAATATGACATATACACATCAATTATTTAGGCTAATATTTTTAGAACAACTTTATAGGTCTTTTAAAATAATAAATAATGAAACATATCATAAGTAAGATAATTTATATTATCTTTTTTTCATGTTATAATTTTAATGGTGATTGTATGGATAAATATAAAGAGAGTAAGGAATATAGAAAGAAAAGGGTTAATAATAGTATTAAAATGTTTACTAAAATAATTAAACCTAAGAAAGGCAAAAATTCTTATGATAGAAAGAAAATCAAAAAAGATTTTTAATAATGATTGGGATTATATCTTAAAGGATGAGTTTCAAAAAGAATATTTTATTGATTTAATTATTTTTTTAAACAATGAAAATAAAAATAAAATTATATATCCTAAAAAAGAAGATCTTTTTAAAGCATTAAAGATGACTAGTTATAAAGATACAAAAATATTAATATTGGGTCAAGATCCATATCATGGTGAAGGAGAAGCTAATGGATTATGTTTTTCGGTTGATAATAATATAAAAAATCCTCCTTCATTGCAAAATATTTTCAAAGAATTACAATCTGATTTAAATGTTATTAGAACAGAGAGTGATTTAACAGACTGGGCTAAACAAGGCATACTATTAATTAACACAGTATTGACTGTTGAAAAGGATAAACCTTTTTCACATAAAAATAGAGGATGGGAAACGTTTACAGATGAGATAATAAAGAAGTTGAACGAAAGAAAAGATCCTGTAATATTTGTATTATGGGGCAATGCTGCAAGGAGTAAAAAACTGTATATTAATAACAAAATACACTATATAATTGAGTCTGCTCACCCGTCACCACTCTCTTATAGTAGGGGTTTTAAAGACAGTAAACCTTTTTCAAAAGTTAATAACATACTAAAAAGTGCAAATAAAAGTGAAATAAAGTGGTAAATGCTTGCTATTTATGAAAAAGAGTGCTAATATATCAATAGATTTTAAATTTATTCGATCCCTCCTTAAAATGGTGGAAATTAGAAAGTTAAAATCCATATTTGAAGAAGGAGGTATACACATGACTGATAAGACTTTAGTTTGTAAAGACTGCGGTAAAGAATTCGTATTTACAGCTGGCGAACAAGAATTCTATAAAGAAAAAGGATTCACTAATGAGCCAACAAGATGTAAAGATTGTAGAATAGCTAGAAAGAATGAAAGATTCAATTCTAGAAGAAACAACGATAACGATTCTTGGAAATAATAATAAAAGCAACAAATTAATTTTGTTGCTTTTTTATATTGCTTAATAATAGTTAAAATGATAAAATAATCTATGTAATTTTATGGCGATGTTGGCGAAGTGGTTAACGCATCAGGTTGTGGACCTGACATGCATGGGTTCGATTCCCATATGTCGCCCCATTAAAGAAATGAAGCGAATTCCAATAAGGAGTTCGTTTTTTGTTTAGAATATTGTATAATTAAAGTAGGTGATATAAGTGAGAATGTTGGGTTCTAAAATAATTGAAACTGAAAGATTAATATTAAGACCAACTGAAGAGACTGACTTGAAAGTATTATTTAATATTCTTTTAATGCCGGAAGTTAATAAATATTATTTAACTTGTAAAATAGGAAAAACATTTGAAGACGATTATATTTGGCAAATGAAAAAATTAGAAAAAGCAAAGAATAACGATGTTTTTCAATGGAGCATTATCAAAAAAGAAGATAATAGTTGTATAGGACAAATAAGTGTGCAAGAAAAAGAAAACAATCCGATTGATATAAGAGATATTGGATGGTTTATAGATCCAAAGGAACAAAGAAAAGGATATGCTTATGAAACTGCGAGTAATATTATAAATTATATGTTTAAAGAAGTTGATATTAAAGCAATAGAAACTTCATCAGCAGTATGTAATCCAGCTTCGTTTGGTCTTATGGAAAAATTAGGATTTAAAAAAAGGAGCGAAGAAACTTACAAGCAAAAATATACTTTTGTTGAAGAATTAGTTGATTGTTATTCTTATGGGCTAACCAAAGAAGAATATTTAAGTAAGGGCAATTAAAAACGTTTTGTGCCTGTTGGAAGATTGCCCCATTAAGAGAGTAATCGAACCTTACAATAGGAGGTTCGGTTTTTATTTATAATATGTTAAAATAATTTTAGGGGGTGGAGGTATGACAAAAACAGAATGGTATGAAGGTAAAGAGGGAATTGCTGAGCATTTAGTATACTTAGATAGTAAAGCAAAAGAGCTAGAGAAACTTTTAAATAATCAAAAAACAATGATTATTAGGGGTGCTAGTGGGAAAAAAATTCCTTTAGGAGGTAGAGCGAAGATAAATGATATTATTTATTTTGTCGAAACCGGAGGAAATATGACGGTTACACATAGAGGTGTAATTTCGAATATAGTTGAAAAGTATAAAATGACTCCAGAAGAATCTGTAGCTTTTATAAAAAAATATGATAGTAAATTAAATTTATCAAAAGCTCAATATGATAGATGGAGTATAAAAAAGTGTCTTGCAGTTTATGAAATTACTGATATAGAGGAGATATTACCGTTTAAATATGATAGAAAGAGTAATATGGACGACTGGATTATAACTAATAATATAAATCAATTGAAATAAAAAAACTAAAACTTTTTTGTCTTATATTATGATATAACAATAATATATGCTTTTAGGTCTTTAAATATATTTTTTATTTGATATAATAAAGTTATTAAGGAGTTGATTAAGATTAAAACTAAAACATTTATAGTAATATGGTTGTTTATAT
>CAZGDK010000161.1:0-5405 GCA_964525155.1 uncultured Smithella sp. | reverse complement strand
GATATTTTTTTCCTTATTTGTAATAGTTAATTCCTGCATGGTAATTTGTCTTTTAGTGTGTCGGCTGGCGTATTTGGGTTGTGTGCCACTTTAATTCTAACAACAAAATTTTCATCCTTTGCCAATTCGGCAAGGACTTCGGCGGGGGTATTTGGGTTGCTTGCTAATTCTTCTTTATTCATAATATTTATATTTTTTTTATTTTTATTTTCATTAAAAATTTCGCTAAATCTTTGCGTACTTATCTAAAGTACTTTGTTTTTTAATAACTTTTTTAAATTGTTTTACTCATCGCCAAATGGAGTATACCCTTCTGCGTGTGTATCATATTCGGAAAGATCTCTTAATTTATCACCACCCAAATTATAGAAATTTGTGCCATCAAAATATTCTTTACTGTTAGAAGGTGGATAATATTCTTTAGTTAAATCCCCGTTTTCATATAATTCTTCGACCGTGATACCTGCTTCTATCATATCACTTACCGACATATTTCTGGCCGAAAATATAACTTCTTTACCCATATTAGACACACGTACTTCATTCGCGCCACTTTCAAAAATATGTGATATTTCCAGTTTTAATTGTTCTTCGTCAATTATATTCATCTCATTAATCGTTTAATTTATCTTTAATATTTGTAACTTTTTGTGCATTAGTTATTCTGGTTGTAGAATAATCAATTGACTCTCTATCATCATCAATTGATATACATTTGATATCAAGTTTTTTACAAACCACGCCCACAGTACCTCCTCTAGATTTCAAGTCAACAACAAAGAATTTCTTAGATATTTTCTTAAATCCATTGTCATCTTCTTCTGTTAGTGCATAGGTCTTTATCAAATATTCCATCAATAATTCCGGTTTTTGGCCCACAATTTTACTTTCTTTATCAACATCAAAATTGATAACCGAAATCGGATACTTTTCAAAAGAATCTTCTTTATCCATTATCTTATGTTTTCCATAAGTATTTGATTTCGCTTCTGTTCCATGTGATAACTTGATAAATCCTGGTGCATAATTCTTTTCACCGATAGTCATTTGCGGTGAATAATTCGCGCCTTTTTCAACACTCAATTTTTGAAAGATTATAATATCTTCATGATTGGTTAAAGGTCTTTTCGACGCATTCAAAAATCCTGTACATTTACTACCTTTCTTCCAAACCCAATTATATCGCCACCAAGTTTTATTGGACATCATTACTTCACAGGTATATAACCCAGCACCAAAAAATATAATTGTGCCTGTTGGCTTTACAACCCTTTTTAATTGAGTCCACAGAATTTTTAAATCTGCTTTTTCTCTATATTTTTGTGCATTAGGATTATCTTTATTCAGATTGCCATAGTTTAAGTCACAGATAATCAAATCTACGACATTCTTTTTCAGGTTTTTTAAAACCGTCATATAATCGTCTTCTAATATCATTTCTTGATTGCGTTTTGTTATTTACTTCACATTTCATCTTGCTTTATTGTTGGAATGTACGGTTTTTATTCTAAAAACCTATTGGTATGAATCTTTCTACTAAATCGTATCCTTTGGTGTCATATTTATTTTTGAATCTCGTATCATAATTGTTCCAAATGCTATGTCTTAATTGTTTTACAGCGTCCATATCTAATGTATCCGTAGTGTTTTGTTCGTGGTAATTGATGATGCAACATGGGTATGAAATTCTACAAATTTTTTCTGCATCTATATACGAACGAAGTATCAATTCGTTATCATCTTCATAAGGTAGGGTTCTATCAAAACCTCCAATTGTGTGATAAAATATTTTATTCCATACTTTGATCTTGAGTGGTAATACTAACGCCTCGAATTCTGGGTATCCAAAATATGGTATGGCAAAGACATTCATAGTTTTATTCGTACATTTTTTCTTCATATTACCGATGGCATATTTATCCGTTGATAATATTTCATCTAATTGAACTGTATCAATAAAATTTCCACCTCTGCTAAAACAACCGGTTTCAGTAAATTGCATATTGATATGGTCCGAATAATACCAACTATATTCTGGATTATGGTTATATGCCTGTGCAATTGCTAATAAAGCATCATCTATTAAAATATCATCATAATCCATTTCCACCAATAAATCGCCTGTACACAAATTAGCTGCAACACTTTTCAAATTTCCAATATTTGAATCATCTTTTTGCATTATATTATAGATGTATACATGTATTTTATCGAATATTGGGTTATTTCCATCGATTCCTCTCTGTCTTATTTTGTAATTTATGAAATATTCTATCGCGTTTGGAGTTTCCTCGTCCATGCTGTTATCGAGAACTATCCATTCCCAATTGTCATAAGTTTGATTCAAAATACTTTCAATACAGTATTCAAAATACTTATTTATTTTGTGTACCGGTGTAAATATTGATATTTTAGGTGTCATGGTGTCAAATTATTTTTTTAAATTTTTACAATTATACGTAATTCATATATATGTTTGTTTTATAACCGAGATTTTTATATTTTATAAAAAGAAATAATTAACTTCATTTCACATGAAAGAAGATACGGAACATAAACCAATAACTGTTTCGAAGGTTTTCGACCCGCGAATTATTGAAGAAGGAAATCAGCGAATATGGTCAAGTGAATCGGTTTATCTGGCTGAAAAGGGTATATCTGAAGGATACAAATTAGTTGAAAATCCGTTTAATTCTTTTGTCAAAGGATATAATTTGCGTAAAGACAATTTACCATTTAAATACAGTGAAGATGAACTAAATATCATTAGAAAAGCTTCACAAGATAAAGTATTTTTTGGTAATAATTTTGTACATCTTAAATTTGAAGATATTGGATGGTGCAAGGTTAAACTAAGAGATTATCAAGAAAACCTATTAAATCGATATTCTAAATATAGATGGAATATTTTATTATTTCCCCGACAATCAGGTAAAACTACGACAACAATTGTTGAAATTGTTCATTTTTTATGTTTTAATATTGATAAAGATGTTGTTGTAATTGCACAAAGTGATAAAGTTGTTACCGAAATTTTAAACAAGATAAAAGAATGTTTTAGTCGTATTCCTTTTTTCATGCAACCTGGTGTTATCAGTTTCACAAAAGATAAAATATTTCTTGATAATGGTTGTCGTTTATCCATCGGTGTAGCTTCTGAAAGTGTTGTTCAGGGATTTTCACTCGATTTAGTATACATTGATGAATTCGCTTATATTCGATCAAGTCTTATCACAAAATTCTGGAATAACATTGTTCCTTCAATTTCGAATAATCCAAAATCAAGAATTATTATAACATCAACCCCAAATGGCCGAAATCTATTCTACAAATTGTGGACTGATGCAATTATGGGCGCAAACAAATTTAAACCATTTAGAATCTATGTCGAAGATGTTCCAAGAAAACAGTCATTAGAAGACTTTAAGGCTGAAATGATATCTTTATTCGGTATAGAAGGATGGTTGCAAGGGTTTGAATGCAGTTTTGATGTTGGACTTAAATCTATTTTTGATACAAAAATGCAGGGGGTTCTAAGGAATATTCAAAAAGAAAATGAAGAATTCTGGCCCCAAAGAACTGTAGTTTCAGGAACTAAAATGGATTCTGAAGATGATTCGGCTATTTTAGGCGGTAGATTAGATTGGGTATCAAAAGATAAAATACATTACAATACAGCTTTAGATTATTTTGGTATATCGTTAGATATATCTGAAGGTCTTGGTCAAGACTTTTCAGTTATAAAAATAAATAAGATTGATTGGGATATTGTTCGGAAGAAAGTAGTATTTAAAACTGTTGGAGTATTTCATGGTAATATGATATCTGTTGAAGAACTTGCTCGAGAATTATTAGACACTCTTAAAAAATATTCTTTTAATTTAAAAAAGATAAAAATTGTTACTGAAAATAATACATTTGGTGCTGAATTTTTTGCAACTATAAAAAGTTTGATATTATTTGGTTCTGTTGATGGCGTTAGTTATTCATGGTGTAACATGGATATTTTTGCTAAATTTTATAGAACATCTAAAAAAGATTTAGATTTTGGTATTAGATGGTCTGAAGATAATAAGAAAATTGCGGTGAAGGCACTTGCAAACATGGTTTCAACTGAAACATTTATCAGTACTCACACGATGACAATTGAAGAATATCTAAATTTCGGACGTCAAGAAAATGGTACATATTCGACAAATTATGGTAATGATGACCTTGTAATGGCAGATGTTACTTTATGTTATTGGGCTAAATACACAAATGTTTTCACGATTGAATTTCTTAAAAATGCAGAAGAATACATTCGTCTTTACTATAATGATAAATCTAAAAAACAGATTGAAAAAGAGATACAAGAAGAAAAAGATAAAAAAGATGGACGTTATGAACCAAGGAAAGGATATGTTTATCATATTAGAAACCATGAAAAAGAGCTCAAAAAACAAAATTTAGATGATTTTAACTATTTATAAGAAAACAAAATATTTTACACACGTTCTTTGAAATTTTTGTACGTTTAAATCGAGTATCGGGTTAGTGCTACTTTCAGATTTTTATTCAGTTAAATCTAGATTTTTTTATAATAACCTGGTATTCAATAGTTTAATCTTAACTAATTCATTTTCAATACTTTAGCTAATGTTTTCAACTACTTATAAATGAATTAGTTATAACTAATTGATTATCAATAGATATAAAGTATTGATGAACAATTAGTTATAAAGTGTTGAAGATTAAATAGTTGTACAAATATTTGATGATTAAACTGTTGTGTAACTATTTGATACTGAACAAATTAAGAAACGATTAGTTTTATAACTAGTTAATAACCAATTAGTTATGAATAAAACGTATCAAAAATCTAGAATAATCTGAAATTTTAACGTTTAAATCTAGTATCGGGTTAGTAAAACATTTGTCAAGCCTTAATTTCTGCTAAAATGGGCATTATTCTCCAATGCCTGTTCCTTTGAAAGCATACCATTTCCCCGGTCCAATGTAACAAGTTAAGATTTATGAAATGAAGTTAAAAAGAAATAATAATGAGAAAAAATTTCGAAAAAGAATATACATTGTTTAAAAATCTCGAAAAAGATTCCACATCAAATTAAAAAATGAATAAAAATCTCGAAAAAGAATATACGTTGATTTTACATTGTTTAATAATGAGAAAAAGATTCCACATCAAATTAAAAAATGAAGATTCCACATTGATTTTACATTGTTTAAAAATCTCGAAAAAGATTCCACATTGATTTTACATTGTTTAAAAATAGATTAAACCGGGATAAAAAAATTAGATCAGGAAATATAAAAAAAATTTCTGGATTTGAAAATAAGTTTGTGAGAACTATTAAACTGGGATGAAAAACAAGTTTGTGACAGATTTGAAAAATAAGTTTGTG
>CAZGDK010000160.1:5094-5428 GCA_964525155.1 uncultured Smithella sp. | reverse complement strand
ACAGAACATGGGAGAGATCAGCATTCGGGTCGATCCAAAGGCAGGATATCGACGGGAGGCCTCTTCTGATGTGGGTGCCATTAGTTTACCAGAGGGGTTCAAAGCTGATCCAACAGAGAAATCAGGAGGAATGGAGATCTCCGGGGTTAGTCCGAAAAGAACCACCGGTACCTTCGGTGACGGATCTTCAACCATCAATTTGGAATCCCACATGGGATCTATTCGAATTCGTTAGTACCACTTAACCGGGAAAAACAGAGCCCAAACCCAACCAACCATAGCCAGAATAAAGAGAATTCCATCTCTTTATTCTGGCTTACCACACCTTTTACAA
>CAZGDK010000160.1:0-5084 GCA_964525155.1 uncultured Smithella sp. | reverse complement strand
TATTTGGGCACAATGCTTCATCAACCAATTAATAACAATTACAAACATGATTAGCATATTCACCCCCCCAACTCCGGTTAATGAGGAAGTTCGCGGGTACGCTCCGGGAAGTGATGAGCGAAAAGCAATCGAAAAAGCCATTCGGACGCTGAAATCCAGGATCATCGATATTCCGATGATCATTGGTGGCAAGGAAGTCACCACTGGTAACCTGGAGGAGATTCGGGCTCCGCACGACCATGACACCTTACTTGCCCGCTACCACATGGGAACCGGAGAGCAGGTCACACAGGCCATTGAAAACGCATTGGAAGCCCGCCAGAAATGGTCAGAAACTTCCTGGGAACAGCGAGCCTCCATCTTTCTGAAAGCAGCAAGTTTGCTATCAGGTGCTTTCCGATATAAAATTAATGCGGCCACCATGCTAGGCCAATCCAAGAATGTCCATCAGGCCGAAATCGACGCCGCTTGCGAATCAATTGATTTTCTGAACTTTAACGTTCAGTATATGGCCGATATCTATCATATACAGCCTAAAAACAATCTATACACCTGGAACCGTCTGGAACAGAGGCCACTGGAGGGATTTATCTTTGCCGTCAGTCCGTTCAATTTCACCTCGATAGCGCTGAATCTGGCTGCTGCACCGGCTTTGATGGGCAATGTGGTAGTTTGGAAACCTGCACAGAATCAGATATACTCAGCCAAGATTCTCATGGATGTGCTCCGGGCTGCCGGATTGCCTCCGGGAGTCATCAACATGGTATTCGCGCCTGGTAAAGAAGCAGCTGATGTAGCTTTAGCCCATCCCGATCTGGCTGGGATCCATTTCACCGGCTCTACAGAGGTATTCCAATCCCTTTGGAGGGGTGTCGGAAATAACATTACTGGGTACAAGACCTTCCCCAGGCTGGTTGGAGAAACCGGAGGCAAGGATTTTGTCCTCGCTCACCCTTCTGCCAGAGCCGTGGAAGTAGCCACTGCCCTGTCACGTGGGGCATTCGAATACCAGGGTCAAAAATGCTCCGCCGCCTCTCGAGGTTATATTCCAGCCTCACTATGGCCAGAAGTCAAATGCCATCTACTCGACGACCTGAGCCAGTTTAAAATGGGGAGTCCGGAGGATTTCTCCAATTTTGTGAATGCCGTGATTGATGAACGGGCATTCAATAAACTGACGGGGTACATCGACCAGGCAAAAAATCACCCTGATGTGGAAATCATCGCGGGTGGAAATTACGATAAGAGCAAAGGTTATTTTATCGAGCCAACCGTAATTGTTACCCGGGATCCTAACTATGATACCATGCAGACCGAACTGTTTGGTCCGGTTCTTACACTCTATGTATATGAAGACAAGGACTTTAATGATGTTCTTCGTTTGGTTGACAAAACCTCCCCTTACGGATTGACCGGGGCTCTGTTCGCCACCGACCGGTATGCCATTGAGATGGCCAGTCGTGCATTGATCAATGCAGCTGGCAATTTTTATATCAACGACAAACCTACCGGTGCGGTAGTAGGTCGCCAGCCATTTGGCGGATCCAGAGCATCAGGCACTAACGATAAAGCCGGATCTATGCTTAACCTCCTACGATGGGTCTCACCCAGAACCATCAAAGAGTGCTTTCTGCCACCAGTAGATCATCATTATCCTTTCCTGGCTGACAAATAATCCATTTTGTTTTTGAACATCCATCAGGATATCACTTTGGGTTTCGTAACTTTATTCTTTATTCCTGATGGATGTTTACACAATCTGCTAAAGATCCGGCCAAAAAAGAACGGTGGCTGCGCCTCGACAATGCGGCGAAAATATTTCCTGCGGGCGCCAATAAAGAGCGATCATTGGTTTACCGGATGACAGCCGAAATGGATCATCCGGTTAATTATCACGTGCTAATCAAAGCTCTTAGTCGAACGCTGGACGACTTACCCTATTTTTCTTACCGTATTAGGAGAGGATTCTTTTGGTATTGGTTCGAACCAGATCCTTCGGGGCTAGAAATCATTCCGGATACCGGTATTCCCTGCAGAGCCTTTCATTTCAGGCGCAATCAGATGGATCAGGTGAGAATTCTGCTCCGTGATAACCAGATATCCTGCGAATTCTTTCATGCCATCACCGATGGCTCCGGAGCTCTCGAATTTCTGCGCACACTAATTGAACACTACACCGCTCTCAAAGAAAATCCCGATGCAGCTAGAAAAAATGAAGCCCAGTATGATGAGTTCTTTGAGGAGCTTACAGAAGATTCGTACAACAAATACTTTAATCCCAAAGTAACCATCCCGGATAAACTCCGTCAAGCTTACCATCTGCCATTCCCATTCAGGGAAAAGCCCCGACTCAGAGTCCTTTCGGCCGAAATACCCGTTGCACAAGTTAAATCCTACGCTAAAAGCATTGGTGCATCCATTACCGAATACCTTGTTGCAATCTATATGTCAGCCATGCAGGAAATCTATCATCAGGTTCAGCCTCAAGGACACCCCGATAAGCATTCGATCATCAGGATCCAGGTTCCGGTTAATTTAAGAAAACTATTTCCCAGCAAAACACTACGCAATTTTTCTCTCTTTGTGGTTCCTGAGATCGACACCAGCCTTGGGCACTATAGCTTTGAAGAGATCATAAATAATGTACGGTTCTTTCTGCAACGCGAGACGGAACCAAAGCAAATGCAGCGAACCATTTACCGGAACGTTAGGAATGAAAAGAGTTATTTCATCCGGCTGGTTCCACTGATCCTCAAAAATATGATTCTATCGTACCATTTCCGTAAACTGGGAATGTCGCTTTACTCGGGTCTGATCACCAATCTCGGGGTTGTTACGCTCTCCGAACGGTCGTCACAAATGGTTCAACGCTTGCGATTCCAACCACCACCACCCGATCAGAGCCGGGTGAGTCTTGCCGTAATCACTTACAATAATAAAATGGTGGTCACCTTTTCCAATTCTACCCGTTCCAGGCTGCTGGAGAAGAAATTTATCCAGCACCTTCGTCAACACGGGATTGATGTTAAACTGTTAAACTCGTAAAAATGATCGTATGTCCTAATTGCGGAATTGAACTGGAATCAGGCTATTCTACCTGCCCCTTGTGCCATGCAGAAATCAAGGCCCCGGAAAACCAGTTACCTAATCAACCAATCATTTACCCAGGTCAGGAAGGTCCGCTGAGTCGAAAAGAAAAAATCGCTCTCTTCTGGGAATTATCCGGAATTCTGCATTTCTCTTCCATTGCTATGACTCTGCTGATTGATATCATCCTGCACCGTCAACCCGGTTGGTCGCTCATCACTCTTACCTGCATCACCGCCTCATTCATCTATATCACGCTGATCATTCATGGCTCAAAGAGGCTGTCGGTTCTCTTGGGTGGGCTCCTGTTGAATACAATCGCTCTACTCTTCTTCCTGGACCTGCTCAGTGATGGAATTCAATGGTTTGTGATGCCCGGATTGCCTTTGACAGGGTTTCTGATCCTGCTTCTGGGGTTAGTTTTGGCTTTCATCCGGAAGACACATCAACGAGGCTTCAACGTAATTGGAGTTGCTGCTTTAGCCACCGCGATATACATGATGGTCATCGAAGTATCTGTTTCCCTAGCACTTTTCCATACCTTCAAACTCTCCTGGTCGGTCATCGTAGCCGTGTCCATTCTCCCCTTTGCCCTGCTTTTGTTCTATTTCCACTATCGACTGAAACGGGGTACCAGCCTGAGAAAATTTTTCCATCTTTAGCTGGCCCAAATAGATAAGAACATACCTTTGCAGATGAAATAAATGCAGAAGAGCCTTTTTCATACCCTCTGGTCAGTCGTATCTAACAAGTACCTGATCGCCCTGATTGTCTTCGGAGTCTGGATCGTTTTTTTTGACCAGCATAACCTGGTTGACAGACACAAGACAAAGGGGAAACTTATCGCCCTGAAGAATGATACGACCTACTACTACAACAAAATCCAGGAAGACCAGGAGCTAATCAAAGAGCTGAAAACCAGTCCGGAAAACCTGGAAAAGTTTGCCCGTGAGCAATACTTGATGAAACGCCCCGATGAAGACGTGTTTATCATCCTCAAAAGATAGTGATTAGAGAATCCGCCGAACACCCCGATTACGATCTATATCTCTGTAAATCTGCAACATAGAAACAACATCTGTACCGGCAGAATACCCTGATTGAGTGGCAAGGCGGCAAGCCTCTTCCAACACTGGCTTTTTGCTGTAATCGGATACATGAACCTGGTTTAAATAACGCAGCACGCGAAAAACGTTAAACCAGGCAAAGAATTTAGTGATAAAGGAAGATATTGAAGCCGAATCACGGATCATTCTGGCGATCTCCGAAGGAGCATCCTGTTCATGCAGAAAACCGGACAAAGGAGGAAAGAGCTCCTGCCAGGAATCAAGATCAGCCAAAAAGAGATCTGGGCTAGCAAAATAGGATTTGGCTCGACTAAATAGACGATTTAGCGGGGTAAAGCTATCAAGATCATATACTTCCAATCCTACACCTGTGGCGTTTTGTTTGATGATAGTAGCGCCGGTACCAAAAATCACCCGGTCCGATTCCCGTGCCGAAGGAAAAACTGAAACCGTATTAATCTCATAGAAATTCCTTAGCAACAGGCATTTATGTAAAAAATAGAAATCTTCACCGGCTTTGTGACGCCCCATCCCACCAGCCCGTGCGTAGGCATCAGCCCTGACCGTGAAGCTTGAGCCCACCGTGTGTATCGCGTGGGGATGTCCCGCCTGCTCCAATGCTAACCTGAAATAGCGGAGATACAATTCGTATTCGGCGATGGACCGGTTCTCCTTCCCGGGGGCTACCTCCAACGGATGCTCAAAATAGATATTGGCCGTTTGCGCTGAGAGTTGATCGCGGTAAAATCGGACAATCTCCAGGAGATAATTCCGACTACATGAGGCGTCAGCATCAAAAGCCACCAATACCCCATCCGGCTGGTTAACCTGCGCCATTCGCCCAATCGCCACATCCATCCCGATCTTCCGGGCAAGGCCAACACCAGCATGCTTCGTAGGTAAACCCTTGCTTAGCAGAGAATAGATTCG
>CAZGDK010000159.1:0-5435 GCA_964525155.1 uncultured Smithella sp. | reverse complement strand
CACTAGAGCTGCAATCCAGAATGGTTTGATGGGTTCATTCATCTTCACCCTTAATGGTTTGGATGATGATGTAAAATTTACTTATACAAACCTTAATGGAAGAACATATAGTGGTGTGCTTACAGCAAACTATGAAAACACGACACCTGTGCCTGAGTCTTCAACTCTGCCTTTGACAGTTGCAGGTCTTTTAGGGCTTTTGGGTTTGGCAGTAGCGGATCGAAAGAAACGCCATGAAAGCTTGAACTAAAAACAAGGATTGATTGCCTTCGCTGATTATCCATCCGGGCGGGTTCTGCAAAACCCGCCCGTTTTTTTATCCGATTAAATCAAAGACAATCGGTCAACTGGTGGGAATGACTGATGTGAATATTATTGTGATTCAATATTTGTCATTCCGGGCAAGCGAAGCGCGACCCGGAATCCAGTAAAATTTAGCCGCGTTGATTTTTCACCTTGGTTTCATTCAGGGGACATAACAATTAATTGTCTGTCATTTTTACGAACCCAGCACCTCTCGAACTTTGGCTGCCAGATTTTTTATGGAAAACGGCTTGGAAAGAAATTTTATTCCTTCGTCCAACACGCCCTGACGCGCAATGATATCTGCCGTATACCCGGACATGTACAAGCACTTCAATCCCGGCTTGATAGCCAGAATCCTCTCCGAAAGTTCCTTCCCGTTCATTCCCGGCATCACTACATCGGTCAGCAGCAGGTCAATGGATTCTTGATATTCCTCGGCCAGTCGAACCGCCTCGTTTGAACTCCCGGTGGCCAGCACGTGATAACCGAGGCCTTCAAGCAGACTCCTGGTGAGGTTTAGGACAGATGCGTCATCCTCTACGATTAGAACGGTTTCCTTACCTCCTCGTATCACCATTTCCTCTTTTTCAACAACCGGCTTCATACCCTCGACTTTATGCCGCGGCAGGTAGATTCGAAACGTTGTTCCTCTGCCCGGTTCACTGTATACCTTGATGAATCCGTTGTTCTGTTTCACGATGCCATATACGGTCGCAAGACCCAGACCGGTCCCTTTCCCGTCATTCTTTGTTGTAAAGAACGGCTCGAAAATATGGGACTGGGTTTCCTGATCTATTCCGCATCCGTCATCGCTTACCGTCAGCATAACATATTCACCTGGCATGCCTTCCGGTTGGCCGGCAAAGTAGCCTTCCTCAAAGGTCACATTCGACGTCTCTATGGAGATATTCCCTACACCATCAATTGCGTCACGCGCATTGACTGTCAGGTTCGCCAGAAGCTGATCTATCTGGGAGGGATCAACCATGACAAGCCAGAGATTGAGGCCGGGCCTCCAGGATAGATCGATGTTCTCGCCTATGAGTCGGCGAAGCATGTTGAGTGTTCCGGAAACGGTTTCATTCAGGTTCAGCAGCTTCGGGACGGCGACCTGCTTGCGGGCAAACATTAACAGCTGCCGGGTCAGGTCTGCCGAATGCCGTCCCGCGTTGAGAATATTCTGCAGCGCTTTATGAAGGAGGTCGGAAGGATCGACTTTTTACAGAACCATTTCCGTGTTCCCGATGATCACGCTGAGCATGTTGTTGAAGTCATGAGCGATGCCTCCGGCCAGACGCCCGACAGATTCCATTTTCTGGGCTTGCATGAGCTGCGTTTCAAGCTGTTTCCTTTCCGTTAAATCGATCAGAGAGACAACGCTTTCATACGTTTGAGGAATGAGGGCCACACTGATAAAGAGATCCCTGAATTCACCTTTCCGGGTTCTGGCGCGGAGTTCATAAGAGGTCGGGACGGATTCCGGGCTTTTCCTGCGCCTGATCTGGTTGTTTTTCACCCTTTCCAGGTCTTCTCTGGCTATGAATTGCGTCCAGCTCATCTTGCCTTCAACTTCCTGCTTTGAATAGCCCATCAGTTCCAAAAATTTGTCGTTTGCCATGATGATCGTCGAGTCTTCTGCAACGATGATATTGGCTGTGGCCGTCCCTTCGAAGATTGTTCTGTATCGCTCTTCACTTTTCCGAATCGACTCTTCGGCTTTCTTCCGTTCGGTAATATCCCGATCTGATCCCCGGAAGCCCTGAAGCGCACCCGTCGCGTCTATAATCGGTACGGCGTTGCTTTCGAGGTATCGAAAGCGGCCATCGCGGTGTTTCCACCGGATAACGATATTCGACCAGCCTGTTTTACGCTCAATAGACCGTGCCAGAAGTTCCCTGATCCAAGGAGCATCTTCTTCATGAATAAGATGCATGGACCAATCCGCCCTGATGACTTCGTTCATGGAATAGCCCAGAATTTTTTCGACGGCGGGATTGCTGAATATATAGTTACCCGCGGTATCCGTAGCCCAAATCCATTCCTGGCTTGTGGTAATGATCGATTTGAAGCGATCCTCACTCTCGCGCAGCGTTTCTTCGGCATGCCTGCGTTCAAGAATATCCTTAGCGGCGCGCTCCAGCGCCATCTGATTGATTTTGAAGGTATTATAGGTGGCAATGGTGATAAAGGCCATGGACACCCAGACGTCACCCAAAAACTCAATCGTGATGTGAGCGGGCAAAGCCAGCTGTTTTCGAAATAAAAACATAAACGCGCCTATGAAAAGGATGTTAAGAACGCCGTACAGGATGATGGCGTATTTATGGTGCGAGACAACCAGCGGCAACATGGACATAAGGCCAAGAACTAAGGCGACAGTGTCAAGCCGGGCGAATACAGCGACCTGATCGACGATGATGGTGACCCAAACGACCAACATGGAAGCAATAAAGACGGTGTGCGCAGCCAAGGCGAAGTGGCCCCGGAGAAGAAGAAAAAATCCAAAGAGCACCACCACCAGGGTTAATACCTGAGAGAAGAGAATCTGCTCGTTGACTCGATTGGCCTGAAATTGCATCGTGACATAATTGGAGTATACGGAAACAATAAGGATAATTGTCAGAAGGGTCACGCACAGGGCAAAAAGGAAGCGAGCCTTCATCTGGAGAACAAAGTCGGCTTTCTCGTATTGTTTCAAGAGCTTGTCGACTATCTTCATTAAAGACCCCTTCTCGAACAGACCTGCATCTGGTAGACGAAAGGTGGTGTTTGTCTATAACACAAACGCTTCTTGGTTGATGAAGTATAGAAGCCGCCCTCTGGCTTGTCAAGGGAATTGAAATGAAAGGGAATTGAAGCAGAAATGCGCAGCAGAGAACGGCCGCGTGACCATCAGGTCATTCAAACCGTGCCCTGTAGATCCTGGATTGTACCTGATTGAGAATTGTTATCAGAATTCTTTCCCTTTGATAAACTTGACGGCGTTTTTGAAGATGGCCAGGCCCTGGGCTTCTTCGGGGAGGTCTTCCCGTGTCCAGCGCGGGTGGTTGGTGCGGTGCAGAAACGCTTCCGGATGCGGCATCAGGCCGAAGAGGCGGCCCGACTCGTTGCAGATGCCGGCGATGGCGTTTGTGGGTCCATTGGGGTTGGCCGGTTCAATGAATATCCGCCGGGATGATAAACCCGGCGGATGCGCAACGGACATGGCGGCTGCCTCTCAGAGTTTCAGAAACCTTTTCGCATTATCATACAGCAGCTGATCGGGGAATTTATCATAATGGTCAAAATAGCGGGAAAGCCCGCCCAAGCCTGGGTCCATCATGATCATGATGTAGTCGGTGCCGAACATCAGTTTATCCTCAAGGCACGGATTGTCCTTGACGATCTTCAGGATCAAATCAGGGAGCGTATTTCTCGCGTGGTAGGATATGTCGGTGTAAACGTTGTCGTGCGTCCGGATCATCTCGATGATCTGGTTCATCCATTCTTTTTTGTTCTCATCCAGCTGATCGCCGCCGCCCATATGGGCGAAATTGATGCGCAGCTTTTTCCACCGCGTCAGAACCGGCAGCCATTTTTCCGGCGCCGTATAGAAAGGACTTTTCTTGCCGTCTGACGCCTGAAAATCTTCCCAGCGGTTTTCTCCGGCCCAGCTTGAGGCGTAATTTCTGCCGCGGAAATTATTCATGCCGCCCGGCGAACAGTGGAAGGTGATCGGGATATCGAATTTTTCGCAGTAATCAAAAACCGGAATCAGGTTCGGATGCGTCGGCAGATACCCCAGCGGCGGATAAATCTTCACACCCCGGAAAATTCCCCTGCCTTCCTGAACCTTCATTTTAACAAGATCAAGAATGCCGATTCTTCTGGGGTCCACGGCGAGAAACGGAAAAACCTGTCCCGGATATTTTTTCGCCAGGGCTTCCAGATCATCCATGTGCCGGCGGTAGCCGGGCGAAAGTTCGATGCCGGCATAGGGGTCAAAACCCCGGCGTGCTTTTTTCGGCTGGGCCAGCAGATCTTTTCTGGCATCGTCAAAAACCGCAATAAGGGTCTGATCGGCAGCGGATCGTCTTGTGGTTTTCGGCGTTTTTTCCAATTCGGATAAAATAAGATTTTTGATCGATTCAAAATGGTCGTCGAAGTCTTTTTTCATCTCTTCGGCAATGACAAACGTCTTCACCACCGGTGCGGCGCGTCTTCCCTTGCGGGAGGCTGTTTCTTCATCGCCGTTGTCGGAAAGAGAGAAGTAAATGTCCATCATGAGCGGTGCAATGGCAAGCGAAGCGTTTTCACCCAGCCCGCTTGCGGCGAAATTTTTCTGGCTGGTTTGGAAGTTGCCTTCACAATCAGAGATGACCACATTGAGGAGTCTGGCGATCCACGCTGCGAAGTCTTTAACGCCTTCCAGTGTTTCAGCAATTCCACGGGCCTGTTTTTTCTTCAGCGTGCTTTTGGGATGGGGGTAGTTGCCCCAGAGATGATTCCAGGTCGCGGCGGCCAGTTCCGTGACGGCGTATTTGGCATTGAAAAGATGGCAGTGAACATCAATAACCTGTCTTTTAGGCATGCAAAACTCCTTACATTGGTTGTGGTAATCGTTTTTCAATCTTATTGAACGATATGCGCGAAGGGATCAGCGTAAACCACGTAAGCCAGATAAGTGGCATCCCCGGCCTTGAACGCTTCTTCCCGTCCGGCGATAACCGCCTCCGCGACGATTTTGCCCGCAAAAAGCGCTTCGTAAAATGTTTTAATAAACGTTAGAGCCGGTTCGTCGCCGATCATCCAGAGCGCCCCGACAAACACACCTGCTTCCCGTTCGAGAAAGGCGGGAGCAAAGCCGCCCAGACCGGTAATCGCGTAGCCTGTTTTTCCGGCGCGGCAGGAATTGAGCACCACGATCGGACGTGTGCCGTCGGAGGCTTTGAGCTGACAGAGTCCGGAAACAATGTCGGGTGTCAGATCCCGGAGCATGCTGCCGGCGTCAGCCCCCGCGGGTTCCAGTTCGATGCGGCCCTCCGATATCTGTGTTTCCGACGCCTCGCCGTGCCCCGCGAAATGGAAAAGGTCAAAAGGCCCTTCCGCGCCGAGCAGCCTGGTCACTTCCGGACGGGTTGCGGGGGTTA
>CAZGDK010000158.1:0-5470 GCA_964525155.1 uncultured Smithella sp. | reverse complement strand
GCCGAGGCCAGGCCGCCGCTCCCAAACCCGATCCCGCGCAGCAGAATGTTGGCGTCTGCAATTTGGCTCACAGCGTCAGTCACCACTTGCGCTTCATTATCCAGCTTAGCCTGCCCTCCCTTTTCGAGCAGCAGATCATAGCAAAGCCTGACCAGATACAGTCCGGCCATGGTACTCAAGCCTCCACATGCATTTACGGAAGAGGTTTCGCGGCACGACCGGGCTTCGAACCAGGTGGCCAGGGCATCTCCCATGCCGGCCACCAGAAACCTGACTGGTGCCTGGGCGATGATATCCATATCTACCAGAACCACAGAGGGATTCATCCGCTGATAGAGCACCTTCTCAAAGACTCCATCGTGAGAGTACAAAACAGCACAACCGCTGCATGGAGCATCTGTCGAGGCGATCGTTGGGACAATGATTACCGGCAATGCGGACCGGTCGGCAGCGATTTTGGCGGTATCAATCGCTTTCCCTCCGCCCATGCCAATAACGACAGTGGCTTGCTCGCGGCGAAGGCGGGCAGTCAGCGATTCCAATGCTTCCTCACAGCATTCTCCGTGAAAGGTTTCTATTGCAACCCTTGATTTCTGTGGCGGGTGTAATAAAGCTTCCGGCAGATACTGCTGTGCGGTTGGCGAAGCAAGTATAACGGCCTTATTCCCAAACTGATTGATTAAACGCTCTAATTGCAGAATAGCGCCGCTACCCTGAATATATTTACCTGGAAAACAAGCTACAAGATTCATCATACTGATAATCAATTCATTACTCTAACTTTAACATCTCTTCTCTCCCCTACTTGCTGGCGCCACATAGCATAATAGAGGCCTTTTTGAGCAACGAGATAGTCGTGTGAGCCGGTTTCTACAATTTTACCTTTCTCCAGGACATAAATAACATCGGCATGCATGATTGTTGATAATCGGTGAGCGATGAGGATGGTGATACGATCCTGGCTGCCGGAGAACTTCCTGATCGTATTGGTGATCTCTGCATCCGTTGCATCGGATTTGCCTTCTTAGCTCATTATACCGGATTTCGGATGACGTCTGTTCGTTAAACCGGATTTTACCAAATATCAGGGGATCTACCAGACTTAACAACTGACTAATCCCTGCCAGTAAGAGGATCGCAAGAATCAGCCATCGTTGCGGCTTGAGGTATTTCCAAAGTAATTTCATTCTATGCCCTAACTACGGGAATCAGCATTTAATCTTCCTTATTCTGCTGATTATCTTTTATTTGTGATTATCTAATGTTTTAATCATCGTCACAGATTCGCCATCTAAATGGACCGTTTTAAAGCCTGATTTCTGATACCATGGGAAAGCGTAGTTCTGAATATCTACACTAAGTGAAACTTGCTCATATCCAAGCTCTTCAAGCTTATTCATCATTGCCTTAAACAGAGCAGCGCCCACGCCCTGATCCCGGTAAGGTTTTTTGACCGACATGCTGACTTCGGGGGTTTGGGAGTTGACGTATCCGTATCCTCTGGCAGTATCGGAAAACAGTCGGGTCCAGATCATACCGATCAGGTTACCATCCTGATCTGCAACCAGGCAGTGATCTCCAGGTCTACCAAAATCCTGGTAATAAAGGGCCAGCTCAGGCACCTGAATGATCTCAAATGGTGGTCGTTCTACCCCTTCCGGAATAAAAATAGCATCATAAAAGAAACCATCCAGCAGCGGGATTTCCTCGGGATGGATTTCGCGGATGTGTATGTTTCTTTGGTTCACTGGCAGATCATCCATGGATCTTTTTTAGTTGATAGATATCGGTTCGTCTGTTTTTCAGGTTTCTGACACTCCCAAACTGGTTTAATTCCCGCAGCAGATCGATATCCACATCAGCGATCAGGATCATCTCGGTGTTTGGTGTTGCTTCGGCCTTAATGCCGTTCGTTGGGAACGAGAAATCACAGGGGGTAAACACCATAGACTGGGCGTACTGGATATCCATATTGTGCACTTTCGGCAGGTTTCCCACGCAGCCGGCAATAGCAACATAGCATTCATTTTCGATGGCTCTAGCCTGGGCGCAATACCTCACCCGCGAGTAACCGTTTTGGGTGTCGGTCAAAAAAGGGACAAAGAGCATATCGATGCCCTCCTCTGCCAGGATTCTTGATAATTCCGGAAACTCTACATCATAGCAGATCAATATTCCGATCTTTCCACAATCGGTATCATACGTTCGAATGGTATCACCTCCCTGCATTCCCCAAACTTTCGCCTCATCTGGCGTCACATGGATTTTTTCATAGCGTTCAACCCCACCATCTCTTTTGCACAGATATCCTGCATTAAACAGGGTATTGCCTATCATTTCCGGCATACTGCCTGTAATGATGTTGATATTATAGGATATGGCCAGTTCGGCAAATCGCTGAACGATCTCTTTGGTAAACTCAGCCAGTTTTCTGATCGCTTCGGGCTCCGAAAGGTGGTTATAAGCAGCCATTAACGGAGCATTGAAAAACTCGGGAAAGAGGGCAAAATCGGAACGATACCCAGAAACGGCATCGATAAAGAATTCAGCCTGTTGCATTAACTCTCCGAGATCTTTATATAATCGCATTTGCCATTGGATCAACCCCAGTCTGATGATCGTTTTTTGGGTGACAACACGGTCGGTTTTCTTTTCATAATAGACATTGTCCCATTCGAGCAATACTGCATATTCTTTCGACTCCTGATCTCCTTCGAGATACCCTTGCAACACTCGGGCAGGGTGAAAATCATTTGACATTTGGAAATCCAGCACTGGATCATGGATCTCTTTTCTTCTCACCTTATCGATATATTGCCTAGGCGACAGTTCGGATGAATACTGATGGTAATTAGGAATCCGGCCACCAAACACAATACCCTTGAGATTCAAGCGCTCACACAACTCCTTCCGGTAATCATACAATCGCCGTCCCAGTCGGAGTCCACGGTATTTTGGACGAATAAACACATCGATCCCATACAGTTTATCCCCGTCTGGCGTATGAGTTCCAAAGGTGTAATCACCTGTGATCTCCTTATAGGTATGCCGGTGGTCGAATCGTGAGTAATCCACGATGATGGAGAAAGCACAACCAGCCAATTCATTGTCAACTTTAATCCCAACCTGCCCCTCCGGAAATCTTTCGATCAGGGCCCGGATGTGATTTTCTTTCCAATAGGAACCGGGCATATTGGAATAGGATTCGACCATTGCAAGTCTAATCTCCTGATAGTCTTCTAACTTTAAGAGTATCAGCTCAATATTGTCAATCGCATGAATGTCTTGTTGTTCTCCCATAGGTTAAATTGCAGTATGAAGATCCCTTAATCCGGATTTTCTGGTTTTTTCCAATAGCAAAATAAAGGATTGCCCCGATAATATTCGCAAAGACAACGATAATCACCCAAATCAGTTTGGTGTTATCATCAAAACGGCTTTTTACAATATCCACCAAGGCTATCACGGGTAAGATGATGCTCAGTAGGACAAGAAGGATTACGAGAATTACTTCTACACCTCCAAAAATTACTGGTAAAGTCATGGTTTTAAGGTTTAAGGATTTAATGGATAATGATGTCAAGTTACTAACAAAACAAGTTGATCGCAAAACAGCTGAACAATACTATTTTTGACAAATGAAAATGAGCTGGATTATTTTGATCATCGCCGGGCTGTTTGAGACGGCCTTCGCCTTTTGCCTTGGCAAAGCAAAGCTAGCCACGGGCACGGCCATGTATTTGTGGTACGGAGGCTTTTTTATTGCGCTAATCATCAGCATGTTATTGCTCGTCAAAGCTACCCAAAACCTGCCTATTGGAACTGCTTATGCTGTCTGGACAGGCATCGGGGCGGTAGGGACAGCGCTGATCGGGATTCTGGTTTTCAAAGAACCGGCTACTTTTTTGCGGCTATTTTTCATCACGACACTGATTGCTTCGATCGTGGGGTTAAAAATAGTAACTCACTGATTCAGAGAAGCTATCAGGGTTTACCAAATTTTTATCTACTATCCGGCCATCACCTCCTCCAGCTCTTCCAGAGTTTTCCCTTTGGTCTCCTTCACCCGTCGTTTGATGAACAGGAATCCGATCAGGCAGACGCCCGCGTACACATAAAACGGACCATAGGTGCCCAGGTATTCGGCCATCACGGGGAAAGTGAGCACCAGGATGAAATAGGCCACCCACAAGGCTACCACAGCGATGGACGAAGCTTTTCCTCTGACACGGTTAGGAAAGATTTCCGAGATGAGCACCCAGGTCACCGGTGCCAGGGAGGTCCCATAAATCCCGATAGATATCAGGACAAACAGGCTCACTAGGGCTGGGCTCGCCTGAATTCGCAGCAGCGTAGAAAGGACTAAATAACTGATTGTTAATCCGATAGCACCGAATAGCATCAACGGCCTACGCCCCAGACGGTCCACCAGCCTCATGGCCACCAGTGTAAAGATCAGGTTCACCACACCGATGGATACGGTCTCCATCAACTGCCGGTTAAGGTCGGCTCCTACTGCTTCGAAAATGGTAGAGGTATAATTAAACACGACATTGATCCCGCAAAACTGTTGAAACATCGCCAATCCGATCCCCACAATCACGGCTGGGCGGACAGCTTTCGAGAACACCTCGCGATACGAAACCCGGCGCGTATCCTGGAGGGAGTTTTCGATCTCTTTCAGGGTAGTATCTGCAAATTCATTATCTCCGATTTTCCCAAGGGTAGCACGAGCTCTGAGGCTTTTCCCGGCTTTGATCAGATAGCGGGGGCTCTCCGGCAAGAAGAGCACGCCAATCAGAAACAAGACAGACGGAACCGAGCCCAGACCGAACATCCAGCGCCAGGCTTCAGGGCCGCTGTCGGCCAGCGAGTAGTTAACCAGGTTGGTCACCAGAATACCGATCACGATGGTAAGCTGATTGATCGACACGTTCCTTCCCCTGACATGAGCCGGGGATATTTCAGCGATATACAGGGGACTGACGATGGAGGCCATCCCCACCCCGATGCCGGCCACAAAGCGCATGGTGATGAAGGTGGGCAGCGAAGGAGCTGAGGCCATCCCCAGTGAGGATAGAGCAAAGATCAGAGCTGCCGTCATCAATCCGGGGCGGCGACCAAAACGATCGGTCAGCTGACCTGCCAGGAGGCATCCGACAATACAGCCCAACGCTAAAGAGCCTGTCAGGAATCCCTCCCACCAGGCTGTCAGGGTAAACTGTTCACGCAAGAAAGGCAGGGCGCCTGAGATCACCGCAAAATCAAACCCGAAGAGGTAACCTCCCAAGGCTGAAATGAAGGAAATGCTAAGTATATACCTATGATTGAACATCTTATGATGTTAAGATTAACGCCTCCACAAATAACTCGCCTTAAAGAAGAACCCTCGTCTGAATTCCAGGTAGTCGGATCCAGGTTGGTATTCATGACCGTTCCATTCGACCTGTCTGTAAAGTGATCCATACCC
>CAZGDK010000157.1:0-5622 GCA_964525155.1 uncultured Smithella sp. | reverse complement strand
CAAAAAAATTGCCGTAGCTACCTAATGCTGATTCTATTTTCGTAGTAATGACAGCATTGGCTTATTGCGTTTCCGGAATGCAAGATTAAAACCCTACAATGGACAGCCCCACCGTGCCCACCAGCGCGTGCGCGATCCAGACGCCCAAGAGGTTGTGGGTGCGCGAATACAGCCAGCCGAAATATACGCCGGGAACAAACACCAAAAGCCCGATTTCCAGCGACATGAACAGGTGCAGTGCGGCAAAGAGCAGATTAGAGACTAAAATCGCCAGAGGCACTTTGTATTTCGACGACAGAAATTCCTCCAGCGGTCCTTGCAGGCCGCCGCGCGAGAGAAATTCCTGCAAGGGCGCGACCAGCAGAATATAGATGAACAAAAACGTCCACCAGGTTTTGGGATCGGCGTTCATCGCGGCCAGTCCCTCGATCAACGGTCTGCCCGCGTAATGCGGCAAGTAGTGGATCAAAAGCCACTTGACGCCCACAATAACCGCGGCAATCGGGATGGTGAAGACGAATCCTTCCAGCACGGCCCTTTTCCAGTTGTTGAGCGTAAGCCCGAAGGTGGACAAAGGAAAGTTCGACGACTTGATAAAGAAAATGAAAAAGACAAAAAACGCCAGCGTCAACGGCAGTGTGATGTAGCTGCTGTTTTTGCCGACGTTCATGATGTATTTCAGACCATCGAGGCTGAAGGTGAACAAAGACAGCATGATGACAATATAGACGAAAAAGTTTCCCAGTGTCACGCGCGTCTTGAATTCATCGAGCTGTTTTTCCAGAGCCTGAAGGGCGACATCGTTTGAGTGGCGCAGGCGCTGGCCGATGTTTTTCGAGAGATGATAAAAGATGCTGTAAATCGCCTTGTCGCTTTCGGCAATAGCCTGCAAATCGTCAAACGAAATGCAGCGCAGACGGCAAAATGTTGCCGCGCAGGCGGTGGCCGAACGCGACCCCCGGTCCAGCAGGGCGACTTCCCCCACCGTGTCGCCGGCTTTCAGCGTCGCAATAACATGGTTTTGCTTGTGTTTGGCGTTGTATCGGCTGATCTCCAGCCTGCCTTCGATGATCAGAAAGATTTCCCGGGCCGGATCTCCTTCGTGCATGAGGAAACAGCCCGAATCGAGCGTGATTTCCCGGCTGATGGAGAAAAGGGTTTTAATCTGCTCTTCGGACAGACCTTCGAAGAGCGAGTTTTTTCGGGATTGTTCGAACACATTATCGGCGTTTATCTGAACGTCTGATGCCATGAATTCAACCCGCGCGAGAGTTTTTACACCTGAGATGACAGCGCGGACAGTATATGAAGATGTGACAGACCTGTCAAGATGTTTGCCGGTGATGTTTGCCGGTGCATTGGCCGTTTGCGTGTCATGAAAATAAAATGCATGAAAACTTCCGGTTGAATATCCCGGGGTCATGATTTATGCTCCATGAACAGAAAGGCTTTGCGGACGGTTTGACATCCTGCCGCTCAAGGGTTGCTTTATGGGATTAATCAAGTTGCTGATCAATGACCCGGCGGCGTTTGTGATGCTGGCGGTGCTGCTATTGTATTCCGTGATTCTGCATGAAGTGGCGCACGGCTGGGTTGCCTGGCGGATGGGCGATCCCACGGCCAAATGGCTGGGACGCCTTACGCTCAATCCGCTCAAGCATCTGGACCCCATAGGTTCGCTGATGCTGCTGATTGTCGGCTTCGGATGGGCCAAACCCGTGCCGGTTAATCTCGCAAATCTTCCCCCCGCCAACCAGCGCAAGGGATTGATTCTGGTGTCCGCCGCCGGCGTGACGATCAACATGATCATTGCGTTTTGCGCGATGCTTCTGCTGCGGCTGATTTCTCCGGCATCGGGCGGGATACTTTATGTGGTTCTTAACCTCCTGGCGACGATCAACATACTGCTTGCCGCCTTCAATTTGATTCCCATTCCGCCCCTGGACGGATCGAAGATTTTGATGGGGTTTACGCCCGAATCGTTTAACCGTGTGATGATACAGATTGAGCCGTTCGGATTTTTTATCGTTCTGGGGCTTTTGCTTGTGGGCGCGCTTGATCCGGCGATTCATTTTATCCAGCGCATCATTATTACCGTTATTTCCCTGATTTTGCCGTAAGGCTTGCAAGAAAAGGAGGACGACCATATGACGTTTGTTGAACTTTTGAAGAAACGACGAGCCATCCGGGACTTTGAAGACAAAGCCGTCCCGATGGAGATTATAAACGCCATTCTCAAGGATGCGACGCTTGCGCCTTCGGCGAGCAATAACCAGCCCTGCCGGTTTGTCGTGGTGCAGTGCCGCAAAACGCTCAAGGCGCTTTCCGACGAAAGCAAAGCCAATCTGCTTCAGGACAACGCCGACAAAAAAATCAAACTCAATCCCGAGTATGTCGCTTATCTGCAAAATGATCAGTTCAACGTGTTTTACAACGCGCCCTGCCTGATCTATATCGCCGGTTCGGCCTCCGTGGGATCACTGGATGTCGATGGTGCGCTGGCGGCAAGCTACATCATGTTTTCGGCGGCGGACCGGGGCCTGGGCACCTGCTGGGTGGCCCTGGGCGCCAATATCCGCGACCCGAAGCTGCGGGCGGAGCTGGGACTTCCCGAAAACTGCCGCATCGTTGCGCCGATTATTCTGGGGTATCCCAAGGCGATTCCTTCGGCCTCCGAACGGCACGCGCCGGACATTTTGCGCGTGATTGCCGAAGCGCGCGGGTGAGATCGGATTAAAGGCTTTTAGCGAGAGCCGCGATTCCCGAGGCTGCATCTTTTTTGAAATGAATGCGGATAATTTTCCGTCCCAGGTCGGAAAGCGCCTGGCGGTCCGCCGCGGCCTGCGCCGCCTTGAGCGCGCCGAAGGTCAGTGACGAGCCGGGCTTGTCGGGTGTATCCGGGACGTCCATGTCGGTATGGTTTTCCCCCGTGAATTGAATGAAGATGCCTCGGCCCGCGTCGCCTTTGTGCAACTGGCCGGTGGAATGCAGATAGCGCGGGCCGTAGCCGACGGTTACGGCCAGACGGAAACGGCGTGTGATCGCTTCGCGCAAATCGTTTAAGGCGGCGTCGATTTGTTCTGAACGGCTCAAATAAATCTGCAAGCCGATATAGGCATTGGCCGGGGCCTGGAAAAGCAGGCTGATGATGGCGTCGGAGACGCTTGTTGGCGAAGCCGTCCCATAGACATCGCAGTCGTCTTTGCTGATAAGCGGCTTTTCCTCTGACCAGGCGCCGGTCGTTTTAAATTCGGAAATCATCGCGTGGGTGTGCTTTTTCGTCGCTTCCACATCCGGCTGGTCGAAGGGGTTGATGCCCATGACATGCGCCGCAACGGCTGTCGCCATTTCCCACAAAAACATCTGGCTGCCCAGATCACAGGCGTCGGTCACGCGTATTTTTAAAACGGGATGCCCGTCTGTAACCAGACCGGCGATTTGAGAATTTTCTTCCGAATGTCCATCATCCATAAAGACGAAAACGCGGTCTTTGCCGTAAACGTCAATGTCCAGCGGCGGCTCGTTCAGAATCGGCACAATTCCCTTGCCTTCCTTGCCGGTGCTTTCGGCAATGAGCTGCTCCAGCCAGTCGCCGAAAGGCTGCCAGGTCCGCGGAAGAATCAGCGTAAGCTTGTCGCGGCCGTACCGGGCCAGCACGCCGAGGGTCGCACCCAGACGGCATCCCGGCGAGTCTTTTTTCCCGGAAAAGAAATCGGTTTTTTCCTGATTGGCGGTTTGGGCGGCCCGGTGCAGGAGTTTTTCCACCTCCACGCCGATCATGACTGCGGGAATAATGCCCGCCAGCGACAGAGCCGAATAGCGGCCGCCGATGTTGGGGTTATTGGAAAAGACATACGAAATATTCAGGTTCCAGGCCGTTTCCAGCATGGGGCTGCCTTCGTCGGTGATAAAGATGAAATGCTCATTGGCGGCGACACCGGGCTCGCGGTCCGCCAGCTGGTAAAAGTAATGGAACAGAGAGGATATTTCGAGCGTCTTGCCGGATTTCGACGAGACCAGAAAAAGCGTTTTTTTCAAGTCCAGCGCCTGTGCGATGGCTCTGATGGCCGCCGGGTCGGTGGTGTCCACAATGTGCAGACGGGGGCATCCCGGCGCGGAGCCGATCATCTTGTTATAGACTTCGGGGGCCAGGCTCGATCCGCCCATGCCCAGCAAAACGACATCCCGAATGTCTCTTTGAGTCAGATGGGTAAGCGAGGATCGGACGCCTTTGATGTTGGCCAGCGTTTCCACCGGCGCATGCAGCCAGGCCAGGCGATTGGAAATCTCCTGCCCCGTCGGTTTCCAGACATTGAAATCGCCGGCCCAGATGCGCGCGGCGATATTACTGCGGCGCATCTTTTCCAGCGTATTGGTGACGGCGTTTTGATATGAACCGAGTAAGAACGAAATACCGGTCGTATCCATCGTGAACTATCCTTTTTTGAGCATGTCCTTGGCCGCCAAAACGATATGGGCGGACGTCAGGCCGAATTTTTCGTAGAGCACCGGAGCGGGGGCGGAGGCGCCAAAGCCGTCCATGCCGATCACTTTTCCCGCAAGGCCTACATAATGCTCCCAGCCGAGTTTGATTCCCGCTTCCACGGCGATGCGGGTTTTGATTTGCGGCGGGAGGACTTTGTCGCGATATTCCTGAGGCTGGTGGTCGAATATTTCCCAGCTGGGCATCGACACGACGCGCACGCGGACGCCTTCGGCGGCCAGCTTGCGGCCGGCGTCAAGCGTCATGGCCACTTCCGATCCAGTTGCAATAAAAATTACGTTGGGCTCGAGGACCGACGACTCCCACAGAATATAACCGCCCTGACCAACGCCCGTGGCGGGTGCGCAGGCCTGGCGATCCAGCACCGGCAGGTTCTGGCGGCTTAAGATCAGTGTGGTCGGGCCTTTGACGTTGGCAAGCGCCAGACGCCAGGCTTCCAGGGTTTCATTGGCGTCGGCTGGACGGATCACCGTCATGTTGGGCACCTGGCGCAGGTTCATGATCTGTTCCACCGGCTGATGCGTCGGGCCGTCTTCGCCCACACCGATGCTGTCGTGGCTGAAGATGAAAATGACGCGCAGACCCATCAAAGCCGCAAGCCGCATGGGCGGTCGCATGTAATCAGCAAACGTCAGAAAGGTTCCCGTAAACGGAATGAAGCCGCCGTGCAGCGCCAGGCCCACGGCAATCGATCCCATGGCATGCTCGCGCACGCCGAAGTGAATGTTGCGTCCCGTGTAGTTCCACGCGCCTCCGATCATCCCGTGCTGTCCTTCGCGGATGGTGTCCGGATTCTGGAAATCGCCCATGCCTTTGAGCCAGGCGAAAACAGACGGATTCAGATCGGCCGTTCCTCCGGCCAGTTCGGGCAGTTTTTCACCCAGCGCCCGCAGAAGCATTTCCGAGGCTTTGCGCGTGGCGACATCTTTTGATTCATTGGGGAATTCGGTAAGCGCCGTCTCCCAGTCCGGCGGAAGTTCACCGGAAAGCTGACGCTCCAAAAGGGCGGTCTGATCCGGTGCTTCGCGGCGATATTCGGCCAGCGTCTCCAGCCAGGCTTTTTCACTTCGCTTCCCGTGGGAGATGGCCCGATGAAAGAATTTATAAACGTCATCGGC
>CAZGDK010000156.1:0-5630 GCA_964525155.1 uncultured Smithella sp. | reverse complement strand
CGGCCGATTTCCGCAACCGCGCCAATTGCCGGTAATGCTCTGTTAAATCATACGGCACTTCCGTAAAAGTCCCTCTGTTAAAGGGATCGAGAAAACCGTTCATGCCCCTTTCATCGCCGTAATAAACACAAGGTACGCCGGGAAGGCTATATTGCAGAATTGCGGCCAGGCGCTGACGTCTGGCGCCTTTTTTATTCTGGCTGTCGCTGATGATAAACGAAGCCTGCTTTTCCCGGGACATTTCATGTGGATCGATGCGCGCGCTCAAGGCGGTGCGCACGCGCTCTACATCGTGGGACGAAAGCAGATTGGTCAGCGCATAGTACATGGGGCGTGGATAATTCGACGCTTGATCCACTAAAAAATATTTCAGGTCGCAGGCGTCGGACATGCCCTTCAAAAAACCGATCACGGCCGCACGCAGCGGGTAATTCGTCACGGAGTCAAGGATGCCCCCCAGCGCGTAACGTCGCTTGACGCCGTAACTGTATTTCGTTGTCGCGTCTTCCCAGACCTCGCCCATCACCACCGCTTCGGGTTGTGTCTGTTTTGCCGCCGCATAGATCATCGCCAGCACATCGTCCGGCAGTTCGTCGGCCACATCGAGCCGGTACCCTTTCGCGCCTGCCCGGAGCCAGTGCCGGATGACGCTGTCCTCGCCTGTGATTGCAAAATGCTGCCAGCCCGGTTCTTCCTCATTGATCTCCGGCAGCGACTTGAATCCCCACCAGCATTGGTATTGGTCGGGATAGCGTTCAAACTTGTACCAGGGGTAATAAGGAGAAGCCGGACTGTTTGCGGCGCCGGGGCTTTCATAAGCGCCCTCCCGGTTAAAATAAATGCTGTCGGAGCCGGTGTGCGAAAACACGCCGTCCAGAATAATACGGATATTCAGGCTGTCCGCCTTGCGGCACAATGATTCAAAATCCTCCTTTGTACCCAGCACCGGATCGATGCGGAAGTAGTCGGCGGTGTTGTAACGATGGTTGGATGCCGCCTCAAAGATCGGATTCAAATACACCACGTTCACACCAAGGCTTTGCAGATATTCGAGAGACGCCTCGATGCCCTTGAGCGTGCCGCCGAAGTAGTCGCACGGTTCATAGGCCGCATCGCCTTGCAGCGGGGTGAAAAGCGGCTTTTCGTCCCACTTTTCGTGATAATAGACGCGGCGCCCTTTGGAGCGGTGATAGGCCATGCCTTTTTCCGCCGTTTGATCATCGCTGCGTTGGAAACGATCGGGGAATATTTGATACATGACGCTTTTCTGAAACCATTCAGGCGCCGTAAAACCGGCATCGTAAACCGTCAGTTGATACGCAGGGGGTGGGTCGGTATAGACGCAACCGACGCCGCCGGTGCGTGTTCCCCCGGCGCCGTAATAGTAAAGCGTACCGCCAAGATTGATCGTAAAATAATACCAGTACACATCGGGAACTAAGGGCGCGGTGATCTCAATCTGCCAATATTCGCCTGACGGCTGCATGAGATGGTCCTCGCGAAATCCCTCGCCAAACAGGCACAGATACAAACTGTCCACCTTCTCCAAACGCGCCCGGATGCGGAGGGTAACAGAGGTACCGGCAGGTAAAGCTCCCACTGGATCGCGGAACAAAAACAGCGACGAATCGTGCAGCATTTCATTTCTGTAATTCATCAGCATCGCCCCCACAAACCTTTGAGATTTCAGATCGAATCCAGACCCCAGATTGTTCGATTGTAATCTTCTATCGTCCGGTCAACACTGAAGTATCCGGCGCTGGCTGTGTTGATCGCGGCCTTTCTCGTCCAGGCAGGCTTATCGGTGTAAGCGGCCATTATGTTTTCAAACACGGCGCGATAAGCGTCAAAATCATAGAGGAGAAAGTATTTGTCCGCGCGGTCATAGTCGCCAAACAACAGCGACTGGTGTATTTCCCCAAACCGGTCTTTGGCAACCCCGGGCAGCGTTCCATCCACAAGGCGTGAAACGGCGTCGCGAATATCCGCATTCCGGTCGAAATAATTTATCGGCTGATAAAGATTTTCCGTCTCCATGCAGGCAATCTCCTCCGCACGAGCGCCGAAAATAAAGATATTTTCTTCTCCCACTGCGTCAAAGATCTCTATGTTTGCGCCGTCCATCGTTCCCAGCGTCACGGCGCCGTTGAGCATGAATTTCATGTTGCCTGTTCCGGAGGCCTCGCAACCCGCCGTTGATATTTGTTCGCTGATATCCGCCGCGGGAATCAGCAGTTCGGCCAGCGAGACGTTGTAGTTTTCCAGAAAAGCAACCCGGATGTTGTCCCGTGTTCGCGGATGCGACTGCACAAGGTCAGCCACTGCGTTTATGAGACGAATAATGCTCTTGGCTCTTCGATACGCGGGCGACGCTTTTGCGGCAAACAAAAACGTCACAGGCCGGGGTAATGAATACGTCTCGCTTCCGGTAAAACGATTGTACAGATATAAAATGTGCAACACTTTTAAAAGCTGCCGTTTATACTCATGCAACCGCTTTGCCTGCACATCAAAGACCGAGTCGGCGTCGAGTATAATCCCCTGCGTTTTATAAACATGTTCGGCCAGGCGTCGCTTGTTTTGCTGTTTGACGGCCGCAAAATCGGCCAGAAACCGCTGATCCTCCGCCAGCGGCTTCAACCGTTCCAGTTCATGATAGTCACGGATGAATTTATCGCCGATATGATCGGCAATCAGCGCGCACAGGGCCGGATTGGCCGCGGCAAGCCAACGCCTGGGCGTAATGCCGTTGGTAATGGCCGTAAACTTCCCGGGGAACATCACATAGAAATCGCGGAAGGTTCGGGTTTTCAGGATTTTGCCGTGCAGCTGCGAAACGCCGTTGACGATACGACAAACCGCGACACACATATTGGCCATGCGAATCTCATCGTAAGCGATAATGGACATATGAGATATTTTGTCCCGGTCTTCCGGAAATGCTTTACAGAGTTTTTGCTTGAAGCGTTCGTTGATTTCGAAAATAATTGCGTAAACACGCGGCAGCATCGACTTGAATAACTGCTCGGGCCAGGCCGCCAGGGCCTCCTGCATGACCGTGTGGTTGGTGTAGTTGAACATGCGGCTCACGATACCGTAGGCGTCGTCCCAACCGAGGCTTTCTTCGTCGATCAGGATGCGCATCAGTTCGGGAATCGCCAGCGCTGGATGCATATCGTTGATCTGGATCACGACTTTTTCGGGTAGCGTGCGCACGTCGCCATGTAGCTTTTTATGATCGCGCACCATGGACTGCATGGATGCGGAAGCCAGAAAATAATACTGTCTGAGGCGCAGCATTCGCCCGGTAATATGGTTGTCCCGGGGATACAGCACTTTGGATATCGATTCGGCAAGCTCTTTCTGCTTAAGCATGCAGACAAAGTCACCCTTGTTAAAAGACTGAAGATCAAATGTGGCGGGACATTCCGCGCGCCATAGACGGAGTCTAGCCGGCGCATGACTGTCATAACCAATCACCGGCATGTCGTAAGGCACCGCGACCACCGTCTGACAGTTTTTATGCGCGACCGTCAGGCCATCGTCCGTCCAGACTTCTTCAACCGTGCCCTCAAAACGCACTTCAATCTGTTCTTCGCGCCGCTCAATTTCCCAGATGTCCCCTTTTGCGGTCCAGTCGTCCGGCACTTCCGTCTGCTTCCCGTCCACGATCCGCTGGCAGAACATGCCATATTCGTAGCGGATGCCGTATCCCGAAACCGGCAGGTTCAGCGTCGCCAGGGAATCCAGAAAGCAAGCGGCCAGCCTTCCCAGGCCCCCGTTGCCGAGCGCCGCTTCATTTTCCTGCTCTTCGAGCTTTTCAAAGGGATAACCGATCTCAGTCATGACGGCCCGATAATCGGCAAGCAAGCCGAGATTGATCAGATTATTGACGAGCGCCCGCCCCATCAAAAACTCAGCTGACAGATAACAGAGTTTCTTGAGCCCCTTCTTTTCAATGGCGGCGTTGGCCTTGACGCCCCGCTCCAGGATGACGTCGCGAATACTCATCGCCACGGCCTGAAACATTTCCTCATCTGACGCATTCTCAAGCGCCCGGCCGTAATACCGTTTTAATTTCCCCTCGATGATTTCCTTAATTTTCGAAATCCTGTTTTTCACGCTTATGCCTTTGTTTGCAAAATTGGGGAGATCCTCCCCCCTGCGATGGATGACTCTTTATGTGACGATGAAACGCCTGTCAACGAAAAACATGCCGGCCATTTTCAGGCCGTCAATAGATACAGTTTCGCGTAGGCCAGCGCGCTTTTTCGAAAACTCCAATCCTGGCTCATGGCACGCTTGCGAAGCGCGTTCATGCGATCCCGGTTCTGATAAATCTTCAGGGCATACCGCACGGTATGGAGCATATCGTGCGCGTTGTAGTTTTCAAAAGAAAAACCGTTGCCCTCGTCCGTGTATTCGTTATAGGGAACAACCGTATCCTTCAATCCGCCCGTCGCGCGAACAATCGGCAGCGTGCCGTAGCGCAGAGCGATCATCTGCGACAGGCCGCAAGGTTCAAACATGGAGGGCATCAGTAAGAAATCGCATCCCGCATATATCCTGTGGGCCAGCGGATCGTTAAACTCCGTCAGGCCGATCGCCCGACTGCCCGTCCGATGGGGCACACCCCGGAAGAAATGTTCATATTCCCTGTCGCCTGTCCCGATCAACACAAACCCCGGACCCGCGTCCATGATCTCGTTGAACACGCCCAGCACGAGATCAATCCCTTTTTGCTTTGTCAATCGGGTCACCATTCCGATAAGCGGCATGGTTGGATCGATCTGGAGTCCCAGTTCATCAATCAGGGCCTGCTTGTCTTTCTGCTTTTCTGAAAGCGATGCGACGTCAAACGGATAGGGGATCAGCGGATCGGCAGCCGGATTAAAAGCTTCGGTATCAATACCGTTGAGAATGCCGATCAGGTCGTCCGTGCGTGTTTCCAGCACCCCATACAGCCCCTCGCCATAATGGGGCGTCCGTATTTCATGAGCGTATGTCGGACTGACGGTAACCAGTTTGTCGGCAAATACGATGCCGCCCTTCAAAAAATTTGCCCCGCCGTGAAATTCGATATAGTCCGGATGATTATATTGCTCATCAATGCCGAGCAAATGCGCTGCATAACCAAAGTCAAAACGCCCCTGATAGCCCAAATTATGAATCGAAAGAACGGACTTGCACCGCCCCTGCGGATGCAAATCATATTGGGTCTTTAACAACATGGGAATCATCGCCGTGTGCCAATCGTTGACATGGATGATAGCGGGATTAAAATCGATGACCGGCATTGCTTCGATCACCGCCCGGGTAAAATAGGCATATTGTTCTCCCTCGAATTTTCCACCGCAATAAATGGTGTGACCGAAGTAATGTTCATTGTCGATAAAGTAAACCGGGATGCCGTCCCAGTCATAGCGTTCAACGCCTACGTATTCAGAATGCCATCCGATATCCACGCTGAAGCTGACCATATGCCGCACACGCTCCCGGTATTGTTCCTTGATGACCCGGTGAAACGGCAGCATCAGACGGATGTCGAATCCCAGTGCTTTGAGTTCTCTGGCCAGCGTTCCGATCACATCGGCCAGCCCTCCCGTTTTGGCAAAAGGAGCGCATTCCGC
>CAZGDK010000155.1:0-5722 GCA_964525155.1 uncultured Smithella sp. | reverse complement strand
CTAAAAAAAGGAGAATGAAAAATGCCCGAAGGAAAAGTTAAATGGTTTAATGACACAAAAGGATTTGGTTTTATCGAGCAGGAAGGCGGCAAGGACCTCTTCGTCCACCATTCCGCAATACAGGGAGAAGGCTTCAAATCGCTGGCCGAAGGTGATCGTGTCAGTTTCGATGTTGTTCAAGGCCCCAAGGGTCCCTCTGCCGAGAATGTTAGAAAACTCTAATATCTTTGAGGAATTATCTTCATGATCCATCTCTACAAATGTAGGAAAGACAGCAGCTTCATTGATGAAATATGCATTAACACGGCCTGTGAGTGGCGGCTGAAAAACGAAGTATTCTTGAACTGCACATGGGTTGCCTGTAACTATGGGCCCTTTACGCTTGAAGAAGTAGGTAATATGATGGGTGTCACCCGTGAAAGAATCCGTCAGATCGAAGCCAAGGCGCTAAAAAAACTCCAACACAAAAAGAGAAGAGACGTCCTTAAAGATTTTGCATCACTGGGGTAGATGCAATCTTCCCCGGCCACACAAATACACCTCGATCATTCCCGCTTACGGCGCCATCCGTCAGGGTGGCGCCCTCGCGCGCCCTCCAGGACATGTGATACTAAAGGATAATTTTGTAGTGCGTACCTCGCGTGACCTTTAGGTCATTAGGTGCGCATGCCTTGGCGGGTCTAAAGACCCGCACTACATAGATGATGAATAACATGTTTCTTCATCTATTCCGATAGTTGGAAGCTTAGCTTAACACCCATGACCTTCAGGTTATGCGGAGGTTTCACGACTGGAAAAACTTCGAGCAAGGGCAATTTTTAACTAAAAATACAGAGCTTTAAAGATATGGCGGCCTGCGCCGATAAATTAAAGATTTCTTCTGCAAATGTCGATTATTGACGCATCAAAGATGTGAAGGCGAATTAAAGTCTTTCTCTTGATCAAAAAATCTCAAGTTTGTCTAATCAGCCTTTACCGTAATTGCAAATATATATAATTATTAATTATTATCTAAAACTCAACACATCTTAGGAAAGCGGCTAAGATGAATAAAAATCTGAAGAATTCAAAATCGCCGGAAAATAACATCGCTCAATTGAAGCGGCAAATTGCCGATCTTCAGCAAAGCGAGGCGTTTTTCCGCGCGATTACGCATAATTCGTCAGACATTATCTTCATTGTCGACGAAAAAGCAAACATCGCTTACGCCAATCCTTCGGTTGAACGGTTTCTCGGATACAAACCGGAGGAGCTCATCGGGAAAAGCGGTTTTGCGTTCATCCTGCCGTCGGATATGCCCCGGGCCATATTTGACTTCGGCAAATCCCTTTTAACCAGGGAAACTGAAATTCCAAATTCATTCGGCGTCCGACATAAAGATGGTTCGATTCGCATCCTGGAAGGCGTGGGCGTTAACCTTCTGCATGACCCGGTCGTAAAAGGCTTTGTGATGACAGTTCGCGACGTCACCGACCGGCGCAAGGCGCAAGATGAACTGGAAACCTATCGCAAACAGCTCGAAGACATCGTCGACAAACGGACCGCCGAAATAACGCAGGTTAATATTCAACTTTTAAATGAACTGGCCGAACGCCAGGAAATTGAAAAAGCCCTCAAGGAAAGCGAGGAAAAATACCGCGATTTTATCGATAACGCGCCCATCGGCGTCGGCATCATCGATATGTCGGGGAAAATCCAGTACATCAACAAGCGCATCGAGGAACTGATGGACTGGAAGCGCGAGGAAATGATCGGCAAAGATGGTTTTGGCCTCGAAGAATTAGATGAGGAATCGCGAAGACGATTGATTGAAAGATTTGCGGCGCGGGTCGAGGGCGATAAACCCCGGCTGATGGAAATTCCCATTGCCAGGAAAAATAAGCCCCCCTTGTGGGTCGAAGTTATTACGACGATTTTGAAAAAAGACAATGTGCCCGTCGGCGCCCAGATGGTTTTCGTCAACATCACGGAAAGAAAGCAGGCGGAGGAAGAACGCAAAGCCATGATGGAACGGCTGCACCGGGCCGAAAAGATGGAGTCACTGGGAACACTGGCCGGCGGCGTTGCGCACGACCTCAACAATGTGCTGGGCGTTCTGGTCGGCTATACCGAACTTCTGCTTTCGGAAATGGATGATACAGACCCCCTCAAAAAACATCTCTTCAGCATTATGAAATCCAGCACGAAAGCATCCGCCATTATTCAGGACCTGCTGACGCTCGCCAGGCGCGGCGTGCCCGTTTCGGAAGTTGTCAACCTCAACCAAATCGTGGAAGACTTTTTTCAAACCCCGGAATTTGAGCGCCTCAATTCCTACCACCCCCGGGTAAGGTATCACAAGGAATTGGACAAGGATTTGCTAAATGTCAGAGGATCGCCCGTCCATCTGGGAAAAACGGTCATGAATCTTGTATCCAACGCCGTCGAGGCCATTACCGATGAGGGAGACGTCGTCATCAGCACCCATAATTGCTACATCGACAGTTCCGCCTGCGGTCCCCATGACGTCCAGGAAGGTGATTATGTCCTTCTCACGATCCGTGACAGCGGCCAAGGTATCCCGCCCAAAGACATCGATAAAATATTCGAACCTTTTTATACCAAAAAGGTCATGGGCAGAAGCGGCACGGGATTGGGACTCGCCGTGGTCTGGGGAACCGTCAAAGACCACAAAGGCCACATTGACGTCGCAAGCGTTCCGGGCAAAGGCACTACATTTACACTTTATTTCCCGGCAACCCAAGAGGCATTAAAAAGGCCGTCAAAGGCCGCAACCATTGATTCTTATATGGGATCAGGCGAATCGATTCTGGTGGTCGACGATGTGCGGGAGCAACGGGAAGTCGCTACAAACATGCTTTCCAGGCTGCGTTATCAGATCACCACCGTCGGAAGCGGCGAAGATGCGGTGTCTTATCTAAAAAACCATACCGCCGATGTCGTCGTTCTGGATATGCTGATGGATCCCGGCATCGACGGACTGGAAACATACAAACGTATTCTGGAAATCAATCCCAAACAGAAAGCCATTATCGTCAGCGGGTATTCGGAAACTGATCGCGTCAAAGAGGCTCTTGAACTTGGCGCCGGCGCCTATGTCCGCAAACCTTATATTCTCGAAAATATCGGCACGGCCCTCCGCAACACACTTGCCGCAATGTGACGGAAACAGGAATAGCCGTCTCTCAGACGGTATTGGCCAGGGCAATTCCGGATGGCAATCTTCCGTCACAATGATTGATTTTTTTTACGGCCCACCCTGAACAGATTTTATTCTTGCAATGCTTTCCCGATGTTGTATGATTCCCCCGCACTGAGCATCATCAAAAAACGGATTGTTCACGGGGGGATAAAAACTGATATTGCAAGACCGACCCCTGTTTATTCATCGCAATCAAAACCAGCCTTTCAGGAGAAGAAACATGAAACAGACAAGATGGATTTTTTACATTGTGACTCTTTTGTTTTTAATCTTTACGGCGGGAGCTAGCCTTTCCGCTGAAAATCCACCGCTTGCCGACGGGCTTTACGCAAAAATAACAACTTCTAAAGGCGATATCCTGATCCAGTTGGAATTTGAGAAAACTCCTTTAACAGTCACCAACTTTGTGGGGCTCGCCGAAGGCACGAAGAATTCCAATCGCGGCAAAGGGGTTCGCTTTTACGACGGGCTGACCTTCCACCGAGTCATTCCGGATTTCATGATTCAGGGCGGCGACCCGAATGGAAACGGCACGGGCGGGCCCGGCTACACCTTCCCCGACGAGATTTATTCAACGCTCAGGCATAATGCCCCGGGCATATTGTCGATGGCCAATTCCGGTCCGGAAACCAACGGGTCTCAGTTTTTTATTACGCATACCAAAACCCCCTGGCTCGACGGCAAACACACAGTTTTCGGTCACGTAATCGAAGGACAGGACGTCGTCAACGCCATCCGCCAGGGCGACACCATTAAAACCATTCAGATCATCCGGGTAGGAAAAAAAGCCAACGCATTCAAAGCCGATCAGGTATCCTTCGAGATGCTGCTGCTTAACAGCGTTATGCAAAAAAGGTGAGGGAAAGAGAACGAGGGGAATCACCTTAAACACAAAAGAGGCATTTACATGGATAAAGCAGCAGCTTTAGATACGATCTCCCGTTTTCAGAAAGCCATTGAAGCCAGAGGCATTACCATCAACAAGTTGATTCTTTATGGTTCGTATGCCCGCGGCGACTATCGGGAAGGCAGTTCCTATGTCAGCCTTAACCTAATAGAATAAGGATTCGTCAGTGGATACTATTCGTGTAGACATTTGTTACCGGCCATTACGTGTAGCTTGGGCAATCAGTGAAGGTGATGTAGGCGCTTTTCGTCAAGCTGTAAAATTGTCTCACACTCTTTGGGGTGGACGGTTTAATCCCATTGTGGTGGTAAACAGAGAAGATGAAGCAGAGCAGATGATCGACCTGTTTCGTGTTGATCTGATTCTACCGATTGGAGATAGCCCGGCAGTCAAGGAATTTCCTAAACGCTTTCCTTATCTCATCAACCCATTCTTTCATGATGATCTGTTCATTGGTGGCGCGAACGAAAAGAAGATGGCCCAAATGCTTGATGTTCACAATGCACTATACCATCTTCGTGATACACGCGAGTGGAAGTCCGTCAAGGAAAAAGGTGTACGAATTTACAGTTGGCAGGCCAATGATCCCTTGACTGATGTGTTTTTAGTGCAATTCGGTATGTACCCAAGTGCAACCGAAATCGGTATCGATTATCGAGATATGCTAATGCAAGCAGCAGAAGCTAAGGAGCACACTATCGACGAGCCGTCACCTATACCGGCGGACGTCTTAGACTACCCAAACCTTGCTTACCTATCGAGGCATGGTCTAAAGCGCCACTACAGCATACCTTCAGGGTGGGATTACCCCGGTTTTTTTATAGGAGATTCGACAAATTTAGATGATTTGATCTACTACTGGAACCTTCGTGCCGCTGACATTTCACTCTGGTTCGTAGACCTTAAGCACATAGAGCGTTATGAGGCTATAATCCCAGCATGGGAAAAAAATATGCGCAAAAGAGTATCACGTCGACGGGAGTTTTACCGGCATGTGGCTGTATGGTCACGTAGTGAGAACATTGAAGAACTCGGGAAACCGTTTATTGACCTTAAGTTAATGAGATGCCCCGTTTCCATTCATTCATGGAATGGTATGAACATACAACCTGGCATGATGTATTATGGGCAAACCTCAGCATTAGGTGTGCTTGGGCGAGAGAGCGGCAAACCTAAAATATCATTTGCACTAAATGAAAAACCATTTAGTGGTAATATTTGGTTCCATACGCAACACCTTGTTGCTTCGATATCGTTTATTGGAGGTCTCTATGGTGATGAGCATTTCACGCTTAATCCACTATCCATACCCGAACTAAACGAGTTTTATTCACGGACAATGCACTACGAATACAATAAGCTGCGGATTGGATCCAACGGGGTAGGATTTATCATTCGTGCTACAGATAAGGATACATTCCTCTATGCTTTACCAGTTGCTGACTTGGTAGAAAAAGTGTTCGCTATGGCTGGTTTGTCCAGCAAACTTAGTGCGGCTGGCCTTATTACTCGGCAACTCATTAGACAGCTTAATGGTTTGCAAGGTGCTAGAGTTTTCAAAATTCCAGGTGTTCGTCGGTTGTTAAAGACATACGGGCCAAAAGATTCATTTA
>CAZGDK010000154.1:0-5784 GCA_964525155.1 uncultured Smithella sp. | reverse complement strand
TTCGGCTGCGTGGTCGGCGGCTATTTTGTCGCCTTTCTCGAAATGCTGATGATCCGGTTTATGGGGCCGATTCAGCCGCTGTTGTTTCCCATCATTTTACTGATTCTGTTGTTTATCCTGCCCGAAGGGCTTTTTGGCCTGTATCGCAAGCGCCGCTATCGCGAATATTTGCCAACCATTCATGTGCGGAGGTAAGCTTTCATGGTCCCATTAATTAAAGTGAGCAATCTGGTCAAGCGTTTCGGAGGGATCGTGGCGGTAAACGATGTCTCCTTTGAAATTTACAAAGGGGAGACGCTCGGATTTATCGGCCCCAACGGCGCGGGAAAATCCACGGTGGTCAATTGTCTGACGGGTTACCTCCCCGTCACGTCCGGGAAAATCGAAATGAACGGCGAGGATATCACCCGGATGAAGCCGCACCAGCGGGCGCACAGGGGCCTGGCCCGGACGTATCAGATTCCGCGGCCCTTTCCGGAACTAACCGCGCTTACCTCCGTGCTGGCCAGCTCCATTTCCGGAAAGCATCGCATCAACCAGAGCTTTCAAGACGCGATGTTCGACGCCACGCACTATCTGGAATTTGTCGGGCTCTTCAGCAAGCGCAACATTCTGGCGCGCGACCTGACTTTTTATGAGCTGCGCATGCTGGAACTGGCGCGGGCTCTGGCGACCACGCCGCAGCTTTTGTTTATCGACGAAGTCATGGCCGGACTTAACCCCGGTGAAGCCAAAAACGCCATTCAAATGATTCGCAAGGCCAAGGAGGAATTCGGCATCACCGTGTTCTGGATTGAGCATGTCATGGCGGTCTTGATGGAAGCGGCCGACCGGATTGTGGCGATCAACTACGGGGCCAAACTGGCGGAAGGAACGCCCGATGAAGTGGTCAATAACGATGATGTGATTGAAGCGTATCTGGGCAGAGGCTGGAGGGAATATGCTTGAAGTCAGTGATCTGAGCGCATCTTTTGGTGTTATTCCGGCGCTCAATGGCGTGAGTTTCAATGTCCGGCAATCGGAAATCGTGACGATTCTGGGCTCCAACGGCACGGGGAAAAGCACCATTCTGAATGTCATTCAGGGCATGATGGTCGGAACGAGCGGCCGCATTATTTTCCGCGATGAAGCGATCCAGGGGCTGCCGTCGCATAAGGTGGTCACGCGCGGCATCGTGCAGGTTCCGGAAGGCATGAAAAGCTTTCCCTATATGACCGTCAAGGAAAACCTGATGCTCGGCGCCTACCGGAAAACATCCTGGCCCAAAAGAAAAAAAACGATTGAATATGTCTACAGCCTTTTTCCTATTTTGAAAGAACGCTCGAACATGTCGGCCAGGCTTTTGTCCGGCGGAGAGCAGCAGATGCTGAAAATAGGCCGGGGGCTGATGGCCAACCCGATGCTCTTAATGGTGGATGAACCGTCGATCGGCCTGGCGCCGCGTATTGTAGACAGTGTTTATGAAACACTCGGCAAGCTCAGAGAAACCGGTCTGACGATCCTGCTCACCGAGCAAAACGCGCTTCGCGCCCTGCAGCTGGCGGATCGCGGTTACATCATTCAGGAAGGACGGATCGTTCTGGAAGGAAAGTCGAGCGACCTCATGAAAAATAATCTGGTGAAAAAGGCCTATTTGGGGAGATAGCGATGGAAGATTACTTTGCGTATACGGAAAAACTGTTCAATCCCGCCGACGCCCAGGCCAAGCCGGAGGCGCTCAAGGGCCTGCGCGTGCTGGATTTTTCGCACGTCATCTTCGGGCCGATTGCCGCGAGGCTTCTGGCGGATTACGGCGCGGAAGTCATTAAGCTGGAGCTGCCGTTTTACGGCGATCTGTGGCGGCCGGCGACGTACTGGGGCAAATACTGGAAGCACTCCAACCCCATCTGGCACAACATCACCAAAAACAAGTATTTTCTTTCCGTGAACCTGGCGCTCAAGCAGTCCAAGGAGCTGATTTACAAAATGGCCGAAGACGCGGACGTGGTCATTGAAAATTTCGCGCCCGGCACGGCGGATGCCTGGCAGATCGGCTATCAGAAAATATCGCAGATCAATCCGAAAATCATTTTCCTGAGCTGCTCCACCTACGGGCAGTTCGGGCCGATGCGTTATTTTCCCGGCTGGGACCTGCTGGCGCAGGGCGCATCCGGCGTGCTGACGCTCAACGGTTATCCGGACACCGACATTTACTACAAACTGCCGGATTACGTGGGCGATTTTGTTCCCGGCAATTTCGCGGCGCTGGCCGTATTGATGGCGCTGTACCATCGCAAGAAAACGGGGAAGGGTCAGTACATCGACATGGCGCAAACCGAAGGCCTCATGCGCCTGCTGTACCACTACACCTACTTTTCCGTGACGAAGGAAGCCATCGGCCGGACGGGTAATACCGACCCGACGATGATGCCCGCCTCCATTTTCAAAACCGCCGATGAAAAATTTGTGGGGCTGGCCTGCGCGACTACGGACCAGTTCAAGTCTTTTGCGGCGGCCGCGGGCCTTCCGGAACTGGCGCTGGACGCCCGCTTCAACGAAACGCTGGAGCGCTTGAAGCCGGAAAACGCCAAAGCGCTGACCCGGATTGTCGCAGACTGGATTGCCGCGAAGTCCGCCGCCGACATTGTGAAACTGGCCGATGAAAACGGTTTTCCCGCCGCGGAAGTGGCGGACGATTTTACCATCGCCAATGACGAATGGCGGCGCAAGCGCGGCAGCGTCGTCTTGTTTAAAGACGACGTGTACGGCAACCTGATGATTGCCGGTCCGTCCGCGCAGCTTTCCGGGACGCCGTCGCGCACGAAATGGCTGGCGCGCCCGCTGGGCTATCATAACCGGATTGTGCTCAAGAAATTTCTGGGGCTTTCGGAAGAGGAAATTCTGGAGCTGGAAAAGAAAAAAGTCATCGGCACCTTCGACGACCGGCCGGGCCTCAAACCGCCCGTTTACTATAATCTGAAGGACGACCCGATTTACAACTACGGAAAAGAGGTGGCCAAATGAGTGCGAAGGAAGCGGTATATACAAGACATGGAGGCAAAGGCGGCGACCGGGGGAAAATCCTGTCCGAAATGATGAACGCCGAAGGAAAGCCCGAAGCGCTGGACGATGTGCTGGTGCTCGATGTCAGCTCGGCCAACTTTGCGGGTATCATTGCGGCGAGCTTCCTTGCGGAATTCGGCGCGGAAGTACTCAAGATTGAACCTCCGGAGGGCGATCCGGCGCGCCAGATCACGCCCTTTGGCGTGACGGTGCAGGGCGTGGGCATTCCCTTTATGTTTGAAGGGCGCAACAAGCGCTACCTGACGCTGGATATTCGCAACAAGGCGGAAGATCGGGAAACATTTGCCAGACTGGCGAAAAAGGCGACCGTGGTCATCGAAAGTTTTGCTCCCGGCGAGATGGACGGCTGGGGCGTGGGCTACCGGCAATTGTGCCGTGCCAATCCCGGCCTGATTTACGTGGCGCTTAGCGCTTATGGCCAATACACGGAAAAGGCGAAAGAATCGGCGCGAATGCCGGATACGGATATCACCTCGCAGGCGGGTTCGGGGCTTCCCGCACAGATGGGCGCGCCTGTGACCGAACAGGAGCCCTACACCTGGCCGCTGCGCGGCGGCATGTGGGCGGGCTGGTATATCTCGGGGCTTTCCGCCGCCGTGGGCGCTACCGTGGCGCTTCTGCACCGGCAAAACACCGGCCAGGGGCAAATGGTGGACGTCGCGGGGATGGACGCGTATTCCTCGATGGTGGGCATGCCCGCGACCATCGGCTTCACCTGGGAAAAGGCGCGCCCGCGCATCGGTGTGCTCGATTTCATTTTGTATCCTTACGGGCACTGGAAATGCAAAGACGGACTGGTGGCCATCGCCGCGCCGCGCGACCATGACTTTCGCGCTCTTTTGAAAGTGCTGGGTCTGTGGGAGCAGGAAGACGACTGGCGCTATTCGTCGGACCGCATTCCCGATATTCTGGAGCAGGCGCTGCACCTGCACCGCATTATCGAGGAGAAAACCCTGCTCTATACCGCCGACGAGCTGGTGGCGATGGCGCTCAATTACAGCAAGAAATCCGCCCGTTCCAAGTGGCGCGGCGGAGGCGTGCCGATTGTCATGAAGCTCATGACGCCGGAGGCGGCCATGCAAAACGAGCAGTGGCGCATCCGCAAGGCTTTTCAGGAGGTGGAAGATGAAAAACTGGGCAAATACACGATCAGCGCCAATTTCATCAAGATGTCCGAATGCCCCCCGCGCGTGAAGTGGGTGGAAAGCGCCATCGGCAAGGACAACGAGTATATTCGAAAAAAATATTTAAGCGATTAGGGAAAAACCGGCAAATGTTTCATCGTCAACCAATGATCTTGATTAAAGGAGGGTAAAATCATGAGGCGAATAAACAAAGGCCAGACTGTTATGGCGGTGTTGCTGCTTACGGCCATGGTCATAGGCATTCCATCTGTCGTCATGGCGCAGCCGAAAGGCGAACCGATTGTCATCGGATACATCGGCATGGTGGCCTCCCCCGGCACGAGGCCCTGCATGGACATTCAGAAAATGGCGGTCGAGGAAATTAACGCGACCGGCGGCATTGCCGGGCGTCCGGTCAAGTATGTGGTCATGGACAACAAGGGCGATACGTCGCTTTCCGTGGAGGCGTTTCGCAAACTGGTTATTGAGGATAAAGCCAAGTTTATTTCAGTGGAAGGCCGTTCCGAGATATGCCTGGCCGTTCAGGAAGCCTCCGGCATGCTGGCAAAGGAATATCCGCATATTCTCATTTTCAACGGCCCGATGGGCTCGGAACTGACGGCGCGTATTATTGATGAAGCGCCGAAATACGATCACTGCTTCCGTGACTGGGACCCGGAACCGGCGCATTACGCCCAGCAGAAATATTTGTTCTGCAAAGCCTGGCCGGAATACATGGGCACGAAAAAAATCGCCATTCTCTGGGAAGATCTGGCCTGGACAACGGAATGGCGCAAGGGCATCAGCTACATCAACCTGCCCACCTGGGAAAAACTGGCCAAGGATTGCGGTCTGGAAGTGGTTTATAGCAAGGCCGTCAAGCCGCGAGGCACCATGTATCTGCCGATCTTTCAGGAAATAGCCCAGTCGAAAGCCGATACGATATTCTACGTCAGCTCCTGGTTTACGGATACGGAATCGTTTGCCAAACAGTGGACGGATTCAGCGGCCCGTAATCTTCAGGTGAACCTTTACGGCGGTGTCGCTCAGACCAAGGATTACTGGCGCATGACCGGCGGCAAGGCGCTGGGGGTTTCGTCGTCGTTTACCGATCTGGATGATATTCCGCTCACCGACAAGACCATTCCGCTGGTGAAAAAGGCGCAGGCCCGCAAAATTCCCATGCAGATCCATGTGCATATCGCTTATGCGGATATTTATCATTTCAAAGCGGCCATCGAGAGAGCCAAGGGAACCGCCGACATTAAAAAGCTGATTAAGGCGATGGAAGATGTGGAAACGACCTACTCCCTGGGCAAAGTCAAATATGAAACCCAGAAGATTAAACCCTTTTATCATTCACGCATGCGCGTTGATCCGAAGGATCCGTACAAAACCTATCCCGGCTACTATTTTCAGCTGATTGTTCAGTTCCAGCAGGGCGGAAAAATTGCCTATCTGCATGAGTCCTGCCAGGAAAATGAAAAATTTGTCGCCAAGTGGGTGGACCCCAAGCGGTATAAAAAACCGGCGGAGCTTAGAAAATAATGCGATAAGTCTGTTAGACTGTTATTAACTAATATCTACATCTGTCATT
>CAZGDK010000153.1:4056-5889 GCA_964525155.1 uncultured Smithella sp. | reverse complement strand
GCAAAGTAGCCCCACAGATGGCCGGCCATGGTGTTGAGAATCGCCGCAAGCGGCGCGGGCGCGGCGGGAATGGGAATAACGGCGTCGGCCACTGCGTCAAAGCGGCGATCTTCCTCTTCGGCGAAAACAATCACGGCGGATTTATGCGCCTTGAAAATAGCCGCGTCCTTGACCACATCGTCCGCCACGGCCTGCGGATTGCCGGCCGCGCACACGAGAATCAGCGGCTCGGCGGAAAGGTCGATGTGCTTTTTGTTTTCCACGATGTCGGAGGAAATGGTCCGGTAGCACAGTTCGGAGAGCTTGATCCGGATTTCATCGGCCGCCGCCTTGTTGGGGCCGCTGCCGACGACCGCCCAGTAGCGCCTGCCGACGGTATTTTTCACGGTGGCGGCTATGACGTCGCGGCCCGCGAAGATCCGGTCCATCAGAAGCGGCGCAGATTCGAGCTGCCCAAGCCTGCGCGCGATGTCCTCGTCGCTTTGCGCGCCCAGAAGCTGCGCGATGTACAATGCCAGAAGCTGGCCCGCGATAATCTGGGCGTAAAACGCTTTCGTGGAGGCGACCGACATTTCAATATCGCGGCCGTCGCTGGTGTAAAACACGCCGTGCGATTTGGCGGTGATGTCGGACTGGCGGCGGTTGACTATGGCGATAATTTTCGCGCCCCGTTCCCGCGCCATGGCGACGGCGCGGTTGGTGTCGGTGGTCGTGCCGGACTGCGTAATGGGTATGACGAGCGTATCGGACAGATCGTCTTTCAGGCCGAAGCCGCTGAGCTCGGATGCGACGCGGCATAGAATGCTCAGGCGGCTGTCCTTGAGGTACAGCGACAGGGCGTCGGCCACTGCCTGGCCCGCCACGGCGGCCGTGCCGTGGCCGATGACAATGATGTTTTTGATGACGCCTTTTTGCAGGCTTTCGCAAATGGCTGCGGGAACCATGTCCGGTCCGAAATTAAACGCGACGCGGGGCGCGGACGAGCCGGAGGATACAATCCGGTATTTGCCGCGCAGCGTTCGTTTAATGGACAAGGCGGATTCGGAAATTTCCTTGAGAAAGAAATGCGGGTAGTTGCTGCGGTCGATGTCGCGGGTGGTGATTTCCGCCGTTTGCAGGGCATCGTCTGTCAGGACAAGGGGTGTTTTGTCATAAAAGCAGGCCGTGATGCCCGCGAGTCCGGCGCCGCGATTCTGATCCAGAATGAAAATTTGTCCGGCGACGGAGCCCGGCGCCGTTTCGCCGTCCATTTTAATGAAGCGCGGCATGGCTTCAACCAGCCCGTAGAGTTCCGAGGAAAACATGAACTGGTCGGCGCTTGCGCCCACGTAAATGGACTGCCCGCTGCCTTTGAGCGCCAGGAACATTTTGCCCGGCTCAAGGTTACAGGTCATGGCAATCGCGTGCGATCCTTCGAAATCGCAGACGGCCAGGCGAAACGCGCAGGCGAGATCGTGCCCATCGCTTAAGTATTTTTCAATTTGCAGTGGAATAATTTTCGTGTCGGTGGTGACCAATCCGGAAATGAGCTCCTGGCCCTGTTCGAGGCTCTGCCGAAGCTCCGGATAGTTGTCGATATCGCCGTTTAAAACCACGTTGATCCGGGCCCTACGGCCTGGGTAAGCCGGATAGAGGGTGTCGGCCGTCGCTGTTTTGTGATTGTTCACCGGATGGCAATTGGCTTCCGTGATGGAGCCGACGGACGCCCAGCGGGTATGGGTGAGCCCCGTTTCACAGTCCGCCTCGGTGGCGGCGAAGATGTGAAGAATGCGGTCCCCGGCAATGGCCTGCCTCAGGTCGGCCACATTGCGACCCAGCTCACCAACAATGGAA
>CAZGDK010000153.1:0-3956 GCA_964525155.1 uncultured Smithella sp. | reverse complement strand
GGCAATGGCCTGCCTCAGGTCGGCCACATTGCGACCCAGCTCACCAACAATGGAAAACGTTTTGTAGGTAAACACGGCGACGGCGGCATTGGGGCCGGAGGGCGTCGCAATAAACATGGATTGATGGAAGAGATCGCCTGTTTGTGTGCGTCTTTGATATTCTTCGGACAGCCCGGCGGCGATGATTTGTTTCATTGCGCCTTGCAGATTGTTTTCGTTTTTAAACGCGAAGGAAAGTTGAATACCCGCCGAGTCGCGGCCGCGGACTTCCAGACGGTCCAGCGCGTTGAGCAGCAGATTGAGTTTGCGGTATTTGCGGAAAGCGGCCGGCGCCAGGTCGGATGGCCTGTCCGCGCCGGAAAGCGCCTCGATTTTCCGGAGATTGGCCAGAATGTCTTTTTCCAGCATCCAGACGATATCTTTGAGAAGAACGATCCGGCTGTTGACGGTTTCCAGGTCGGAGGAACTGATGGCGGCGGTTTGGTTTTCCAGTAATTTTTCTTCCTGGGCCAGAAAGCTCTTCATTTCGGCGGCAACAAGGATTAACGCCTCCTTGCGGGTCTCCTGAAAATACAGGAATTCCTGTGCGTCTTCGCGTTTGAGATCCGTGACGGCCGATGCGACGGACCCAAGCGTGTCCCTTCCTCCGAAATAACCGTGGGCTCCGATTTTTCCGTCATATACCGCCTGCAAACCGGCGGCTTTTATTTTTTCCCATTTCGACAGCAGATGGCGATCCGCCTGAACATCCGTGCTTTTTTCTGAAGGACGGCAGGTCATTAAACCGGCGAAGCCGCAATGAAGTTGCGCGGGTAACAGCGGGCAAAAGATGATGGCCGGCGCCTGAACGTCACCCGGACGGCAGCCGACGCAAATACGGCAGGAGTGAACAAAATAGAATAAACTTTTTAAAAAACGGAACATTTTTGTATGCAGCATGATTTCTCCTGAAAAACGAGCTTTTTCAAATTTTTAACCACACTGTGCGGTAAATTGTACAACAAATTTGTCCGGTTTTTGGTGTGGCTTGAACCCTTTCGGCCTTTTGTGGATTGCTCAGCAAAAAATGTTCCTGAAAAAGAATTAATGGTTTTCCCGACGACCCTCTGCTTTCGGCCGGGCGTCGGTGCTTGAAGTGCTGCTTAAGACTTATTTGGCTTTATCACTCTCGATGCCCAGCTTGGCCATCTTGTCGGTGAAGGTGTTGCGGTTGATGCCCAGAAACGCCGCCGCCTGGCTCTTGACATTGCTGGAACGCCTGAGCGCGATTTTAAAAAGGCCTTTTTCCACCATGGCCATGACTTCTTCGTGGACCTTGCTTTTTCCGTTGCCGTTTCCATTATCGGAGAGCACCGTTGTGAGGTCTTCCAATTTTTTTTCCAGTATTTCTTCAACGGCCGAGTAGCGGGTCTCCGATGATTTCAAAACCGCTCCGTCTTTATTCTGTTTTTTTGCGCTCATTGCCATAAAACTCCTGCTGGTAGAAACATGATCAAAAAATAAAAAATAATAGAAATGCCCGTTCCTGTGAATTAATCATTAAAATGTGATTAATTTTGTAATGAGAATTGCGATAAGTATGACGACAGCCACCCAGATCATAACAACCATGGATGTCCTCTCGATCGGATGGTCCAGATAATTATTCACTTCCGGTTCCACTTTTTCGTCCCCGAGTTTGTCCGCCACAGAGCGGATGAGCAGGACATGATCCTGCAGCATGTTGGATAAAATATATAATCCCTTCGTGGTGGTCAAAAGGAAGTAAACCTTTTTTTTCAGCACGACGACGCCCAGATGGGTGATTTCGGCCCAGGTAAAATGTTTCGTGCGGAAAAATTTGCAAATGGATAAACCGTCGTCGGAAAAGGTAAAGGTCCGCTTGGCGGACTCCAGAGCCACCGCGCCGCTTACGACGAACAAAACCGCCACCAGGATTTTTTCCCAGGCGGGGCCGCTTAACAGACTGAATACGAGCACTACAAAAAGCAGCGCCACCGCGATGCCAAAGGGGGTTAAAAAAGATTTTTTGATTTTATAAACCTGGTTCACGCGTGCTCTCCGGATGTACGGGCCTTTTTTCGAATAAACGTTCCGCTTTTTCCGCCTCTTTTTTCCAAAAGCAGAATGTCGCCGATGATCATGTCTTTATCAATGGCTTTGCACATGTCGTAAATGGTCAGCGCCGCCACGGCCGCCGCCGTGAGCGCTTCCATTTCGATGCCCGTTGGACCCACGGTCCGGGCTTCGGTTGTAATCACCACTTGCGCATGCGCGCGGTCAACGTCAAATTCGACATCCACGCCCGTCAGCGCCAGCGGATGGCAAAGCGGGATCAGATCGCCTGTTTTCTTTGCGGCCATGATTCCCGCGATTTTGGCCGCGGTCAGCACGTTGCCTTTGGCCATACTGCCCTTGGCAATTTGCGCAAGCGTTTCGGGTTTCATTTTTACGACACCTTGGGCTTTAGCGACGCGAACTGTCTGGCCCTTATCCGTCACATCCACCATTTGAACCTGGCCTTTATCATTAATGTGGGATAGTTTTTTCATGTCGGCAATTGACGTAGTTTTAATTGATCGGTTCTGGGTCTAAACAATTCGGGCTCGAACCTAGCACAGCGCCCCCGGCGAGTCAAGAAAGTCGAATAGTTTTTTTCGCCAATTAAAAACTTGATATAAATAGCGTGATTCGCTAGTAATTCTTCTCCAAAATAATCATGGTCGGAGAAAAAACGTGTTTGTCAAGGTATTCAGCATGAGCGTGATCGGGATGGACTCTTATCCGGTCTCGGTGGAGGTGGATGTATCCGACGGTTTGCCGCAGTTCGCCACGGTGGGACTGCCGGACGCCTCCGTCAAGGAAAGCCGCGATCGGATTAAAGCCGCCATCAAGAATTCCGGCTATTCGTTTCCGCGCAATCATGTAACGGTCAACCTCGCGCCCGCGGACATCCGCAAGGAAGGAACGGGGTTTGATCTGCCGATTGCCGTGGGCATTCTGGCCGCGGAAGAACTTGTTGACAGCCCGTCGCTTCAGGACTGTTACTTCGCCGGCGAACTGTCGCTCGACGGCAGCATCAAGGGCGTGCGCGGCGTGCTGCCCGCCGCTTTCAAAGCCAGGGAACTCGGCGCCCGATCGTTTTTTGTGCCGGAAGAAAACGCCGCCGAAGCGGGCATGGTGGAAGGCCTTGCCGTCTATGGCGTTCGAACGCTTCCCGACGTGGTGGAATGTCTGGCGGGCCGGAAAAACATTGAACCCGTTTGCCTGGATATCGGCGAACTTTTTCAAAAGAATCGGGGGCATGACATTGATTTTTCGGAAATCAAGGGCCAGAAACAGGCGCTGCGCGCCCTTGAAATCGCGGCGGCGGGAAATCACAATATTTTGATGATCGGTCCGCCGGGCTCCGGCAAGAGCATGCTGGCCAAACGGCTCCCCACCATTTTGCCGGACCTGTCTTTTGAAGAAGCCGTTGAAGTGACGCAGGTTTTTTCCGTGGCCGGTCTCTTAACGAACGGTCAGACGCTTATGGCTACGCGGCCTTTTCGCGCCCCGCATCACACCACATCCGATGTGGGTCTGGTCGGCGGCGGCCAGATGCCGCATCCCGGCGAGATTTCCCTGGCGCATCTGGGCGTGCTGTTTCTCGATGAACTCCCTGAATTTAAACGAAATGCGCTGGAGTCGCTGCGCCAGCCGCTGGAAGAGGGCCATATTACGATTACCCGCTCGCAGGTCACGGCGGGCTTTCCCGCGCGCTTCATGCTGGTGGCGGCCATGAACCCCTGTCCTTGCGGTTATTTCGGCGACCGGGCGCGCGCCTGCCGCTGTTCGCCGCAGCAGATCCGCCAGTATCAGGGGAAAATTTCCGGACCGCTTCTGGATCGCATTGATTTGCATATTGAAGTGCCGTCGGTGAAATACCGGGCGCTCACGGGGTCCGAAGGCGGCGA
>CAZGDK010000152.1:0-6022 GCA_964525155.1 uncultured Smithella sp. | reverse complement strand
GATGCCCGCATGCAGCATGTCGGGATTGGTGACGACGATATGCCCCTGACGGCGGATGGCCTGGCGCGCGTCGTCGGGCGTGTCGCCGTCATAGGTAAAAGTTTTGATGTCGGCCTGCAAATCGGTAATCAGGCTGTGGGCTTCGTGCATCTGGTCCTGCGCCAGCGCCTTGGTGGGGAACATATACAGCGCACGCGTTTCCGGCTCATCGAGAATGCTTTGCAGTACCGGCAGGTTGTAGCACAGCGTCTTGCCGCTGGCCGTGGGCGTGACCAGCACGACATCCTGACCGCTTTTGACAAAACGCACCGCCTGGGCCTGATGCTTGTAGAGGCGCTCCATGCCGCGCTTGACCAATACATCGCGCAGGCGCGGGCTCACCCACGACGGATAGTCTTCAAAATCTCCCAATTTGGCGGGAATGTCGATTACCGCCGCCGCGTTGGCGTTGAAACTTTTATTTTTTTTGAGGCGGGCAATCCATTCGTCCAGGGTCAGTTTGGCCATAGTGCAACGTTTTGGTCCTTTCACTTTCGTCATGCCTTAGAATAAAAAAGGAAATATCTCAACTGGGAATACGCGGGAGTATAAAAGTCGTTGCTTTTGCCGCAACCCTGGTCTAAACAGCTCGAATTATTGAATTTGAAAGGACATAACGATGTCGATTTTAACCATTGATCCCAAGAAGTGCAAACGCGACGGTCTTTGCGTGGCGGTTTGCCCGGGACGTATTCTTGCCCAGCCCACCCCCAAAGACTATCCGGCCCCGATTCCGGATCAGGAGGAATTCTGCATCGATTGCGGGCACTGTGTGGCGGCCTGTCCGCACGGCGCGCTGTCGCTGGCCTCAATGCCCGTTGACACCTGCCCGGTCATCGACAAAGACCTCACACCGTCCGCCGAATCCATCCGGCAGTTTCTGACAGCAAGGCGGTCCATTCGCTGTTATCAGGAAAAACAGGCGTCCCACGACGTTCTTCAGGACCTGATCGACACGGCGCGCTACGCCCCCACCGGCAGCAACAAACAGCCGGTCCACTGGACCGTTATCCAGAATCCGGATGATGTTCAATCGCTTGCACAGCTGACCGTTGATTTTGTGCGCATGATGCTGCCGTTGGTATCAGACGAGGCATCGCGCCGCCGCTCCACCCGGTTGGTCACAGCCTGGGAGCAGGGGGTTGACCGGATACTGCGCGGCGCGCCGCATCTCGTTATCGTCTCCTGCGGCCCGGACATCGCTTATCCGGAAGCGGACTGCGCTACGGCGCTGGCTTACCTGGAGCTATACGCCTCAGCCCGAAACTTGGGCACCTGCTGGGCCGGTTATTTCACCGGCGCGGCCAATGCCTATCAACCAATTAAAGATAAAATCGCGCTGCCTGAAAACCACAAGTGCCACGGCGCGGTCATGCTGGGGTATCCGAAATATTCATACACGCGCATTCCGGCAAGGAAGCAGGCGGAGATTGAGTGGAGATAGGCTTTTAGGCTGTAGGCTATTAGGCTGTTAGGTTCAAAGGACGGGCGCAAAGCGCCCCTCAAAATAGCCTATTAGCCTAACAGACTACAGTCTATCAGGCTATATTCAGCCTACAGTCTAAAAGGCTATCAGGCTAACCAGAGGTTTATTTATGGAAGAAACTAAATCGATTTTAATTACGGGGGCATCGACGGGGATCGGGCGGGCCTGTGCGCTGCATATGGCGGCGGCGGGCTTTACAGTGTTTGCCGGTGTGCGAAAGACCGGCGATGGGGAAGCGTTGCAGCAGGCCTCATCAGGACGCTTGATTCCTGTTCTGCTCGATGTGACGGAGGCCGCATCGATCGATGAAGCGGTAAAAACGGTTTCGGACGCCACGGGCGGGGCATTGTTCGGTTTGATGAACAATGCCGGAATTTCCGCCAGCGGCGCGCTGGAGCTGCTGACGATTCCCGCCATCCGCCAGGTATTTGACGTCAATGTTCTCGGTATGTTTGCCGTCACAAAGGCGTTTCTGCCGCTTCTGCGCAAAAGCCAAGGCCGCATTATCAACACGGCCTCGATTTCCGGACTTTTTGCCGCGCCCGGTATGAGTGTATACGCTGCATCCAAACACGCCGTGGAAGGTTTGTCCGAATCCCTGCGCCTGGAACTTCGCCCCTTCGGCATCTCCGTATCTGTTCTGGAGCCGGGGGCCATCCGGGCGGAAATATGGAGCAAGGCCCTCGCGCAGGGTCAGACCAACAAGGCCCACACGGACCCGGACATTTATCAGCTGTACGCGCCTCTTGTGAAATTTTATAAAAACCTGATCGACACCCAGCCCTATCTTCCGCCGGAAACCGTCGCCGATTGCGTTCATCACGCGTTCACGGCCAAAAAGCCGAAAAACCATTATCTGATCGGCAAGGACGCCAGACAAATGGCCTTCGCCAGATGCCTGCCGGAAAAACTGCGGGATTGGATTGTCTTTAAAACGATTTACAAAGATTAACTCCATGCGCGCCTGCCAGCCCCGAAATGCCCACACCCACTGCCTGACCTGCTATATGCGGCGGCCCATCTGCATCTGCCCGGTCCTGCCACAGGTTCAGACAAAAACGGAATTTATCATCCTCCGTCATATCTGGGAGGCCGAACGTCCCAGCAACACCGGACGGCTCGCGGCGCTTTGCCTGCCCAACGCCCGCATTATCCCCTGCGGCGGCGGCACACGCATCGGCCTTGAACCTCTTAATGAAAACCTGCTCACAGAACCGGATACCTGGCTTCTGTGGCCCGACGGCCCAGCCGTCAAACCCGATGCGCCCGATTTTCTCCCGCCCCAACGCGTGGTGGTACTGGATGCTACCTGGCACCAGGCCCGCAGACTGTTCCGCCACACGCCCGCGCTGCGGGCCCTCCCGAGGCTTGCGCTCCCCGCGCCCGAAACACAGCGCGACCGTCTGCGCGACCAACACCGCCCCGACGGCATGTCCACGCTCGAAGCCGTCGCCGCCGCCGTCGCGCTTCTGGAAGGCCATTCCAAAGCCGAACCGCTGGAGCGGCTGTACGATGAAGTGGTCCGGAGAACGTCTGCGTTGCGGTGGGGGATTAACAAATATAAGGGGTAACCAGTATAAATAATTGGCAAAACTCTTCTTCCGGCCCTCTTTGACAAAAATTTTGGCGGTAACTAAATTAGGTCTTGAAATAACGGACGGGCGGCTTTCCCCGAGTGCGCGGGAAGGCCGGGGTATTGTTTCAAAGTGGATGGAAAGGAGAGGGCGTTATGGAACCCAGAAGAGAGAAAAAAAATATCATGCTGAAAATTCCGAAGAGTCAATGGGTGTACCGTAAAAACAAACAGATGAAAGCGACGGTCAGGGCAACCGGGAAAAGAATCAAGCACGGTTAAGAACTGCTGTTGCATGTTCAAAAGCTTTGATCTGACATGGGAAAAAGTCTATGATTCTGTCGGCCAGTCAACCGTATTTTTTCCCGTATCCGGGTTTCTTTTACAAAGCCCTTCTTTCGGATGTTCTGGTCATTTTGGACGATGTTCAATTTCCGCAGCAAACGACGTGGATCAGCAGAAACCGTTTCAAAAACGATCAGGGCACGTTGTGGATGACCATTCCAGTCTGGAAGAAGGGGCTGGGACGCCGGAAGATCCATCAGGTCCGCATCTGCTACGAGGGCCGGTGGGTCCGCAAGCATTTGGAGAGCCTCAAGAGTTTTTATGCAAATGCGCCGTATCTTCAAGACCATGTCCGGTTTATCGAAGGGATATTTTCGCCGGGCTTTGAAAAACTGGTGGATTTGAACCTTGCGATTATCCGCTACCTTTTGAACTGCCTCGGGATCGAAACCAGGCTGGTTTTTCTTTCCGACCTGGGGATAAAAGCACACGGAACGCAGCTTCTTGTGGAGATTTGCAGGGCGATGCAGGCCTCAACCTACCTGGCCCAAAGCCAGGCCGAAAAATATCTCGAGCCGGACCTGTTTGGGAAAAATGGAATTGAACTGCGCTATTTCAGATATGTTGCACCGGTGTATCCGCAACTGTGGGGGAATTTTATCGCCAACCTTTCCACCTTCGATCTTGTCGCCAATTGCGGCCCCAGGGCGCTGGATGTCATCCTCCGGCAAAATCCCGATAAAGGCGCATGAGCCGTCAGCGTTCTGTTATGCCGCCGGAACCCGGCCTCAACTGAGCTTCGCGACCCTGGGCTTGACGAGTCTTTCAAAGTCCTGGTAGGTCATCTTGACCAGTTCCGAGTGGGAGCAGGCATTGAAAAAAATATCGTCATCGTCCGTCAGATGCTCGTCCACATAGACATCCATTCCATAGAGGTTGCCGAAAGGAGGCATGGCGCCGACCTCGCAATCCGGAAACATATTCCTGAATTGTCCTTCGGTGGCGAGTTTGACGTCCTGCCTGCCAATGGTCTGGCGGAAATGATCGAAATCCACGGAGCGGTTGGCCGGAAGGACCGCCATGGCCATCTTTCCCTCAATAGAGACAATCACGGTCTTGGCCACCTTGTGGCCTTTAAGGTGCAGCGACTGGGCGACTTCGCGAGCCGTATAGGCCGGTGAATGCGCAATATTCAGATATTTAACCTCGTGGCTGTCCAGAAACTCTTTCAATTTTCTTGCCGGCATAAGCGACCTCCTTTTGATTTTGTTGACACGGTTAAACGGTTAAATGGTTTCCTTAAACCTGTCTGATCAACAAAGAGGAATCAGGAGAGGCTAAACAGCGGGACGGAGCAGGTGAAGCACAGAAACAAATTTTGGCCAATAATAGCACAAATTCCATGAAGCCGGGAAATAAAATGTAAGGGTTCAGGCCAATCGAGAGAATAGATGCCGCCGCCACAAGGCGACCAGCCCGCGCAGGCTAAAGCGCAATCCGATGATGAAAAGCAGCAGGATGACGCCAATCTCCGCGAACTGTTCCGCGCTTGCTCGATCGGCGACAAAACACGGCGTGAAAGGCACGATGGCAATTCCGGTCAGCAGGCGGCCGATGTTGCGTTTTCCGATGGTTGATCTGCACAGGCTCCCGGCCCTGTATTTTTGCACCATCGGTTCCGTCAGAGTTCAGACATTTTTTAATCAAGCGAGGCGTATCGCACCGGCGGTTCAAAATTCCCCGGCGCTTCTGCCGCTTTTCGTCTGGCCCATGGATACATTGCAATTGCCCGTCGCTTATAGATTCTCATTGTATCTAACGGACATTGTTCAAGTAATGCATTTCAAAAACAGCATTTCCGGTCTTCCATGAAACTTGGCAAACAAATTGCTGTCTCTTCACAGCAATCATCATCTATCGAAGGGGGACAAAAATGAAACGCAATGCCCGTGCAAACGACGAGATGAAGAAGACCGGCAATGCCGGGACCGAGACGCAACAAGGCATCTGCTCTTCTTGCGATAATCTATCCCTGTGCAGCTTTACGCAGCCCGTAAGGCCCTCTGTCTTTTATTGTGAGGAATTCACCAGCGGTCCTGTCCGGACTGCGCCGGCTGCGGTTGAAAAAAAATCCGGCGCGCCGGCCATGATCGCCGCGAGCGAGGGACGTCCGGGCCTTTGCGCCACCTGTGACGATGCAAAGACCTGCCTTTATCCGGAGGACGAAGCCGGAATCTGGCATTGCGAAGAATACCGGTGTGAAGGCTCCGGCCGCGAAGACCGGGGCCCGCTGAGTCTGGAAAGGAGAAGCATGGATACAAAAGTTATTGTGGAGACCATCAAGAAACATGACAAAAACAAGGGGGCGCTGATTGCCATTCTGGAGGAAATTCAGGCGGCCTATACGTACCTTCCTGAAGAGGCGCTCAGGCTGGTGTCAAAGGAGACCGGACGCTCCATGACGGATATCTATGGCGTCGCAACCTTTTATAAAGCATTCAGCCTCAAGCCGCGGGGCAAGCATTGCGTATCGGTTTGTCTGGGCACGGCCTGCCATGTCCGGGGCGCTCAGGGCATCGTCGACGAATTTCAGCGGGAACTCGACATCGCACCCGGGGAAACAACGCCGGATAACGAAG
>CAZGDK010000151.1:0-6152 GCA_964525155.1 uncultured Smithella sp. | reverse complement strand
CTGAATCGATAAAGCTACCTGACATTGAACACCTCTTTTATTCTTTAATTAATGCTATTATATGATACCATATAATATTACCATGTTGTATTTTAACTATAATTTTTGTTTGCTTTCTAATTCAAAGCTCTCAAATCCACACATTTTGAATTTGAGCCTTATTTAAAATCAAATATCTTAGGGCACGAAGTATTTTTCGTGCCCTTTTAGATACCTTCATGTTAAAAGTCATATAAGCTTTTATTGATTATGATGCTACTTTAACAAGAGCATCTTTTTGTTGATACTTTTTGTATTTGTTTCGACTCGATAAAAGTAAACGCCTGATGCAGCCTTTTTATTATAATGGTCTCTGCCATCCCAAACAATTTTGTGATGTCCAGCCTTTACATTTTCAGATAGCAGGTTTTTTACTTTTTGTCCTTTGATATTGTATATGCTAATATTGACATGGCTGTCTTTTGGCAAGGCATACTTTATCGTTGTTGAAGGATTAAATGGGTTTGGATAATTACTTGTCATTAATTTTGCAGGGTTTGGTTCTGGAAACTCATTTGTTGACAAATTTCTGATACCTTTCATAATCTGTTTTCGTTTTTCTTCAAAATCAGAAAATGATTTTGGTAAATTATCTTTGCCTGAATATTTACTTAATACTCTGCCTTTTTTAGCATCATCCATAAACAATGAGAGATAGTATATATCGTGTACAGCCAGACAAGAGTCCACATACGAAGGTTGATTTTCAAGATAATTGATGTACCAGGTAATTGCGGTGTCATAATTCCCCATGCGGACATCACAATAATTGGCAAGATATTGAGCTAATTTCTGTTTGTTCTGATTGATATAAAGATTTGGCTCTGTTAAATAGTAATTTTTCAATGAGTTGAAATCGAGTAATTTACTGTTATCATTTCCATATAGTGTTAACAGTAATTTTGCAGAATATTCTGCATACACGCCTTCAGGGTATTGGCTGATAATCTGTTTAAGTAAACTGATGGCTTCATCAATCAGACCTAATTCTATATTAGCCTTTGCTGTATGGTACATTTGTTCATCCACCTCAACCTGAAAATCATTTAGTAAGCCGGGTGTCCATGATGGATTTGTTTTAAAACCGCTGTATGAGGGATAGAAATCATAACTGCTAAACTGTTCTGTATTCCAATAGTTATTTCGAAGATCAATCGCATCATAATCTGATTTATAGTCAAAGCAGGATATTACAGGTCGATTCAGATTTGCAAAATAATCATCATAGAAAATACTGGTTTCAACTTTTTCAGGCTTACTGTCATAAGAGAATGCCATCTCTTCAAAATAATTGTTAAATATTTTTTGATAAGGGGTTCTTTGATTTCCTTCCATTAAGAACATCGACTTTCTAATCGCCATTAAACCTACCCGATTTAATGAAATTTGGTTTGAACCCGTAATATCTGCGTAACTGTGATATAGTTCAATTCCATAATTATCGTCCGATTCAAAAGCATTGTTCTCTATTGTATTATTCATAATTGATTTTTTCTTCTCAAAACCGCTTTCCAGAATACTGATGGATGATCTAACATTTGAAAAGGTATTATCATAAATCTCATAATTATTATAAGATCTGACTTTTAGTGCTGTATCATTCTTGATGTTGCTAAATCTATTATTATAAATTTTAGCCATTTTGCTGTCTGAAGATACATTTTGACAGGTAACTGAAGTACTATCAAGTAATGAACTGCTTAATTCAAAATCTGAATTCAGGATATTTAATCTTGAGTTTCTGAAGCTTGAGTTAGATATACTTAGAATGTCATTCTCTTTACTTGTAAAAATATTCAGATGGCTAATATCAACACCATTCAACTGGTTTAATGAAGTGTTATCATAGACAATACCAGTAAGATTATCAATTGCATCCGATACAAACCTGACACTGTCACATATAGCCAGATTCCCTTTTACAAATATCTGGGTATTAGGTTCAAAGTTAATCTGAGTGTTTGGTTCAATGGTAAGTGTTACATTATCAGCAATTTCATAATTCACATCTATAGTTTTTTGCCCATTCCAGTTGGTGTCGCTATCAATGATCTGCGTTTGACCGGCTGATGAATTAATAACTTGAAAATAGAATTTCTTAGTAACCTCATTACCTGAATGATTGTAATTTCCAGGGATGATATCACTTACTTTAACCTGTAAACAATACTGACCATTAGGCAATTCTGAAGGTTTGATAAAATCATTTGGTGAATCTACTCTGAAATTGGTAAGAATATATTCATTTCTATAATTAGACGAAAAAAGTTTTTTCCCTGCAAAAGTACTTACATTAGATAATATGTTATTTATGTATTGTCCTCTTATTATTGATTTAAAAGAACCACTTTGTTTCTTACATATATCCCAGTAAAAGGAATATATACCAACTCCATTATCTGTATGATTCCCATTGTTGACTTTATCGTATGCTCTGACAGTAAATTCAAGTTTATTTTTAAAATAAGAGTTATCTCTTAGATCAAGAATTGATGGGGTAGTTTCTGAATTGCTAAGATCTAAATGGTTAGCTTGAGTATTTCTTTCAACTGTATCATCTAAATATATTCTTGCATTAAGTACAGTGGGAACAATGGTGTCTTTGAAATAACTTAATCCTGAACTTGTATCTTTTGAAAAACCCCTAAAAAATGGATTTCTGTACTTCGTATCATTCCTGTCTTCAAAATGAAGGTGAGAGAAATAGGGTGAATTGCTATAATAACCGGTACTGCCAACTGGTACTCCTGAATTTCGATGTCTTTTATTATTATGATTGTACCAATCTTCATTTAACATCTTAACATGATGATAGACAAATTGTATTTTTTCTGCATCATAACTGTATAAATTAATATATGACTTATTAATTTGGTAATATAATGGATACCCATTATTCTGTTCTATTGAATAGTTTATATAGCTTCTGGAGACCAGATGCATATATCTGTTTGTGTCTGATACACCGCTTAATCCTGAAAAATCAACTCCGGCATGAAGTCTTCTAACGTCTGATGTATTTCCTCTATATTCACCAAATGTACTGGCTAATTTATATTTGTTGTTTGTTAAACTTAACTCCTGCTTTGGCATAGGCAGCATATAGTCAGAGAGTCTGACAGGTTCAAGCCAATAAATCTGCACAGGATTTAAAATAGTTACTTTGTAAGGGATATTATTATTATCAGTTAAATAGATATGAAAATCAAGCCAGTCAGCTATATCAAATTGAAGTGGGGTGTCTAAACCATTTTTTTTATATTTTTCATTCATAAAAAGACTTAAGTAGATATTGATAGACTCACCAGGGGCGAGATAGTTAACACTTGAAGGATTTATATTAATATATTTGCTATTTGAATCCAATATATGCTCATCATTAGAAAAATACTTAAATAGCTTTGTTTGTGCATGAATATTAATATTTCGTAGAGGAGTCTCACCATTATTTGTTAATTTAAACTCAAATTGATATGGTTCATTTCTTTGTGAAATATAGATTGTAGATTTATCATTTTCATCAGTATATAAGTTTTTTAATTCTTTACTTTTTATATCTTTTTTAAGTTTATTTTTATCAAAGCCAATTGATTTAAGATTAGCGGGCTCTAGTGGTGACGGATAGAATATTGTTTTTTGGGCATAATGATTGTTTGGCATAAAATTACCAATTATTTGATTGATTACAGGCGAAAAACCTAGATAGTTTACATAAAATGGTCTAATGTCTATTTTTATTGTACCTGAAGTATTTCTAACAGGGGGATATTCATTATCTGCCCTGACATAAAATTCTATTATGACAGAATCCCATGGATCAAAATCTTCAATAAATAATCCATTGTCAGATAAATTTGTCTTCGTTTGAGAATCCTTTTTATGCTTTATGACAGTAATTTTAGGAGTACCTGTTACATGTCCTTTACTGTTGCCATCGTCCCCTCCTTCATATCCATCGGGCCAAAATCCGTGTTCTAAAGCAACACAAGATTGCCATAAAGGACCATAATTCGTAACGGTATATCTAATGGTTTCCACTTCACCGAGTACAAAGCGACCAGGTGCAAACTCAACATTTTCAATCATTACATCAGAGTAAATAGGAGCATCTGTCTCATTGATATATTCCCAGGATACGCTGTTCGTTGAATTAAAATAATAGGAGTTGCCAATCTGAGGATATGATGCCCCCCAATTTATGATTGAACCATTTTCATCAACAATCATCGTAACCTGAATCAAAAAGGCTCTGCTGATTGAGCTTATATCGTAAGTATCAGTACGTGCTTCCTGATCCCACTCATAGACATAAGACATCGAATAATAAGGATCTGTCATATCACCGAATATAAAGACATGGCGATTCCTTTCTAATGATCCTCCTTCATTATTTTTTTCCTGCCCTCTCCCATCATGTCTGCTGATAAACTTAATGGTATCGCATTTTAAGTCATGTTTGAATGAGATATGCCCGTCAAAAGCAAGCACCTTAATCTGATGTTCAAAACTACCATTTTTATGGTCAAGTCTTAACTTCTCCCGACTCACTCCAGTTGGTAATTCCCCAATATAATCAGCCCCTTTTGAACTGATTTTTAATTCTTTAAGCATATTCTGAGTATTTTCTGTATTTCTTTGTCTGACATCAGTTGCAGATAAAATATTCAAGAACACACAGGTAATTATGAGTACAATCCATTTAGTCTTCAAAATTAACCTCCACTACGCTCTCATACAGATCATCGGTAGTAATTATCAAATGATTCGTTCCTTCCTGAAATCTGACTTTAATATTGTAAAATGCAACTCTGTTCCCTGTCCTTTCATCAATAACTATTTGCATATTACAGGGTACCCCTGGGATGTCATAAACAAAGGTATTATATGTTTGTAATACCTGATGTGTGTTCGCATCCATTTTAAAAACAGTAATTAGACCTCTCTCCCTGTCAGGAATTGCACATTGTTTTTTATCTGAAGATGCTGCAAAGTAATGATAACGTGAGGTAATACCCTTATATACTAATTCAGGATTATCCACTGTATAGATATTGTGAATTTTCAAATTTGGGTCATAATAATGCAAATATTTACTATCTTTTGAGAAACCAATATCGTGTATTGTTATACTCTCAGGAAATGTGTACAATAAATCACCGAATACTGTTATTAAATGATGAAAATATAAAAACACATCAGCATCAGTATAATAATTTATATAATCTCCTGTCCGAACTTTTTGTTTTTGTGCATTAAAAACACAGCTACTGACCATGAAGTTGTTAATCTTTATGTCTTTTACGACTGCTTTACCATCATCAGACATGAGCAAAATACCACTGTTTAGTTCAGCACCTGAATAATCTTCAGGATAAAGATACTCGTATGGAATCGCCCACATTTTTGATTTGGACAGAAAACAAGGATCTGAAAATCTATAAATTGGTTCATTTTCTTTATATTTTTTTGGAGGAAATTCAGATATCACTTGTCCTTGCAAGCTCCAAGTGATAATCGCGGGTGTGTATTCAAGAGTAATTTCCTTGACATATAGATCTTCTCCTGGTTTAAATCCAAGCAAATAATCTGAGCCGCGTTCTGTAACTTTAGTAGTTTTTTCTGACTGAATCTTTTTTGTACTAATCAGTCTAAAATTAGCTTTATTGTTTTTTTGTGCAGTTAATGTGACAAAGGTGCTGATTATCAGCAGAAGTATGATTACTTTTTTCATGTTATTCTCCTGTAATTTTATTCTTTTATGGTAAATTTGTCAAAAAGGGCTTTTCATTTAAAAGTGAAAAGCCCCTGATACAATGAATTTATTTTTATCTCTTGGTACTGATAGCCCTGAGAACACAATAAACAAGCTAAGTATATATATATATGTACTTACTCTTCTTCTCCAAAACCTGTTTTGGTTTTTCTTTTCAGGATACTTCATCTCTATTGTTTCCTTTAGCACGAAACCATTTTCAATCATTCCTTTCAACATACAAAACTATACAAGTCTTTTAAAACTTGTCAATATATATTTTACACGACAAAAAAGTGAGAATATAGTGCAGCTGCTTTTCCATTGCAATATCCGAATAGCCATACATCGATTGAAGTAA
>CAZGDK010000150.1:4787-6247 GCA_964525155.1 uncultured Smithella sp. | reverse complement strand
ATCGCCAATATCGCGGCCGAGTCGTCCGAAATAACCAGGGAGCTGGACGATCTTTTTAACCGTGGACTGATTGTCCGGGAGGAGGGGTTACTGCACTGGAGAGGGGAAGTCTGAAAAAACAGGTAAATTTGGCCCCAGTTTCCAAAGATCTGTTGTATCAAATGTTTGCAAGTCAAATCGATTCTGAAGAACTCAAGAGTCTGCCATTGAAGGCATTTGAAGGGGATACTTATATTATCGATAACCTCCAAGATGCTCGAGCTGCCGTAAAACGCTTGTCGCAAGAACGTGTTCTGGGTTTTGATACGGAGACTAAACCATCATTCAAAAAGGGAGAAAACAACCCGGTCTCCATGCTGCAACTGGCTACAGAAAAGGAAGCCTGGCTTTTTCGCTTGAACCGGATTGGCCAGGTTCCCGATTTGCTCACGATCTGTGCCGACCCATCCATTCTGAAAATTGGTGCTGCTATTCGCGATGATATTCGCTTGATTAGAAAGCTAATGAGCGGTAAACCTGAAGGGTTTATTGATCTTCAGGAACTGGTGCCAAAGTATGGAATCCAGAACTTTGGCCTGAGAAAACTCGCGGCCATCGTCCTCGGATTTAGGATCTCTAAATCACAACAACTCTCCAACTGGGATGCCGAAGTTCTCTCAGAGTCCCAGATACGATACGCTGCCACCGATGCCTGGGTGTCGCTGGCTATTTACCTCAAACTGATCTCCTCCACAGATCATGGACCCGCTCAGTGACAGCCTCATCAATGCTGCACAATCACTGCTACTGGAATTTCTCTCTGCCACAGAGCATCCGGAAAGTGACCAAATCCAAGCCCGTATATCGGGAATGGCAGCTATCGTAACCGAAGAGTTTGGCCTTGGAAGCCTTTCAGAAGCAGCATGTTACCTCTCTTTGCCCTATAATAAGGGATGGCTTTTGCCAGAGAGAATCACAAGCGAATTCTCGCCTGTTATGCTGAGAATCCTTGATGGGCTTAAAAAAATCGATGGACTGAATACCAGTCGAACCAGAATTCATGCCGATAAGTTCATTCAACTGCTACTCAGTATCTCCGAAGATGTGCGCATTATCCTGATCAAAACCGGAGAACGCCTGTTTGCCCTCCGGAATATCCATTCTTTACCACCCGACGAACAACTGAGAATGGCGCATGAGGCCCGTGATCTCTACGCTCCAATAGCCCACCGCCTGGGATTATACCTGATTAAACAGGAGTTCGAAGAGGTTGCTTTGAAATACCAACAGCCGGATGTCTTCGGGACCATCCTCCGAAAACTGCATGAGTCAAAAAGCAACCGCGAGGAATATATCAACCGATTCATCGAACCGCTCAGGAATGAGTTGGTGGCCAAGGGATACCGATGTGATATCAAAGGCCGGACCAAAGCAATTCCTTCTATCTGGAGAAAAATGATGATTCAAGGAGTTGATTTCGA
>CAZGDK010000150.1:0-4777 GCA_964525155.1 uncultured Smithella sp. | reverse complement strand
TTGGGCCAGAAGGCCGGGGGGTGGAGGTACAGATACGCACCAGACGTATGGATGAAATCGCCGAAAAAGGTCATGCCGCTCATTGGCGTTACAAAGAGAATAACCTGGATGTAGAAGGAACTGCCTGGCTGTCAGAAATACGTGAAGCCCTCGGCTCCTCCTTGGGTACCCGTAATGCTGATGAGGTGAGGGCAAAAACAGAGCTCTACTCCGATCAAATCTACATCTTTACACCCCAGGGTGATTTGCTGAAGCTGAGGTCGGGATCAACCGTGCTCGATTTTGCTTTTGCTGTTCACAGTGAGGTGGGCTCCAAATGCACCGGAGCACGGGTTAATGGCCAGATTGTGCCAATCAGACAACGCCTGGTCAATGGCGATCAGGTTGAAGTACTCACTGCAGCCCAGCAAAGACCTAATCTGAACTGGCTGAACATCGCGATAACATCTAAAGCTAGAGCCCGAATCAAACGCTTTCTCAAAGAGGCGGAGTTTAATAAGGCCGACGAGGGAAAGGAGATATTAAACAGAAAGCTGGAGCAGTGGCGAATTAAAGATGACGTTTCAACGATCCAGAAAATCGTTAACTGGCTCAATCTGAAGGATGCACTGAACCTTTATCAGGCCGTGGCTGAAAACCGCGTTGATATGGCATCCCTCAAGGAGTTTCTCCGGGAAAAAGCCCCCTCCGAAATCCTGAGGGAAAAAGCTGCCCCAGTGCGAAAAATCTCCGCTTTTGCCAAAACGGTGAGCCAACAGGAGGACTACCTGATCATCGATAATACCCTCGATCGTGTCGATTATCGTATGGCAAAATGCTGTAACCCTATTTATGGAGATGAGGTCTTTGGATTTGTTACAGTTAAGGATGGGACTAAAATCCACCGGATCAATTGCCCCAATGCTAAACAGATGATCGAAAGATACCCGTATAGAATCGTGAAAGTTCGCTGGTCGGAGTCACACGGAGAAACCGCTTCCTTTACTGTAAATATCCTCATCTCCGGAATGGATGATATTTCCGTGGTCAACGAAATCAGCAAACAGCTCTCATCTGACCCGAAACTGATCCTGCGGGCTATGAATATCGTGGCCAGAGAAGCTCTCTTCGAGGGGACCTACACCCTGAATGTTCAGGATAAAGTCCACCTGGATTCTATTATCAACCGGTTAAGAAAAATAAAGGGAATTATATCTGTCAGAAGATCAGATGATTACAGATTATGAATGAAGGACACATAAACCAAATCGCCAGCGGTTTGAACCTCGAAGCTTGGCAGGTTCGCAATACCCTCCATCTTTTCGGAGAAGGAGCAACTATACCATTTGTTAGCAGATATCGGAAAGAGAAAACCGGCAGTCTGGACGAAGTCCAGCTGATGGAAATCAAAAAACAGTCGGACAGACTCCAGGAGCTGGATGCACGCCGCCAGACGATCCTGGATACTATCACCGAACAGGGAAAGCTAACTGCTGATTTGGAGAAAAGTATCCTCAACGCTATTAGCATGACCGAACTGGAGGATCTTTACCTTCCATATAAACCCAAACGAAAAACCCGGGGAAGCAAAGCACGGGAGAAAGGCCTTGAGCCGCTGGCGGAAATGATCATGCAGCAACGAAGTGTAAATCCTGCTGTTTTGGCTGAAAATTATGTAAATGAAGAGGTTGCAGGAGTTGAGGAAGCTCTTGGTGGTGCACGAGATATCATTGCCGAATGGATCAATGAAGATCAGCGGGTTAGAAATGCTGTTCGCCGTGTGTACGAACGTAACGCTTTCGTTAAGTCGAAACTGATTAAGGGCAAAGAGGAAGAGGGTGCAAAGTATGCCGACTATTTCGAGTTTCACGAACCACTAAAAAGATGTCCTTCCCACCGTCTTTTGGCCCTATTTCGTGGAGAGCGTGAAGGATTCCTGCGCGTCTCCGTCGAGCCCGAAGAGGAATTCGCCCTGGAACGTATCAACGAACGGGTATTGAGAAATAACAGTGCCTGTGCAGAACAAGTGCAAACTGCTGCGAAAGACGCTTATAAGCGCCTGCTTGGGCCATCGATCGAAACCGAATATCGAAACCTTTTTAAGGAAAAAGCTGATGATGAGGCTATTCGAGTATTTGCCGATAACCTCCAGCAGCTGCTCCTCATGCCACCGCTGGGTGAGAAAAGCATCCTGGCCATTGACCCCGGTTTTCGAACCGGTTGCAAGGTAGTCTGCCTCGATAGACAGGGAAATCTGGTTCATAATGAGACAATTTACCCTCATCCACCTCAGCGAGAGACATCCCAGGCAGCAAAAAAGATAAAATCCCTGGTCGATGCGTACAAAATCGAAGCGATTGCCATTGGGAACGGAACCGCCAGTCGGGAAACCGAATATTTTATCCGTAACTATGTCCGTTTCGAAACCGATGTACAGGTTTATGTGGTTAGCGAAAATGGCGCCTCCATCTATTCGGCTTCGGATGTCGGACGTGAGGAGTTTCCGGATTACGATGTGACGGTCAGAGGATCAGTCTCAATCGGTCGTCGACTGATGGATCCGCTGGCTGAACTGGTGAAAATTGATCCGAAATCAATCGGGGTGGGGCAGTATCAACATGATGTGGATCAGAAACGACTTGAGGAGAGTCTCGATCAGGTGGTGGTGAGCTGTGTGAATAAGGTTGGCGTTCAGGTTAATACCGCAAGTCGGCATCTGCTGACATACGTCTCCGGGCTAGGTCCTGCTCTGGCGCGAAACATCACCGACTATATCCACGAAAACGGTCCCGTGAAGAGTCGTCAAGAACTTCTTAAGGTACCCCGACTTGGGTGTAAAGCGTTTGAGCAGGCTGCTGGATTTCTTCGGATCCGGGGAGGAGAACATCCGCTGGATAATAGTGCCGTGCATCCCGAAAGCTATGGCGTGGTCGAGCAGATGGCTCGTGACCTGGGCTGCTCGGTGAACGATCTGATCACGGATCCCGCCCAACGCTCGGCCATCAAACTGGAAAAGTACGTTACCTCTGAAACTGGCTTGCCTACTCTAAAAGACATCCTGCAGGAACTCAGCAAACCAGGCAGAGATCCCCGTGGACGGATCAAGATTTTCGAGTTTTCTCAAGATGTTCACCAATTAGAAGATGTTAAGGCTGGAATGGTGCTCCCGGGCATCGTCACCAATATCACCCGATTCGGGGCATTTGTCGATATTGGAGTCAAGCAGGATGGACTGGTGCACGTCTCCCAAATGGCCGATAAATATGTGTCTGACCCCTCCCAGGTGGTGAAATTACATCAGCATGTAAAAGTTAAAGTGCTGGAGGTTGACCTGGTGAGAAAGCGTATCCAATTGTCGATGAAGGGTTTACAGGATTAGCAGCTTTTCCGGAACAACTTCCAGTCGATCAATTAGCTCTCTTCCGCATCGGGATAATCGTTTTTCCGGATGATGCCCTCCGGTGTACAGGATGCATGCAACTCCAAGGGCAGCGGCCACCTCACTGTCATGGCTGGTGTCACCTACCATCACTACCTCTTCAGGCCGATAGCCCAACTCTGTCATCAGCTCCAGCCCCAGGTCGATTTTGCCGTTGGCATAATGGTCGCCCAACCCTTTAACCTCCTCAAAAAAACCATGGATTCCATGGAAGGTGGTCATCTCATCGAGTACCCCCTTTTCGCTGGCCGACAAAAGGGATTGACCAACACCCATTCTCCTGACTGCCTCTAAAGCCTTCATGGCTCCCGGCTGCAAGGTGCACTCCGTCCGTCGCTCGTCATACAATCGAATAAATTCCATGGCCGGTTTTTCAAAGGGCTCACTGGTGAAATCAAAGCCAGCACGTTCGTAATAATCCTTAACCGGAAAATCGAAAATCTCGGCATAACGGTTCTCATCAATTCCGGGTAAGCTCCTTGAAGTCAGTAATGAATTGATCGACTCTATGCATAACCACTTGTCGTTCAGTAATGTGCCATTCCAATCCCAAATAATATGTTTAACCTTGAATTTCTTCATTCTCGTTGTTTTTTGTCGAGGAACCCGGATTGCGGGGCAGGGAAATTATAACATTTTTTGATTTGTTACTTTTGCAGTGAAATAATACGCTCTGCCTTGATTTATCCCGATACATTTGAAGAGAAGATAGGTTTTTCCCAAATCCGTAAGCGGGTTATCGATCTCTGTGATAGTCCAGTAGGCAAAGAACTTGCTGAAAACATGACAGCTGCTTTTAACCGAGAGGATATTGCGCGTCAGCTGGACGGAACAGAGGAGATGAGTGCTATACTTCGCTTTGGTACTGATTTTCCAGAGATAGCACCGGTGGATATCCGAAATCCTGTTTCCCGCGCAATGGTTGTAGGGACCTGGCTGGATGTCCCAGAATGGCTTGATATTCGGCGTCTGATCCAGTCGGTGAAACAGATCGGGCAGTATTTCGACCGGAAGGAGAAAACTCTCTATCCTGTTCTACAAAAGATGGTGATAGGGCTTAAAGTTTCTCCATTGATTCAGGAGCAGCTTGATCAGGTTTTTGGACGCAATGGGCAGGTTCGCGATCAGGCATCCCCGGCTCTACGGCAGATTAGGCAGGAGATGGTTCATCTTCAAAGCTCGATTGGCAGGAGAATGGAAAGAATTCTCCAGTCGGCCCGAACGGAAGGATGGATCGAACAGGACACGCAAGCTTCGATACGTGATGGCCGACTTGTGATTCCGATTCCCGTGTTTAATAAACGGAGAATTGAAGGATTGATTCACACTTTTTCAAGTCGATAAAAGCGTTAAAATAGA
>CAZGDK010000149.1:0-6419 GCA_964525155.1 uncultured Smithella sp. | reverse complement strand
CGTACGGATGGGCCACAAACTTCTCGGCCGTCAGCTCCGGCTGGTTGATGTAGCCGCGCGCAAGGCCCACGCCACTGATGCATAGTTCTCCCGGAATGCCGATGGGCTGCAATGTCATCCGCTCATTTACAATCAGCAGTTCAATGTTGTCGATGGGCTTGCCGATAGGAACAATGCCGTCGTGGAAGCTCTCGTCGCAGTTGTAATAGGATACATCAACCGTGGCTTCCGTCGGTCCATAGAGGTTAATCAGACGAATGTCTTTTCCGATTAAACGATGGAATTTATCCCGCTGGTGAACCTGAAGGGCTTCGCCGCTACAAAAGACATATTTCAGGCTGGCCAGTCTCTCTCGGAAATGCGTTTCTCCCTCCAGATACTCCAGAAAGGCGTTAAGCATGGAAGGAACAAAATGCAGAACATTGATGCGGTTGTGCTCAATGCTCTCCAGAATGTCGCGCGGATCTTTTTCTCCATCCGGCTTGAGCATCACCACTCTGGCCCCGACCATGGCCCACCAGAAAAGTTCCCAGACGGATACGTCGAACGTATAGGGCGTCTTTTGCAAAATGGCGTCGTCTTCGGAAATGGGATAAGCCTTGTGCATCCACTGAATGCGGTTGATGGCGCTGTGGTGCTCGATCATAGCGCCTTTGGGCTTTCCCGTCGATCCGGACGTGTAGATAATATACATGAGGTCGGTGGGTTGATTGACGGGTTCCAGATTGGCGCCGTCACGCCGATAAACATCTTCATCGGTTAAATCAATTACGCAGATCCGGGAGGCCGTCATGTCGTCCCGGATATATTTCCGCATCGTTAAAAGAACGCCTGCCCGGCTGTCTTCCAGCATGTAGCTTCCGCGCTCCTGGGGATAAGCGGGACTGATCGGCAGGTAAGCCCCGCCGGCTTTTAATATGCCGTAGATGCCCACCATCATCTCCAGCGAGCGCTCCACCATAATACCCACGGCCATATCCGGCCCCACACCTTTTTCCCGTAGCAGGCGGGCCAACCGGTTGGCTTGAATATTCAACTCCCGATAGGTCAGCGACTTGTCGCCGCAGACCACGGCAATGTTGTCCGGCGTCCGCGTCACCTGCTCTTCAAAAAGCGCGGAGAACGTTTTATCCTTTGCATAGTCCGCTTTTGTGTTGTTGAACTGATGCAAAATCTGTTCGCGCTCGGCTGCGCCCAGAATATCGATATCATGGATCACCCGGTCGGCATTCGCGGCTATCTGATCCAGAATCGCCAGATAATGCCCGAACATCCTGCTTACGGTTTCATGCCGGAAAAGTGCGTTGTTGTATTGCAGTGCAATGCTGATTTTGTCGCCTTTCTCGATAAAGAAAAGCATCAGCGCCGATGGCATGGTGATGGCGTTGTGATCGAAGGCTTGCAGGGTGAATTCCGATTCGTCATCGATGACCAGCGTATCGCTTGTGAGCATGTCCAGTCCGAAACAGATATCCGTATAAGCGGTGTTTTCAATGGCCTTCGACCAGCCCATGTCTTTCACCAGAAGACTTGCCGGATAAGAGACGTTTTTATACGCGCCGGCAATGGTGGATTTGACGCTCTCGATCAGTTCGGAAAAACGTATGCCGCCGTCAAGCCGGTCACGAAGCGGCAGGTCGTTCAAAAAAAGCCCCATCGTGTTTTCCAGCTCGGAAAACGGACGGTCGGCAAAGGGAGAGGAAACGATGATGTCCGTCTCTTTCGTATATTTGAAAAGCAGGACCTTGAATGCCGAAAGCAACAGGGTAAACAGTGTGGTGGACTGCCCGCGGGCCCGGTCTTTCAAGGAAGCCGTCAGATTCCTTTCAATTTCCGTCCGGATCTCGCGGCCCGCGCCCATGCGGCGGTTGACAAAGGGATAATCCGTCATCAGCTTTAAAAGCCGCGATCCTTCCAAATTGCCAAGCCAGTAAGCCCGCTCTTCGTCAAATTCGCCTTTGGCCAGTTTTGCGTTTTGCCACTGGGCGTAATCGATGAAATCAATGTCCAGATTAGGCAAATCTGCCGTCCGGCCCTGCCTCAGTCTTGTATAGACATGGAACAGCTCGGTAAACAAAATCTGCGTGGACCAGCCGTCGGCAATCAGATGATGAATACTGGTGAGGAAAAGGTATTCCCCGTCGGCCTTTTTAAGAATCCGGGCACGCATCAGCGGCGCTTTTGTCAGATCAAACGACGCCGTGAAATTATCATCGAGTTCCCGGGCAATGATGTCGTCGGCTTCCCTCTTATTCCTGCCGGTTAAATCCAGATAGCCAACGTGAAATTCCGCCTCATCATGCAGCAGTTGCACGGGAATGCCGTTCTCCAGCTGAAAGGACAACCGCAAAACGCCGTGCCGGTTGATCAGAATCCGAAAGGCATCTTCAAAGACGTCAATATCAAACGATCCTCTGATGATGGAAGCCGCCGCCAGGTTATAGTTGGACACAGCCCCTTCCATGTCCCGCTCGAAGAGGGTTTCGAAATAAATGCCCTTCTGATTTTCAGTTAAAGGGGATAAATAACCTTCCCTGGTTGTCATAGATGTCTTCGCCAAAGCTTAAAGATTACATAACCACCGGGCCAAACAACTTTGAAAACTCAAAGGTTTGACATCCGATACAAAAATTACAACTGCCCGGGATACGTGATGGTTGAGGGCGAAGCCGGCCTAGCCATAACTTTCAAGCTTGTTGCTTCTGTTCCTTCGTATGGCCATCAATTCCTGCAAATCGTCATTGGATGACTTTTGCTGCAATTGGCACAGGAACGTTGCCAGTTTGGCTATGGTTGTGTGTTCAAAAATGACATCCATTTTGAAACTGATGTTTAACTTGGATTTAACTTTGTTTAAAATCTTGATGGCATCCAGCGATGAAATGCCCATGCGAAATAAATTTTCATTTTCGTCGATCTCTTCCGTATCGACATTCAAGACAACCGCCAGATTTTCCGTTAGAATACTTTTGATCTCATCAGTGCCGAGCTGATTTATCATCCCTGAATTATTCATATTCTTCCCCTTACTATATGAAATAAAATTTTTCTTAACACAAATTAACAAATATTAAAAATTAAAGAATATCCCTCCCCTTGATAAATTTTCCCACGCTCTGCAATACAACATATGTGCCATATCTTTATGGTTTTGTATCGTACTGATTATAAAAACCATTTGTGTTCTCAGGTGGTTATTTTCGTATTGTCTTAAAAATTGTCGGACATTATCGGACACATATGTCCCATAAAGTACCACATTGTCTCATACTGATACACATTTCATAATTGGTTTGACAATGCCTGCGCAGAATATTATCACACTTTCGGCATATAAATAAAAAAAGCAGTTTTCAAATCCATATCAAGGAGAAAATATATGAGTAAAAGACTGGAAAACAAGGTTGCGGTGATTACTGGCGGAACCAGCGGCATCGGGGAAGCAACGGCCGAAGTCTTCGTCGCGGAAGGCGCGAAAGTGGTCATCGCGGGACGGTCCGAAGAAAAAGGCGCGGCGATTGCCAAACGTCTTGGAGAGAATGTCATTTACCAGCGATGCGACGTCATGGCGGAAACCGATATTAAAGCGGTGATCGATCTGGCCGTTGCCCGCTTCGGAAAGCTGGATTGCCTTTTCAACAACGCCGGCGGCCCGGACAAAGGAACGCTGGAAACCGTCACTCCCGAAGACTTCAATTACAGCATGAACCTGCTTTTAGGCAGCGTCGTTTTCGGCATGAAGCACGCGGCCCCCGTGATGAAGGCTCAAGGGGCAGGCTGCATCATTAACAACTCGAGCATCGCGGCTATTCGCATGAATCAGGGCGGCTACCTCTACACGGCGGCCAAAGCGGCTGTCACGCATATCACCCGCCTGGCGGGCCTTCAGTTGGGCCCCCACGGCATTCGCGTCAACAGCATTTCTCCCGGCGCGATTGCCACGCCGATTTTCTGGGGCGGCTCTCAGGTGGCCAATACACTTTCCAATGAAAAGAACGCGCAAAAAATGGAAAAGCTCAAAGCCAGTCTGGCCAAGGCCACACCGCTTCCCCGCGCCGGTCTGGACAAAGACATTGCTTACGCAGCCCTTTATCTGGCGTCCGATGAAGGCAGCTTTGTCAATTGCCATGACTTCGTTGTGGACGGAGGACGGACATCGTTATTCCGGGAATAAGCGTCATAGACATCCCCCCTCCCGGTTTCCAAACACCCTCCTTTTCTAAAGGAGGGTTGGGGAGGATTTTTCCAAACAAAAATCAAAATCCACTCTTTCTCCTATCGAAGATAGAGAAAGAGTGGATTTAATTGTTTTTGTTGTTTTTACATGAATAATCCTTTATACTGCCTTCACCTTTTGGGGAAAAGAGGGAACGACATGATGAATAAGTACACCGGGACAATAATTCCCGGTTTTATTAACCCCCAGGAGGCATCTCATGCAAACCTTTACGTACAATAAGCCGGACAACTTAGTCGATTGGTGGAACGAAAGCGTCAGCAAATTCGCCGATCGAAAATTAATGGGCACTAAGAATAAACAGGGCGTTTATGAATGGGCCACCTATCGCGAGGTCGGCGAACGCGTCAATAATCTGCGGGCGGGCCTGGCCCAGCTGGACGTCAACAAGGGCGACGCCATCGGCATCATCGCCAACAACCGGGTGGAATGGGTCGTGGCGGCCTTCGCTTCATGGGGGCGCGTTGCCCGCTACGTGGCCATGTATGAAGCGGAGCTTGTTTCCGTCTGGAAGTACATCATCGCGGACAGCCAGATCAAAGTCCTTTTCGTCTCCAAGCCTGAAATTTACGAGAAATTAAAAAAATTGCAGCAGGAGATCTCCACCCTCAAGCACATTTTCATCATCGACGCCGAAGGCGATAACTCAATGGCCGCGCTGGAGCGGCGCGGCGCGGCAAAACCCGTTGCCGCTCAAATCCCGTCGCCGGATGACATAGCCGAACTCATTTACACATCCGGCACAACCGGCAATCCCAAAGGCGTTTTACTGTCTCACGGCAATTTTACCCATAATTCGGCATCCGGCCTCAAAATGTATCCCGAACTGCAAAAAAATGAAGGGCGAGATGCTCTGACGCTTGCGATCCTGCCCTGGGCCCATTCCTACGGCCAGAGCGGCGAGTTGTTTGCCGTCATCCGCCTGGGCGGCGCTCTGGGACTTGCGGAAAGCCCGTCCACTATTGTGGATGACATCGTCAAGGTCAAACCCACCTGGCTTGTGGCCGTACCGCGTGTCTTCAACCGCATTTACGACGGCCTGTGGGCCAAAATGAACAAGGAAGGAGGCTTGGCCAAAACCCTGTTTGTGATGGGTGTTGAAGCCGCAAAGAAAAGGCGCGAACTGGCGGAAAAGGGCCAATCGGATTTGATCACCAACCTGAAATACAAACTGGCCAACAAAGTCGTCTTTGCAAAAATCCGCGAACGTCTGGGTGGACGGGTTCTGGGCGCCATGACCGCCAGTGCTGCCGTAAATCCGGAGATCGCGCAGTTTTTCTTCGACATCGGAATCCCGATCTATGACTGCTATGGTCTTACCGAAACATCGCCTGCCGCCACGATGAACGCGTCATACAGCTACCGTCTGGGAAGCGTCGGCAAAGCCGTCGACAAGGTCAAAATCGTTATCGACTCGTCCGTGGTTGAAGAAGGGGCCAAGGACGGCGAAGTCATTGTGTACGGCCCAAATGTCATGAAGGGCTACCACAACCGTCCGGAAGACACAAAGGCCGCGCTCACGCCCGATGGCGGGTTCCGCACCGGCGACCGTGGCCGCCTGGACAAGGACGGGTTTTTATACATTACCGGCCGCATCAAGGAGCAGTATAAACTGGAAAACGGGAAATTCGTCTTCCCCGTCTCACTGGAAGAAGAAATCTGCCTGATCCCGTTTGTTCAGCAGGCCGTCATTTACGGCTTAAACCGCCCCTACAACATCTGCATTATCGTGCCGGATTTTGACGTTCTGCGGGACTGGGCCAAACAAAAAGGGCTGCCTGCGGACATCAAAACGCTGGTGGCCCGCCAGGATGTTCTTGACATGTACGCGGAAACCATTACCAACCATTTAAAAGGCAAGTTCGGCGGCTACGAAATCCCGAAAAAATTTCTTCTTCTGCCGGAACCATTCAGTCTGGAAAACGGCACGCTGACCCAAACCATGAAGCTGAAACGCAATGTCGTTGTGTCAAATTTAAAAGACCGGATCGACGCCCTGTACAAATGAATTACCGGAACAGGGAGAGCGGGAACAGCGGCCGCCCTCCCTGTCGGGGAATTTTACGAGACCTTTGAAAAATGCCTTTTTCCGTCATTCCCGCGAAGGCGGGAATCTATAATCACTTGAAAATACTGGATTCCCGCCTGCGCGGGAAACCCTCATGTCCCTCGTGACGCCACG
>CAZGDK010000148.1:0-6863 GCA_964525155.1 uncultured Smithella sp. | reverse complement strand
CCGTGGACTGCATTCACAAGCTTTTCCCGATTTCAAGGGAAAAGCTTGCTGAAATCATTTGTCTCCCCATTATTTCAGGAGTCATTACATGCCTTCAAATAACTCGCCCATGCAGGATGAAGCAAGAAATCAGGCCCTGCTTTTGCTCAAAGACATCCGTGACTATGAGCATCTGTATGGTTATAACGATTTTCTGAAAAACCAACCAAGCATCCATAATATGAGAAGTCCGTCCATTATCCAATGTCCGGACGCGTGGGACGTATCACACCAGACCCTCGAAGGCGACTTTGGCCTGGATGAGGTATTGGCCAGGGAGGTGGCCTTGCGCTGCGTGTCGAATCTTCTTAACGGCGAATGGCTGAAGGATTATCTGGATTACAAACCGGGGGAAAATGCGGGATTTAACGAATACATGAAGGATGCCGCCGCCGGACCCGGAAATATTTTAGCCACTGCCAATCAGGGAAGAAGGGCGGGTGAAACGGCCATGGCATCAAAGAAAATAGCAGACGCCACTAAGCTGATAGAGGGGAAAAAAGTACAAAGCGTCAAGCTCAACAACCACATGACCTTATATAACGCCAACAGCGGAAAAGGTGCGCCCCGGCTGCGCATTCGAATCAGCGGTTTAAAGGCAAATGTTGTCACGCCGGTTATTGATCCTGGAAAGCTCAGAATGTATGGTAGGGAAAGATTAAGTTTGCGGGCGAGGGATTTAAAAAACATGATCGGTACCGCCGCCCTGACAAGCAAAACGCGCATTTTAAATACAAAAGTAGCAGGCGGCGTTTTGACTTTTGCACCAACCGCTGCAATTGATCTTTATAATAATTTTAGTGGCAGTCATTTTAATGGGCGGCAGTTTGTGATTGACGAGTTTGCGAATCAGAGCGGAAATGCTGTGGTGTTTGTATTAGGTGGTTTGGCGACAGCAGGACTTATTGCTGCTGGTGTTGCGCCTGCACTTGTTGTTTTGGTCGTGCTCATTGGCGGCATTGCAGTTCAGGCACTCTGGAATTATTTTGGTGCTGGTGACTGGGCGGGCCGTCAGGGCGCAGATATAGTTGATAATTTGCCGGCTGTGGATTTTAAGTATATCTCGCCGTAATTGATAGAGGGTATAACTGACAAGTATAATTGTTTATTAGATTAAAAATTTATAAAGTATCGCAAGAGAGTAGTCATGCTTTATTCAATTCGTAATGCACCTTTTATAAATAAATTCTGGTATGTTTATGCAGGCTTGAATGCGAGCATGTTTGCCATCTTCTTTCTTGTCATGTACTGCGAAGACCCGAAGAATGTACCGGGTTACCATCTGTTAACTATTGTATGTCTTGCGGCATTGATCGGCTTTATTCAGGGGCTATACATAACCTATCGCTCACATTTCGCATTGTGCCATGCATTCATAATGTGTTTGCATATGTTAGTCCTGATGGGAATATTAATGATTGGAAGCACAGTTGCTTTTGCTTTTCGTTTAGCGGGTAGTCCGGAACTTCGCTGGTTTGCATTTAATACAAATATGGCGTGTATGATCTTGTCCTTATTGTTAGGCATGTATCTTGAATCCTTAAGGCTTGAAGTTTGGCGCAAAACGAAATACTGGCGGGTGGAAATTGATAAATACATTGATTATGCAAAACATCAGGTCAATCCGGAATTGACGACCAAAGCATATAAAACGGACTATCGGGATATCTTTTGGCTGGCGGTGCCACTCGCAGCAAACATCCCACTTCTTTTTGAACTATACGGCGGCGGAAAGGTCAACGCGGTCTTTTTTGCAGCTCCTCTTGGAATCATCTCTTTCTCTTATATAAATTTGAGAACTTTTGGCCCAGGACTTACTCGCCTTTTTCTTCTACGGAAAATTGAAAAAGAAGTCGGCTATCGTTTTCAAAATGCGGACTATGGGCAAATCCAAGAACTGCGGCGGGGTTTTTTTCTGGCCAAATGGCTGATGAAAGATTACCGGCCGCCGCAGGCTGAAAGTGTTGCTGATGCTGCATCTGAAGAACAGGGTGTCAAAAAACAAAAGAAACAAATGCGGAAGAGATGATAATCACTCATTGTTCAATAAATAATTGCGACGCCAACAGCGGAAAAGGTGCGCCCCGGCTGCGCATTCGAATCAGCGGTTTAAAGGCAAATGTTGTTACGCCGGTTATTGATCCTGGAAAGCTCAGAATGTATGGCAAGGAAAGATTGAGCGTCCGGGCAAAGGATATAAAAAGCATGACCGGTACCGCCGCCCTGACGGGCAAAACGCGCATTTTAAATATAAGATTGGCAGGCGGCGTTTTGACCTTTGCGCCGAACCTTTTACTTGATCTTTTCAAAAACTCCAAAGGTAAGCAGTTCAACGGACGCCAGTTTTTCATTGATTCTGCTAACCATCAGAGCGGGAATTTGGCGGGTGCGATTGCAACGGCTGGTTTTGGAGCTGTTGCAATCACAATTGGAGGTGTTGCGGCGTTAACAACTGCACCAGTTATTTTATTTGGGCTAGGACTTGGAATTTTCGCGCAAGCATGTTGGAATAAATTTGGCGGTGCGGACTGGGCAGCCCGTCAGGGAGAAGATATCGTAGACAATTTGCCGACAGTGGATTTCAAGTATATCTTACCGTAATTGATAGGTTATATAACTTCTAAGTAAAGTTATTTATTTGATTAAAATATTTTAAAAGTGTTGCAAGAAAGTGGTTATGCTTTATTCAATTCGTAATGCACCTTTCATTATATCCAAGTCGTCGTTGATTTATTCTAGTGCGAATGCACTTTTTTTTGCTATCTTTTTTCTTGTAATGTACTGCGATAATCCGAAGAATGTCCCGGGCAAAACCCTGCTTATTTTAGCTTTTCTTGGAGTTGTAATTGGTTTAATTCAGGGCTTATACATAACATATCGTTCATACTTTGCTTTGCACCATTCTTTCATTATGTCACTTCACTTTACTATTCTGATAGAAATATTAATGATCGGAAGTACAGTTGCTTTTGCTTTCCGTTTAGTGGGTAGCCCGGAATTTCGCTGGTTTGCATTTAATACAAATTTAGTGTGTGTGATCTTGACATTGTTGATTGGCATGTATCTGGAATCTGTGAGGCTTGAAGTTTGGCGCAAAACAAACCGTTGGCGTGAAGAAATTGAAAAATACATTGATTATGCGAAACGTCAGGTCGATCCGGCATTGACGACCAAACCACATAAGATGGACTATCGGGATATATTTTGGCTGGCGGTGCCCCTCACAGCAAACATCCCACTTCTTTTTGAGCTATACGGCGGCGGAAAGGTCAACGCAGTCTTTTTTGCAGCCCCTCTTGGAATCATAACGTTCTCTTATATCAATTTGAAAACTTTTGGCCCAGGACTTACCCGCCTCCTTCTTCTGCGAAAAATCGAAAAAGAAGTCGGCTACCGCTTTCAAAACGCGGATTATGAAGAGATCCAGGAAATGAGGCGGGGCTTTTTTCTGGCCAAATGGCTGATGAAAGACTACCGGCCACCGCAGGCTGAAAGTGTTGCTGATGCTGCGTCTGAAAAACAGGTTGTGAAAAAGCAAAAGAAATAAAAAGAGGCAAAAGTGAGAATCATTCATTGTTCAATAAATAATTGCAACGCCGACAGCGGAAAAAGTCTTGCGAGGCTGTGCATCAGAATCAGCGGGCTTCCGGCAAATGTTGTCACGCCGGTTATTGATCCTGGAAAGCTCAGAATATATGGCAGGGAAAGATTAAGTTTCCGGGCGAGGGATTTAAAAATCATGACTGGCACCGCCGCCCTGACGGGCAAAACGCGCATTTTAAATACAAGATTGGCAGGTGGCGTTTTGACGTTCGCACCAACCGCTGCAATTGATCTTTTTAATAATTTTAGCGGCAGTCATTTTAATGGGCGGCAGTTTGTGATTGATGAAGCAAAAAGCCAACCAGGGAATGCTGCCGCGTTTGCTACTGGAGAAGCTGCTATCTGGATAGCGCCAAGAGTGGCCGTGGCATTGTTTGGTGCAGGGACTGCAATTGGTACGGCCCCTCTACTTTTAATAGGTATCGGTGTCGGTATCATTGCTCAAATTGTTTGGAAGGCCACCGGTCTGAATGAGAAAGCAGGCCGCCTAATAGAAAAGGCCATGGATAAAGGTTCGCCAGTCGTAGATTTTAAGTATATCTCACCGTAACTGATGAGTAATAAATCGATGAAAGCGAAAGTTGATTAAGTGCAAAAATAAAATAGTGAGGAGATTGGAAAGAACGGTTGGTTCTAATTATGTTACCTTCTATTGAAAGTTCTCGTAAAACTTTATCCGGTGCTTGGTGGTTCATGTGTGTACTTACCGCTATGATGTCTGTTCTATTCTTTTTGCCTTTGTCATTAATTGTTAACATTCCAACGCCACTTCTCCTGGCTATCTTGGGAGGATGTATATGTGTTGGATTGGCTATGGGTATTTTTGTTAATTTTCGATCACGTTTTGGTACGTCAAGCGCGCTATGGGGATTTATTTATCTTGTTGTGGTTCTGGAAGTAATGCTTTCCGGAGGCGCGGTGATGTTGCTAACGTTAATAGTTGATCACCCATCAGCCTTTTTTTTGGCGTTTGTGACCAATGCTTTAGCTATGTTGCTTTCAATGCTCGGCGGTATGCTCCAAACAGCGAAGTCATTTGGTATGTGGAATAAAGAAACTCGTGAAAATTGGAGAAATATCTTTAATCGATACATCAATTATGAAAAGCGTCAAGTTAATCCCTTATATAAAACAAACATTAAAGATGAGGATGATAAGGGAAAACGGCTAATGTCGTCTTTCTGGATTGTTGCCGTTGGTACGACGAACATTCCTTTACTTTTTGAAATTTACGGTGGCGGCAGGCAGAATGCAATATTCCTTGCGGCACCTATGTTAATGATAGCTTTTGCTTATGTTAATCTCAAGGCGTTTGGTCCCACCTTGATGCGTATCCTTCTATTACGGAAATTGGAGAAGGAAAAAGGCTATCGCTTTCAAAACGCTGACTATGAACAAATCCAGGAGCTGCGGCGGGGTTTTTTTCTGGCCAAATGGCTGATGAAAGACTACCGGCTGCCGCAGGCTGAAACCTCAAATTTCGCTACTGCGGCGCAACAAGAACAAACACCACGGCAACGAAAGCAGAGGCGCAGGTGATAAAGGTAACAGAACCGGCCCTCTGCAATCATTAGAGAGTCTGTGATGAATACATAGAGGTGAGATTATGTTTGATGTAAACAGCTTTATAGCCATGCTTAAACAAAGCAAGATTCGATTCAGCGTTTTGGGGACACCCTATCAGGTTGCCGTCGCGCATTTTGATGTCAGTGAAAAGCTGTCGGACTGTTTCACCATGGGGTTGTCACTCGTCAGCGAGGATGAAATCAAGAAACCCGAAGAGATCATAGAAAAAGAGGGCCTTCTTACCGTTGCGGGCAATCTCGGAGACCGATATTTTCACGGCGTCATTAACCATTTTATTCAGACCGGAAGAAACGGCCGGTTTTATTTGTATCATGCCAGTGTCGTGCCTTCATTGTGGTTTTTGATCCTCAATCAGGATTGCCGGATATTCCAAAACATGACGGTTCCGGACATCGTCAAGGAGATTCTGAAAGACAATAACATTGACGCCAAACATTACGAATTCAGGCTCAAGGAAAAATACAAAGAACGTCGCAATTGCGTCCAATACAGGGAAACGGATTTAGGCTTCATATCCAGAATCCTGGAAGAAGAAGGCATTTATTACTTCTTTGAACACACCAAGGATAAACACCTGCTGGTCTTTGTCGACAGCACAGTGACGTATAAACCCATCGAAGGCGTGCCCATCCTCAAGCATAAGTCGGGCGGCGGCATGGTCGCATCGGAAGAGTCCATTTCGAACTTTTCATTAACACAGACCGTTCGTCCGGGTCTGGTTGTGCAAACCGCGTATAATTTCAAAAAACCGAGCATGGGGCAGGAAACAAAAGCGCAGGATAAAACGAAGCATAAATACGAAATATACGATTTCCCCCATACGTATGGCGACCCCGACGACGGTCAGCGTCTGGCCAGAATGAGACTCGAAGAACACAAAATGCTGGAGCGGATGGCATCCGGAACAAGCAACTGTTGCCGTCTGTTACCGGGACATACCTTCAGCTTATATGGACACGAGTTTTCCTCCCTGGATAAGGAATACGTGCTTGTATCCGTTACACATGAAGGCTCTCAAAGCCATGTGCTGGGAGAACAAACCGGCATCGGCGGCGACTTCAAATATGACAATTCATTTACGGTCATTCCATCATCCGTAACACTGCGTCCTGGAAAGTCAATCCCCAAGCCCGTCATCTATGGGCTTCAATCCGCCACGGTTGTCGGCCCGAAAAACCATGAGATTTTCTGCGACGAGCACGGCCGGGTGAAGGTGCAGTTCCACTGGGACCGCCGGGGCAAGAAAGACGATAACAGCTCCTGCTGGCTGCGTTGCGCGCAGACCTGGGGCGGCGGAGGTTGGGGAACGATGTTTATTCCCCGCGTCGGCGACGAAGTTTTGGTAAGCTTCATGGAAGGCGACCCGGACTGGCCGATTATTACCGGCAGCGTTTATAACGGAGCGAACCCGCCGCTTTATAAATTGCCTGATCACCTGACCCGGACCGTCATCAAAACCAAAAGCACGCCCAACTCCAAAGGCTTCAACGAGCTGCGTTTTGAGGACAAGGCCGGCAGCGAAGAAATCTACATCCACGGCGAGAAGGATTGGAATATTCTTATTAAAAACAGCAAAGGGCAGACGATTGGCGGCAACAGCAATACGTCGATCAGCGGAACCCGCACGGTGAACG